>JBDTVX010000007.1:0-32016 GCA_040007015.1 Ferruginibacter sp. | reverse complement strand
CCGTTATTTCCATAACCCATTTCTTGTCTCAACATTCAAAAAACGAAATACGCTGTATCCCTTTTCTGTAAAGGTCTACAGCGTTTTCTTGCAGACACTACCTACAGAAAGCGTTCTTATTGATTATTGCAAACTAAGATTGCCATGTATAATAAAATTCTTTGCCGGATTTACATTCAGCTTCGCACCAGCAGATAATGTGTAAGGGATATTCAGCACACATTGCCCGCCCGATGCAGGATCAATAATAATTTCATCACCCCGATGAATTGTTGCAGGAGGCACAATATTATTACTCCAGTTGGCCGGCACATCCCAATTACCAAAGCCAATAAAAGTATAGGTTGAAATTAGATTAGAAACAAAGTTGCTGATATCAAAGGAGCGCAGTTTTTGATTGATAGATAGAAGAGCAACTTTTTCGTTACTGATATAGCCATAGGTAGAAGTTCTAAAACAAATTCCTTCGGCCTGGCCCATTATTGTAACATCCGGTAAATTAATTTTCCTTTTGTTGGCATTAAAATAGTTTTCCCCGCTGTAATCCGTTAACAAATGAAGATAATGAAAGAACGGGAATGTTTTCTGATATCCTAAAAGAGCTACCAACTTTTGACTGGTTGCCTTGTCCGCTCCCGTTACAAGATAATTTGTGATCAGCGTTTCTAATGAATCTGCTATATAAGTGCCTGCTGTAAGGCCATTGATCTCGTAATGGGTAGTAGTAAGATCGATCCAGTTTTTTGTGAACAGGTGAATTTTTCCACCATCCACGATCATTGCTTCACAATCAAATTTTGTATTATTATTACTGGTTGGCTGGGGAGGCTGAGGCTGGTTGCCATATGAAAAATTAATAATTTCTATTTGGGCGGCAGCAATAGTAGCAACCGGGTTGTTAATATAATCCGAAATGGCACTCAATGGAAATTTATAAATTTTTAAATTTGTTCTTGCCCCATTGGCATTGTTCCCAAAATCACCAACATAAAAATTAGCGCCATCAAAAGTGATATCTTCCCAATCAATATTTTCGGCGCCGGCAAGGTTAACTGTTTGTAACAATGCATTTGTTATTGTATCAATTCTATAAATAGCGGCGGCGCCTCCTCCGTCATTAAAACTCCACAGGAAATTACCGGCCATTTGTAATCCGCTGCTTTCGTTTAGAATATCACTTATGGGATCTACTTTTGTTAGTGGTGTATAATTTGCAGGATCGTACGTGCAACTCCCGTCGTTTATGGTAGCAGCCGTGTTGTAATTATTAGCCAACGGATCTTTGCAACTGTTTACCTGTGCATCAGATGCATTGCTGATCAATAAAACTACCAGTTCAATAACCAGTTTCACTTTAAATAAAATAAACTTTTTTTTAGGTTTCATAAAAAATTCATGGAGTGGTTTACAGAAGGGGCTAAGAAATAGCATTTGTCTGCATTATTTAATGAGCAATTTATGAAATCGCTCAATTTCTGATTTTTCGAGCGGTGAAATCAATTCGTTATTATCAAATTTTAATTTGATAAAAAGTACCCGCTTATGTTGCGGATATTTTGCCAGGATACCAGTTATCAGTTCTTCCAGCAAAAGGTCTTTTGTAAACACGGGTACGGAAACTGGGAGGGGCGATTTATACCGGGTAGGCTTCTTTAATATGATGGCTTCCAGGGTAGCTATTTTCCCCGGCGCAATTGAACTTATTTTAGCGGCTTTATTGTACAAGCCTTCCAATTGTTTTTTGCTAAGGCTTCCCCTTTCCTGGTATTGGTACAGGAGGCTTTCAATAAATTTAGATGTCGGATATGCTATAAGGGTTTCTTTCAGCAGGTCCAATACAATATCTAAATCCGGTTTAATTCTGTTCATTGTAGTAATTGAGTAGTCGAAATAAAGTCTTTAAATATTGGAAAGGTGGTTGATCGTTGACGGTTGATGGTTGGTTGGTTAGAGCAGTTCCATCCCTTCAACAACCAGCTATCAACGATCAACCGTCAACGACCAGCGATCCACCGCCAACGATCAATCCATCGCTCCTCATAATTGGCTGTGTCCAATAAAACTAAATAAATCGAAGGGTAAATTTATATTAATAAAACCAAATGAGTTTTTATTGATGCTGATCGTCGCCAAATAATATTTTCCTGCGCTGATTATTTCATTTTAGTCTTCAGTTGGTAGAAATAAAACATTCAGAATGCCGGTCATTGCCTGAACCCCTGATGAACCAGTTAAGGACCAGGGCAAACTATTTTACCTGCCTGCTGAGTAGTCCGGGTTACTATTTAAAGCGTGTTAAAACGGACTCTTTGTTAATTTTTAGTTGCCGGCAAAATAAGTAGGCTTAATAACGAAATTAATTCTAAATTTATGATACATTTTTATCTAAAACTTATAATCTGTTCCTAAAACCACTTAATCATGCCTAAGTATATAATTGAAAGGGAAATACCCGGAGCGGGCCATCTAACCGGTTTGCAACTGGAGGCGATAATACAAGTTTCCAACGATGCCTTGGCCCGGATCGGGCCTCAAATTCAATGGGAGCAAAGTTACCTGACTGATGATAAATTGTATTGTATCTATACCGCTCCCAATAAAGAATTGATCAGGACTCATGCAAGGTCGATAGGGATACCTGCCAATAATATCAGTGAAATAATTGAGGTTATTGATGCAATAACACATCCTGCTGATCACCATGCTCATGAATTATGGTATTATGAGTAGGTATAAAATAATGTTAGTCCAATAAATTTAACCGGCCATTAAAAGCGGGCAGTAGAAAGATTTCCGTGTCGCCATTTCTGCTCCCCGTAGATAAAGCCAGTTAAAGAAACAGTCGACCTTTTTCTTCCCATGTTTATTCCGGGAAGATATTGATATATGCCTTCCCTGTTTTCCGCCACATTAAAGACGGGAGCAAATCATTTTACTATTTCCCGGAATTATTTTCCAAACACTTTATAAATAAAACATACAGGTGTATCCCAATACTATTGAATTGATCTTATCTTTGTTTTACCGTTCATCATTATTAAAATAAAGATTTATGCGATACATGGTTACCTGCTTACTGATTACAATTACCTCCCTTGCATTTTCGCAGAATTTGAGCCTGGATAGTGCGGAAGCGAAAAGTTCCATGATAGAATTTAATGGGGGTAAGTACAATGGCTATTTGATTGAAATGAATGCTCCGCCGGATATAGTGGAAGACGCAATAAAAGAGCGATTTAAATTACAGGGGATAAAACCAAAAGAAACGAAAGATTTTTTAGTATACCGCAATGTGATCATACCACGCATTGACCCCGTAAAGCCGATGGATGCTTTTATTAAAATAGAAAGAAAAAGCAGGAAGGAAAAGGAACAAACGGTTGTCTATTTTATAGTGGCTCTTCCAGGCGAGATACCTGAAGATAAAGTAAAATCTGATGCTGCAAAGTCTGCCGGTATTACTTCTGTTGAAAAAGGGGGTGCCTTTCTTACCGGAATGTTACCCGATGTACAACAGGGCGTGTATAATAAAAATGTTGCCAGTCAGCAGGCTCAGGTAAAAAAAGAAGAAAAAAAGCTGACCGACCTGCTCGATGATCAATCGGATATGGAAAAGAAACTGAAGAAATTACAGAGCGAACTTGAATACAATAAGAAAGCCCAGGAGAGACAGACCGCCGAGGTTGAAAAGGCAAAAAGTGTATTGAATGAGCTGGTGACTAAAAACCCGAAAGGAGTACAATAGATCCATTGGAAATATGCTAATGGAATGACCGTGCTTAGTTTTATATTTCAAAAACCTCATTCCCGTTATAGCTGTGATGTTCGTGCTGCCTTAGATAACCTAACTGCTTAGTCAGGATTTTTGTACTGCCAATTACAAAGCCGGGTATATTAGTATGGAGATGCCCATATAGCCAAAAACTGATATTGGAGTGCGCTGTATAATCATGCAATTCTACCTCAAAAGCCTCATTCAGCGGCCTTTTCATGTATTTTGCCGGGTAATTGGGTAAAGTAGGACATGGTGCGTGAGGACAATATTTTTTGATGGGTATAACTTTTTATTTCGCTTTTTATAAAAGATGAGGCGGTAGGATGAAGTTCATTAAAATGAGATGGCAATAATGGTTTTCCAATGATATTGATGCAGGAAAAATCAGCCAGACCTTTTTGAATTATCCTTTCATTTAGGGGGCTGATATAACTCCAAAATATACTGCAAATAATGTTTATACCCCTCTGGTTAATAGCACGGTTATTTACTAAAAAAACATTGCTGCGTATTTTTTCAAAAAGCGGGTTGCTTGTCCTTCCAATATCATAGCCATAATATGGATGATTACCGGGAATCCAATATACAGCGTCAAAATTGTCGGCAGTAAAATCAAAAAAGATATAATAGCGGTGGTTCAAGGCGAAACGAAGTATGTCGTCGGCCAGCAGCAATATTTCTCCTTCCCGTTGTAAGCGATATTTGTTAGTGTAGTTTTTATTTTCAGTAAACTCCAGGTGTAAATCCGGGCCATATTGTATTTCCATTTTTAGCTTATATGGATCAAATCCCGGAATTCGGGGGCATCATAAAAGAGCAAAACGGGTAAGCGGTTAAAATGTATTTGCGCAAATTTACTGATATGCTGCCTTACCGCATGAGCCAGGCCTGTTTAATATTATTTAATTGGTTGGCTCCCGGTTAGTTTTTTTCTCTTCTTCAGCTAATTTAAACGACCATGGGCCATTCCCTGCGATCAGGAAATAAACGAGCAAAAGCAACACTATAATAGAAAGGAACAACTCAGAATATGGCCTCATTAAATCTCCCTTCGTATTGACCAGGATCACGGCAGCCAGTAAAACAGGGATCTGTATAAGGCTGGCAAAACGGGTAAACAATCCTATGGTGATTAATATGCCGCCTAAAATATGGGCAAATACCACATAATGCCCCAATACAATAAACATTAAAGAACCAAATTCAACCTTAATGGGCATAAGGCCCATCAGCGTTCCCATGTTTCGAAGAAAATCAATTCCTTTATAACAAAGAAAAATACCCAATGTTATGCGAATAATATCTACCCATTTGGGATGATGCGTGTCGCCCCACAGTTCAATACGTTGAAGGATGTTCATATGGAAAGGTTTTAAGTAATAAAATAATGAGTGAGGAGTGATGAGTGATGAGTGTGTGTTTCAACTTTCTACACTCATTATTCAGCACTCATCACTCATCTTCTTGCACAGATGGGTTACTAAAAACTGCGAAAATAAATGAATAGCCTGTTTGTTAATCGCTCTCTTCCAAATGCAATTTCTGGTGATGGGCCCCGGCTGCTATGTGCAATGCAAAACCAACAATGGCCGTGTCTTTCAGCAGATTTATCAATGCACTTTGTTTTTCTTCCTTACCACCCGCATTGAGGTAATTTGGTAGGTGAATACTTACTATAAATATGATCAGCAATACTGCCAGCACGTAGCCTGCAAGCTTTACCATTCTATTGACTAAAAAAGAAATTGCGACCAGAATAAATGCAGCACCCACAAATTTTACCCAGATGATACCACCGGGCATAAAAGTGGGTACATAAACTAAAAGGTCGCGGGGATGTAAAAAATGGAAAACACCAAATGCAAACAGAACGATGGCTAGCAAATAGATTGCAATGCGCGATATTATGTGGTATTGTTTCATAAAAAAGGAATTTAAGGTAAAAAGTTACAACAAATTAGATAGGATTGCAACCTTTTTACCCATTTTTTGAATAAATATTTTAAGCTAAGATTTGCCAATTTGATAAATTAAAAATTTGGAAATGGGAAAATGTGAAAGCGAGAGATGTAGACAGGTTCTAAGAAGAATTACTTTTAAAGATGATGCGCTATGTACGCAGTAGCAGCCTTTTTTTGACAGAAGCATCAAACTAAATCTTAATTTTGCCCTGATTAAAATTAAACTAGTTTCCTATCAACTATCAAAATTGAGTTGATAAGATAAAAGACGGGTTTTCGTTTGATACTTTTTATTATTCTATTTGAGGAAAAAAGTCCCAATATTTTAGGCACAATTTTTTATATACTATTCCCTGAACTAAATATATAAATTATGTTATGGCAGGGAAGAAGAGAAAGCAGTAATGTAGATGACCGCCGGGGGATGTCTGGTGGAAAATTGGCGGCTGGTGGCGGCATTATAGGAATTATTGCATTGGTGATCAATTTTTTGATGGGCAGTGGCGACGGAAACATTCAGTTGCCCCAGATCCCTGCACAAAATAAACTTTCGCCCCAGGAAGAAAAGGCTGATGCGCAAAGAGCAGGTTTTGTAAAAGTGGTGCTGGCAGATACAGAAGATGTATGGGGACGGATATTAAAACAGATGGATAAAAATTACCCTGCCCCAACACTTGTATTATTCCGTAATACCGTTGAATCAGCCTGTGGTAACGCCAGTGCTGCTTCCGGCCCTTTTTATTGCCCGGCTGACAGGGAATTATACATCGACCTTTCATTTTATGAAGAATTACAAACCCGCTTCAATGCTTCCGGCAATTTTGCAATGGCCTACGTGGTAGCACATGAAGTGGGTCACCATATTCAAAATTTAATGGGCATTTCCGAGAAAATGCAGCATTTGCGTAGCCAGGTGAGCAAAGAAGCGTACAACCGGTATTCGGTGCGACTGGAATTACAGGCAGATTTTTATGCTGGAGTTTGGGCCAATCATGCTCAAAATATCAAGACTGCAGACGGTAGGAATATAATTGATTCATCAGATATCAATGAAGCGCTGAAGGCGGCAAATGCTATTGGAGATGATCGCCTGCAACAGGAGGGCCAGGGATATATTGTTCCCGAATCCTTTACGCATGGCACTTCTGCTCAACGCATGTACTGGTTTAAAAAGGGATTTGAAACAGGAGATATTAAGCAGGGAGATACTTTTAATGCTTCTACATTAGAATGATGGGCAACCGTGCCCTGGCTTTTGTGGAAAATTGTACTCAGCATTTTTGCTATTCAACAGTAAAAGTTCTGGCATAATTTTTTACACTATGTATCAGAGCTTATACCGGTCTTAAATTGCTGCATGCATGTAAGAACAGCATATTTCAATTGATAAATTTTTTAATAAAAAATCAAACTTTTTGCAGACCAATAATTGTTTAACATAAAAAAAATCACCATGAACTCAGTAAATAAATTAATGATAGGAGTAGCCGCAGGTGCAATTTTAGGAATTTTGTATGCACCGGATAAAGGTTCAGCAACAAGAAGAAAGCTTTCCCGTACAGGAAATGACCTGCGTGAGAAATTTAACTGTGTTAAAGATGCTATCAGCGACAGGGTAGATAGTTTTAAAGGGGAGGTGGACGATATCAGCTACCAGGAAACAACCGGTTTATAGTAATGATTCATCAGTTGGTATGCCACATTGTAGTAATAATGAGCAAATAAAAAAAGTAAATTAAAATAATGGTTGAACAGGGATTAAAAAACATTTAATCACCTTTCAATCTTAACTTCTATTTTTAATTATTATGAATTTAAGATCATTTATTTTGAAATCAGTTTGATACGCTTCAAAATAAATGATTTTATTATTTTACAAATCTGGTATTATTCTAAAACGGGAGAACAGCTTAGAATAAACTTTAATACGTAATACTTTCAGCCGACGCAAAATTGTTATTTTCACAGGTCGTGCGTTTCAATTGGTGTTGCTAATGAATGACTATATATAAAATGCGAGCTAGCTAATTTTAGTAGGTTTATTGGGGAACTACTTTTACAATAATTACAGCAGGAGAGGTATTTCCGATGCTTAGATCCGGGCCTGTGTTGAGTTTCACACATCTGCCTTGAAGCTGTCATCACGAATTAGGGTAAGGGTAATTTATTTTAATGGGTTTTATTTTTAAAGTTAAAATTTTTCTCCAACAAATATTAGGCAGTTGGGACGGATTTAAAAGTCCCTTAGGGAGTAAATATCGGTAGCTTCGAAAGTATTATAATTCAAGCGAGTCCTATAGGGAACTAATATAAAAAAGCGCCGGAATTATAGTACGTCCCTACTGAACTTTAGGTCCTCCTATTACTATTACTACCGGTATTTCCCCCTAACGGTTTGAAGCACACGAATAAGTCAATTCCTTATAAAAAAGAATCATGACATAAATAAATTCAGATAGCCTCCTGCTAATTTCGCTTTTTTAAGCAAAAACATACTCTTCAGCCGAAGAGACAGAAGTACTTTGATCCCAGGACTTATCAAGGATTAAAAGGCAAACAATGGCAGAACCGCTGATGCGGATTATTTACCAGGTACGATAAATTGAACCATGGTTCTCAAATAGTCTATTATTACATATCTAATGTCTGTATTAAATGCTGCACTTTTTTCTGTGTACGCCAATAAACGTCTTCCATAAACATGTGTGAAAATTCTCCGTTTCGCCCCACACTCAAAAGGTTTTCGATATTTGTTGATTGTTCAAAATCTTTGCGTTCCTTCTCGTATTCATTTAGAAAAACCGGGTATGCGATTGGTGTTTTTAAAACATTGCTGCCTAAAAACTTTTTTTTAGCATCAGAAATTACAGCTTCGAGATGTTCTAAACACAATTCTGTCAGTTTTCCTTCGTCCATTGTCCAGGTTTCATCATCTTTTTGACAGCCGATATCTACGGTAATGATTGTTTTGCCTTCAGGAGCAAGCCATGGCATTGAAATGGGGGCCTCGGTGAGGCGAAAAAACGGAAAGTCTTTTTCAGGAAACCACAGAACGGTATCAGGCAAGAGGTTGCGGCCCTCAAACCGCATGTTGACAAAGACCATCGGGCGGTAACGAAAATGCGACACAGCTTCTAAAACGGAGGTACCTTTCACGAGTTTGGGAAGAATATTTGCCGGTGCTGTGCTTATAACTGCTGAAACTTCCTGTATTTCTCCTTTTACACGGACCGCTACCACTTTCTCGTTTTCAACCAGGATCGCTTCAACGGGTGATTCAAGTCTGATAGCATCTTCTAATCCTTCGGCTAGTTTTTCACATAAGGTGGAAATGCCTCCCTTTGGATAAACATGCCAGACATTTGGTGTTTCAGGTTTCTCCCTGTTATATCCACACGCTACGGCTCGCCCCGTGAGCTTCCCGGCAACTTTCAGGTAAAAGGTTTTTAAGGTGCTGCCACCGAATAAGCCATCACCCAGTGCAGGAGACAGCTTTTCTGCCGGCGCACCCGACCAGGCTTCAAGGAGCGGCAGTGCAATTTCATTTGCAAGAACTGCCCCGTACCGATCCCGAAACCATTCCGCTGCTGATTTTGGTTTGTGTCCGTTGCTCAGTGATTGGATCCGCCCGGTAAACCAACTCAATGTCATCCTGGGAATTGTAGCCAAACCAAAAGGGTAGTTATATGTCTTGCCATTCAGCCAAACGGTTTCCCCGTAATGTTTTACTACGCGGCATTCTGAACCTATGCCAACTGCGTTCGCTAAGCGATTGGTTATAAAATGGGCTCCAAAATCATAACTAAATCCCTCCGTGTCCTTAAAACTCGTTGCAAGTCCCGCAATTTTTTTTCCTCCTTCATAAAGAACGAATGGTATATTATTTTTTCGTAAAAAATCTGCTGCAGTCAGGCCCGCCACGCCAGCACCGATAATAGCAATTGGTTTCTTTGTTTTCATATCATTCATAAATTGGTAGATATTACAATAAAATATGGATAGGGTTGATAACGTCACAGCAAAAGGGCTACTTTGCCTGGAAGAATTATTAACCAGCCCGATCCGGAAAAGAAAAGGTCTTCTCTAAAAATAAAGCAATAGTAATTGCAAATGGATATTGTGGCTTTCTAAGAGTTTAAAAAGTAGACAAAGAATGAAAGTGCCAGGCATAATTATACCACTAACGCTGGAGGGCCACGGTACAGATTACTAAGTGTGTAAAAAGAAGAATTAAAAAAACAATATTGCGGTTCTTTTTTTATTATAGGAGTACTATAAATAACCACCTCCACATATTGAAGCAAAATCAAATCCGTTTTATCAAAATTGAATATCGAACAGTGAGTTAATGTTGAAGGTGCTTCGTATATTATGCTATAACCGCTTTCGTGTTGTAAAAAAGAGAAAGCATGGGACAGAAAATTATTATAGATATCATCCTGCTCATTATCCTGATCATCATGCCGGCTTGTGGCTGCTTCCTCATGGGGATGATGAGGGAGTACGCTATGTGCATAAAGAATTGCGAAAACACAAAGCAAAAATGCTGATATATAAGGTTTTAGTGTCAAGGGGAAATAAAGATAGTTTTTTTTAATTAATCGTTTATCATTTAATTTTAATTTAAAAAATCGGATTATTGGTATTTTAAGCCGGTTAATCGGAAATAATGCTTAAAACAATTAAAGGTAGGTTTATCCTAATGTTATGGTAAGTGTGATCCGGTAGCTGTCGGGTTGGAAATGTTTAATTAGTGTTTGTCCGCTAACCAGCGGATGTAAAATTGGATTGCAGGTAAAAATTAATACCCGGGAAATAGTATGTTTGGGAATTATTGTTCATTCCCTTTTTTTCTTTTCGCACTTTAACAATTTTATACCAGCAGGGTGAATGCCTATCAATATTCCTGGATATGGCTTTGTGGACATCGTGTACCATGTGCCAAACAAGATGCCCCATTTGGGGTAAAAATTCCTTAGCTTATATTCTTGCCTGCAGGTACCTGATAATCCTGTATTGATTCGGAAAAGGCATACAATTTGCTTCTTTAAAACCAAACAAATTTATTATTATGAAAAAGAAATTGATAATTTATATGGCGGCTGCATCTATCGGGCTATTTGCCACTATCAGCGCTCATGCACAAGACACCACTACTGTGGGGCAGGATTTGAAAGAAGCTGCAAAAAAAACTGGTCATGCAGTTAAAAAAAGTGCAAAAAAGGTCGGAAACAAAACCGCCGAACTGGCATCGAAAAGTAAAGCAGGTGTAGTAGATAAAATTTATGATGGAAAAGAGGGCCCAAACGGTGAAACAATATACATCAACAATAAATCAAAATATTATTGGGTAGATAAACAAGGTCACAGGCATTTTGTTATCGAAAGTGAATTAAAAGATAAAAAAGGCTAATCCCTTTTGGACCGGTTTTCCCTGAACATTGAGTATTGAACATTGAGTATTAAATTACAAATAATCAATGTTCAATATTCGATGCTCAAAACGAGGGTGCAGCATCAACTATTTTACATCCTCCTGTTTGGTAACAATAAATCCAATCAGCTCATCTAAAGCCACCCCTGCACGGGTGCATGCATCGTTTATTTCTTCTCTTGATACATTTGCTGCAAACGACTTTTCTTTTAGCCTTTTTTTTACTCCTTTTAATTCCATGCCATCATAGCCGCCGGGGCGCATCAGGGAATAGGCATGTATCAACCCCGATAATTCATCAAACGCAAATAACATTTTATCCATGTTCGTTTCTGGTTCCACGCCAAAATGGTTGGGGCCATGTGAAGCTATTGCACGGATGATCTCCGGATCAACATTTCGCTTTTCCAGTTCTTCAATGATTTTTATGCAATGCTGTTCGGGCCATTGATCCCAATCGGCATCATGAAGCAGGCCAGCCATTTCCCATCTCCATTGGCCGGCCTCATCTAACTGCTCTTTTTCCGCGGCCCAGCATTTCATTAAGTAAGCCACCTGTTTCATGTGCAATTGCAAACGGGCATTTAACACCCATTCGTAAAATAAGGCCTCTGCTTCAGCCGTTGATAAGGCATGGCCCTTGTTGGCCAGATCGCCAAAACTTGTTCTGTTTAATAATAGGGACATATAAAAATGTTTAATGCAAACTTAGGTTATTATGTAAAGTTGTAAGATTGCGGCGATAAAAGAGCATCCATTTTTTATACCAGTCTGAAAATTTCAATCTTAAACAGCATTCATTTTGAAGTACACTTAATTGCGCAAGGTTGATAAAGAATTCTGATGCTATTGCGGTATCTTTAGCCATACTAATACCTTGTTATATGAACCGTTACTTTTTATACCTCTCTCTTTGCCTTTCTTTTATTACCCCCGGCCACGCGCAGGATCTTGTTGGAAAAGCGGATGCATTCATCCACCTGCTGGATAGTTCACAACTCATCAAAGCAGTATATCCTTTTGATACCAGTGAGCGCTATCGTTTTAATTACGTACCACTCGATGACCGAAAAGGCATTTCTGTCAATGAGCTCAATACAGGGCAGCGAACCGCTTTGATGGATTTGCTGAAAACATGTCTCAGCGAAGAGACCGTGAAGAAAGTAAATGATATTATGCAGCTGGATATTATTTTAAAAGAACTGGAACATCGTAAACCCGAGGATCATTTCCGTGATCCGGGCAAATATTTTGTTACCATTTTCGGCATCCCATCCGCCAAAACTATCTGGGGCTGGCGCTTTGAGGGGCATCATGTGGCATTCCATTTTTCGGCCGATAAAAAACAGCTGGTGGCGGGTACGCCCGGGTTCCTTGGATCTAATCCGGGGATTGTGCTGAGCGGGCCCCAAAAAAACAAGGAAGTATTAAAAGAAGAAACGGATAAAGGGTTTGCATTGCTGCACGCGCTCTCCCCGGAAGAATTAAAAAAGGCCATTACAGATACCACCGCGCCAGGCGAAATTATTACCGGATCCAGCCGCAAGGCCATGATTGATCATCCGGCCGGTATCCGTTATAATGAACTTTCGCCAGCCCACCAGCAATTAATGCTGCAACTCATTAACCTGTACATTCACCGGTACACCACTTTATTTGCAGATAAAATGCTTAAAGAAATACAATCTGCCGGGCTGGATAAACTGTGGTTTACCTGGGCCGGTTACACGGAGCATGTATTGGGTAAACCATATTATTACCGGATACAGGGGCCCACTATTATTATTGAATACGATAATTCGCAAAACAATGCAAACCACGTTCATACCGTAGTGCGGGATCTTAAAGACGATTTTGGAGGGGATCTGTTATTGGAACACTACCGGGAAAGCCATGGGAAATGATAATTAATAATTTATAATTAATAATTTTTTCAGGCTTAGAGCTTCAAAAAATTGTGAAAACCTGATAGGTTTCTAAGACCTGCCTGGTTTATTAACAGCCCTAACCCTAAGAATGCAGGTATTCAATAACCAGTTACCTTAGCCTGTAAGCCACTATTGTTTTGGCATTAAAAGTAGGCACATATACGATCCGCTGAGTCATATCATAGCCGATATCCGCAGTATTTTTTTTCTCTGCATGTGTATCCAGCAGGGTTTCGATATTTCCACCTGCTGATACATAATAGATATAGCCAACCCAGGCCGTTAATATAAAATCGCCATTTCCAATAGGTTCAATTCCGTCAATCCCTTCGGGTAATAACGCAATATTGGTTATTTGTTTTTGTGCATTTGCTTTCACAAAAGATTTCCCCGAACCAATGAACAATTCATCTTTGACACATTTTAAACCGTTCACTCCATTCATATCGGATAAGTAAAGTTGCGGTTTATCATTTTCTATTCGCCAGATCATGCCGGTTTTTGAATCCGAAACATACACGATCCCCTGATCGCTTACTGTTATGTCATTTAATCCGCTGGCACTGTCAATAGCAATTTTCTTTTCAATCTTTCCATTTTTAATATCTATTACTACCACATTATTTATATCTGCCACAAATAACCTGTTGCCATAAACACCCATTCCCTTGGGAGCATTCAGCCCGGTGATCCAGGTAGCATCGTATCCTTTGCCATTGGTTTCAAGTTTGCCCACACCGCCTTTTCCATCGGCATCCCAGCCACCGCCATCAATTAGGGAGATGTACAATAAATTTTTGGTTACACCGCTCAAAACTGATTCAGGCACTGCCACAATGCTGTCTGTTTCCCATATTTTTTCTAATGAATGGTGCTGGGCACGGGAAGTAAATAATGAGCACGCAAAGAGGAGGGTTAAAAGCTGTTTCATAAAATAGTTTTGAAGTAATAATATATTTAAAGTAATAAAAGTGAGGTTTAAATTAAATCCTGCTATCCGGCCACGCCGGGCTAAATAATCGGTGTATTCAATTCCGCCAATGATTTACTAATATCTTCCTGCGATACCTCAAAGTCAACCAGCTTACCGGATAAATATTGTTCGTATGCACCCAGATCAAAATGCCCATGACCGCATAAGTTAAATAAAATGGTCTTAGAAACACCTTCTGCATCAGCTTGTTTTGCCTGGCGAAATACTTCCGCAATAGCATGGTTGGCTTCCGGCGCGGGAATGATTCCTTCCGTTTGCGAGAACAGGATACCTGCTTTAAAACATTCCACCTGGTTAATTGCGCTTGCCTCTATGATACCATCTTTCAGCAACTGGCTAACAATGGCACCGGCGCCATGATACCGCAAACCCCCGGCATGAATAGGGGAGGGAATAAAATTATGACCCAAAGTGTACATTGGAATTAAGGGCGTCATCCCAACAGTATCACCAAAGTCGTAACGAAAAACGCCACGCGTCAGTTTAGGGCAGGACGTAGGCTCTACTGCAATGGCCCTGACATTTTTTCCCCCCGTTAATTTTTGCTCCAAAAAAGGAAACGCAATACCTGCAAAGTTGGAACCGCCACCAAATGGCGCTATAATAATATCCGGGTAATCACCTGCTTTTTCAATTTGCTTCAACGCTTCCTGGCCAATAACGGTTTGATGCATCAGCACATGATTCAATACACTGCCCAATGAATATTTGGTGTCATCGTGGCTTGCTGCAACTTCAACCGCTTCCGAAATTGCGATGCCCAAACTTCCCGGCGAGCCAGGATCCATTTCCAAAATACCTCTTCCTGCATTGGTAAGCTTGCTGGGGGAAGAATGAACGGTTGCACCCCATACATTCATCATGATTTTTCGGTAAGGCTTGCCGTCATAACTTACTTTAACCATAAACACTTCGCATGCCATGTCAAATAATTTGCAGGCAAAACTCAGGGCGCTGCCCCATTGGCCGGCGCCGGTTTCGGTAGCAATTTTCTTTACGCCTTCTTTGGCATTATAATAAGCCTGCGGAATGGCGGTGTTTGGTTTATGCGAACCCGCCGGGCTACCACCTTCGTATTTATAATAGATCCTGGATTTTGTGCCCAATGCTTTTTCCAATCCATATGCCCTGAACATTGGCGTTGGCCTCCAGATCGCATAAAGGCTCCTGACTTCATCCGGTATCTCCACCCATTTTTCTGCTGTTACCTCCTGTTTAATTAACTCCATCGGGAACAGCGGGGCCAGGTCTTCGGGCCCTACCGGTTGCAGTGTTCCGGGATGCAATGGCGGTAAGGGCTTGTTAGGCATGTCTGCCATTATATTGTACCAGTGTGTCGGTATTTCCGGTTCGGATAAAGTGATTTTTCTTTGCTGTAGCATGTAATATAATTTTTCAGTATTCAAGATAATAAAAAACGATAAAGAAAAAGATAATATAAAATAATTTTGCTCCTCCCCGGTGCTTGAATCGGAACCCTGTAAAGCCAGCTTTACGGTTCCGGTCAACTTTACGTGATTTTTGGTTACCGGCTGAGAAGCTTTGTGGGACTGCATTGGCGACGCTCCGTTCAACTTTAGTTCTTCGATTGAGCTTTCATTACGTTTTAAATTAAAGAATACAAGTGTATGCTAATCCATGCATTGGTTTTAAAGTTGGACTTTCGGGCAATTCCATAATTTAAGATCAACAAAGTTTTATGTTTCGTAGTAATCCCGACAGGTATCTGGAGGTGGGTAGAAAAGTTGATTCAATACAATTGTATCTTGTTTCTTCTGTTCCTGATAAATTAGCATAATGGCACATTAGCAAATTACATTCCCATTTATTAACTTTAAGGCAACCAAAGCCACCTTCAGTAATGTATCATGCAATCAAAATGAAGGTTCATACCCTTCTTCATCCCGAAATAGGCTTCACAAAATGGGATAAGACCGTTAATGGGTTTATCATTATCCTGATCATACTGAATGTAACAGCAGTTATGCTGGAAACAGTAGATCATATTCATACGCCACACAAGGAGTTTTTCAGGATTTTTGACCTGGTTTCTGTGATAATTTTTACAATTGAATATATTTTAAGGTTATGGAGCTGCAATCATGATCCGCGGTACGCTCATAGTTTTCATGGCCGTTTAAAATACATGGTATCAACAGGCGCTCTCATCGACCTGTTGGCAATATTTCCTTTTTATGTCCACGTGATCATCGGGCTCGATCTGAGGGTGTTGCGTGTTCTGCGACTGTTGAGATTCTTGCGGTTGTTCCGGCTTACGGCATATATGAAGTCGGCCAGGATGGTCAGGAATGTTTTTAAAACAAGGGCAAATGACCTCAAACTTAGCCTTATAATGATCATATTTCTTATGATCATTGCGGCCTGTCTTGTATACTTCGCAGAACATGGTGCGCAGCCGGAAATATTTTCAAGCATACCAGCTACCATTTGGTGGGCGTCCGTTACGGTTACCTCCGTTGGTTATGGCGACATGGTTCCGATTACCCCAGCCGGTAAAATGCTGACTGTCATTATATCCCTGACAGGTTTAGCCGTTTTTGCATTGCCGGCCGGTATTATCACTGCTGGCTTCCTGGAAGAAATGAGGAAACAGAAAAAACAAAAAAATAATTTTTGCCCTCATTGCGGAAAACCGCTCGATCATTTGGAACATGTGGATGTTAATTGAAGTCTTTCTGATGGACAATAAAAAAGAGGTATGCGCTTACCTTAGTTTCCTCACGCGGCTGTAATAACTATCACCGAAACTATACTCATTCCCTTTTAATATCGAATAACACCAGGTCCGGATTATCCGCATTATTATAACTATTAATACAATTTATATCTATTTACTTCATTTAGATGTTGTCAAAATTCGCGTGTACAAATACGGATAATTATTTCCCGGATTGATTATTTTTCTCTACAAGATTAAATTGGAGTCACCTCTTAATTTGCGCTATTCCCCATATGCCGCTACAATTGTTTTACCATTTTTTACGCTGCCTGCAAATTGATTAAACGGATTTTTAAAAAATAGTATTTATAGGAGCCAGGTGAAATGGCAGGGATATTGAAATAGTTATAGTATTATTCACTTAAAAAAAAATTATGAATCCGGATCACAAAGAAGGTAAAGTTACCAAAGCAATTGAATCACAAACCGCTAAGATACCCTCAGATATATTCTTGTGGGCAGCTTTAGGCTCTATGGCAATTTCATTAACACTTCAACTCACCAGGTCGAAACACCGCAGCCTCTTCGTAGGACAATGGGCGCCAACATTTTTATTACTGGGAGTTTACAACAAACTGGTAAAACTTGAAGGGCATGATAACACTGACAAGCATGATGAAATGAGGTAAGCAAATCAATCATGCTTAAACTTTAAATAACAGTTTCCGGCAGGTGGTTAACACCTGCCGTTTTTACTTATGGTGAGCCTGGTGCGCAACATACCCTGCTGCAGCGCCCGAAACAATCCATACCACACAATCTAATAACAACTATGCGGGTGCGCAGGAATGGACTACCGACCATCTCTTTTTCAAATTCAGTATATAATACCAGTGCTGTCCGGTTAAATCCTTTCCTTACTGTGCCTGCATTACTCCACCCCAACCCATCTCCCGGGGAGAGGGGATAGAACCCTTAATGGTAGCAGCTTTTAGCATATTCGACTATTTTTAGACAGAGGGTAGTGATATAAATGTTAGCCTCCCTTTTCCAAACGATCTGTTGGCTTTTATTTTTATGACAAATATCAATGCTATCGGATTGCCGGCAAAGTTGTTCAGGAATGAATTGAACAATAGGGTTGATGGACCGCAAAAAAATGTATAGCAGTGAACCTCGTTCCTTTTGCATCATGCGCAGAAGTATTTCCATTGTGTAAAATCAAAACCCGGTGAGTCAATACTATGGTTTGAATAGGTCCCTTAAATTACGATGCGAAAAAGATCTGCCAATATACTGTACCTGGTCTTTGAAGTTTTTACTAACTTGTATTAGAAAAATTTCCCACGCAATATCTTTTATCATGAGCAACATCCATATCGACCGCCGCCAATTTATTCGTGGCGCATCCGCTACATTGGCCCTTGCAGCATTACGGGCCCATGGCATGAATATACCGCCATCGGTATCCCCGCAACGGGTAGCATTGATAGGCACGGGCTGGTATGGTAAAAGTGACCTGTTCAGGCTGATGCAGGTAGCGCCGGTAGAAGTGGTAGCATTATGTGATGTGGACAAGCATCAACTGGAAAATGCGGCACAAATGGTTGCGGCAAGACAGCTAAGCAGAAAGCAACCGAAACTGTACACAGACTATCGCAAACTTTTAAATGAAAATAAACCCGGTATTGTGCTCATCGGCACACCCGATCACTGGCATGCCCTCCAAACCATTGATGCGGTAAAAGCAGGGGCGCATGTATACGTACAAAAGCCCATTAGCGTAGATGTAATGGAAGGCGTAGCGATGGTAGCGGCAGCTCGTAAATACAACAGGGTGGTACAGGTGGGCACGCAACGCAAGAGCACACCGCATTTGATTGATGCCAAAAAAAATATCGTTGATACAGGGATGCTGGGTAAAATATCGTATGTGGAAATGTGCTGTTATTTTCACATGCGCAACAATAGTAATCCTCCTGTAATGGCCGTTCCTGATTTTTTTGATTATGATATGTGGACGGGCCCTGCGCCGATGCGTCCCTATGATGGCTTGCCACATGTAAGATGGTGGCGCGCTTTTATGGAATATGGAAATGGGATTATGGGTGATATGTGTATTCACATGTTTGATACCGTGCGCTGGATGCTGCGGCTCGGGTGGCCCAAACGCATTAGCTCATCCGGTGGTATTTATGCAGATAAAACGGGCAAGAGCAATATAGCAGATACACAAACAGCATTATTTGAATATAATGAACTCAACTGCGTGTGGCAGCACCGGACCTGGGGTACGCCGGCCGATCCCGAATATCCCTGGTCTTTTAAATTATATGGCGAAAAAGGAACCTTATGCTGCAGCACCATGCAGTATGATTTTATTCCCCTGGACAAAGGAGAAAAGATCCATAAAGATGTGTTGTATGAAAGAGAAAAATACCCGGAAGATTTGAAAGAACCGGAAATTGAATTGAATGCGGCGCCCGCTACACGTTTGCACATGATCAACTTTCTGGATGCAATTGACAACAATACCAGGCCTGTTGCCGATATTGAAGAGGGTCATATATCTACGGCCAGTTGTATCATCGCTAACCTGTCTATGCAACTGGGCCGGCCATTAAGTTATGATCCCATAAAACAGGAAATTACGGGCGACCCTGAAGCAACGAAGCTTCTGCAACGGAAGTACAGGGAGCCGTGGATACATCCCCAACCGGGCTCGTTGTAAAACATCATCTGCACGCGGTTGGCTATTATCAAAAGTAGAACCTTAAGGTGATTGCGCCCGCGCCAAATCGGGGTAATTCATTCAGCGCCTTTCCATATCTTAGCAACTGTTTAAAATTGTAATTCCGTTTTCCCTCTTGTAAATATGGGTTAAAAATGTGGTGGGCCATAAACCGTTCCTATAACCGCCGATGGTCGCTTCAGCAACCGCAGACGGGACTAATAGCGCCGTCGGCGTAGTAACAACACAACCCCGTCAGCGGTTGAAAGTTTTTATTTGTGATTGAAAACCACCTGCTTTGCAGGTAGTAATGTTCTGGGGGCTTTGCCTGAATTTTTTATAAGATGCCTTCTTAAAATATTTTGTATTTGTCAATCTTCGCTGGTTTTTTTTGGAGGACTTTGCCGGATGTTTTCAACCCACCTTCATAGAGGCTGGTTGTTGAGTTTTCGGCTACTTCATGATTACGGGATATTTCGAAAAACATTTTTAAACCGTTTCTGAGAAACTGTTTAAATTTAGTTTGAAATGTTTTTATGTAACGCCATCGATGCCATTTTTAAAACGCCACGGAGGGGCCAATGTCGATCCCATGAATACTTCGGGTACGCTCAGTACCAAAGCTGGGTAACAAAAAGATCATTTTTAAACTGTTTCTTAACAAATATTATTTACCTGTCAACAAAACCTGTCCTATGCAAAATGAACAACCGGAACAAACCCCTGACCTGCTCTCTAATTTTGAAACCCATATTGTACGCGCTTCCACTGGTAAGCGATTTGCCAATTATATCATCGACCTCATGCTTTTTTACCTCCTGATAGTAATTTTCGGAATAATTATGGCAATTACAAACCCTGATGCTTTTGAAAATTTGGCCAGGTCTTCCGGATTCAATTTACTTGACAGGTTATACTCCCTCCTGTTGTATGGTACCTATATGTTCGTCGTGGAGGCAATATTTAAAGGCAAATCCCTGGGTAAATTAATTACCGGCACCCGTGCAGTGAACCTTGATGGCAGCAGGATCAGCACCACCACAGCGCTGGGCCGGGGCTTCAGCAGGTCGGTACCCTTTAATGAATTCAGTGCATTGGGTTCTCCCGCTAATCCATGGCACGACCGGTGGAACAAGACGCTGGTAATGGATGAAAAGCTTTCAACCATTATGCCGGCAATTGAGTAAATACTTAATTTTCTTATTACGATTAAGTAAGGGAAATTTTCTTCCGTGAACAAAATAATAGTACTAATATTTTTTGCTCCATAGGCAAATCCCCTTGCATCTATTCATCCTGCCCGCTTAAATAAATCCTGTTCCGCAGTTTGAATTTTTTCCTTAGATTGATACCTCAAAACGATTCATCTTATGCATACAAAAAGACGACTGGCGGCATTCATTGGTTTTATAATTTTTGGTTTGTCATTTACCGCCTGTGCGCAACAGGAGAACATAACCTATAGCAAAGAAATTGAAGAAAAAATAAAACAGGTGGAAAATAACCTGGGAGGCTGGGTACAGCTGCAGGGCAATACGAAGGAACAAAGCCTGCAGCAACGGATGGCTTTTTATAAGATCCGTGGCTTAAGTATGGCCGTGGTTCACAATTATAAAATTGAATGGGCACGGGGTTATGGACTGGCTGATACGGCAACGCAAAAGCCTGTTACAGCGCAAACACTATTCCAGGCGGCCTCTATCAGCAAATCGCTCAATGCCGTTGGTATATTAAAGCTGGCACAGGATAAAAAAATTGACCTGTACACAGATATCAATCATTACCTCACCACATGGAAATTTCCGTATGATTCTTTGTCGAAGGGAAAAAAAATTACGATTGCCAATTTGCTGAGTCATTCGGCAGGCCTTAGCATTCATGGGTTTCCCGGTTATAAAAGGGGCGATACCATTCCATCCGTAAAAGAAGTATTGAATGGCCTACGCCCTGCGAATACACAAGGGGTACGATCGGAATTTGAACCGGGTTTGCGTATGCAATATTCAGGAGGTGGCACCACCATTTCACAACTGATCGTTATGGATGTTGTAAATGAACCTTATGACGTATATATGTGGAAAAATGTATTAGAGCCTTTAGGCATGAAGATGAGTTCTTATGCACAACCTCCAACTGCTGACAAAGAAATTTTTTTAGCGACAGGTTATCATGCAGATGGAAAAGAAGTGGAAAAAAAATATCATGTGTATCCCGAACAGGCTGCTGCAGGTTTATGGACAAATCCAACAGATCTTTCAAAGTACATGGTAGAAACGCAGCTTTCCTTGCAGGGAAAATCAAATAAAGTGCTTTCGATGGAAATGACAAAACTGCGGTTAACTCCGTACATAGATAAGGCTGCTGCATTCGGTGTTTTTATTGAGGAGAAGGGAAAAGAAAAATATTTTGGCCATAACGGAGCAAATGCCGGGTTCCTGAGTTCTTATACCGGAAGCCTGGAAAATGGGAATGGGGTTGTTATAATGGTGAATTCTGAAAATGGCGCTATTATGAATGAAGTGATCAACAGTGTTGCACAGGTATACGGCTGGAAAGATTATTATAAGCCGGTAGTAAAAAAGGTTGTGCCGGTTTCAGATAGCCTGCTGGATGCGTATGCCGGAAATTATGTATTAGGTAGCGATACGATCAATATCAGCAGGGAAGGAACTGAGATTTTATTGACCGTTAACCGCACCGACACACATATAATATATTTCTCTTCCCCGGAAGATTTTTTTTCCAGGGATATACAGATCGAATTTAAGTTTGAAAAAGATACAACAGGAAAAGTGAAAGACGTTTATTTTAAGCAGGGAGATAAGGAATTGAGGGCTAAAAAGTTATAAAAAATGATCCGGAAAAATAGTGGTAGTAAATACCCATTGCATTCCGGAAGAATGGTTTCTTAGGTCGGATTTTTAACAGCACGTGGTGTGGGCATCATTATAATTTTGAGCCTATAAAACAGCAACGCATTCTATTGAAACCAGGATTCCTCCGGGGAAAGTCATTACCTGTGGAGCACTTCGGGCGGGTGCGTTGTCAGGGAAAAAGTCACTATATACTTTATTAATAATTTTGAAATCACTATCGCAGCCAGCCACCATAAAAATAGTTGTTTTTACAATTTTCTGCATGCTGCTACCTGCTTCTTCTAAAATTGTTTTAACATTTGCGAATGCCTGTATTACCTGTTCCTCAAAATTATCACTTATGAGTTTACCGGTAAATGAATTAATTCCTGCCGTACCGGAAAGAAAAATAAAATTACCTGCAATTACTGCCTGTGGAAATACAGGATTTGTACGTAGCACTTTTGAAGTATTGAAATTTTTTCTCGTCTGCATTATTGAACGTTTAATGAATCAAATGGTCGGTGCCTGGCAATATCGTTAACTTTTTTTCTGTGCTTGTTTAATTTTTATTGCAGGGAGTTTGCAGCAAATCTTAACACTGATATCAGAAAAATAATTTGATATTTAAGATAGGAATCAATCAGGTAAAATACAAATCTAAATTATTAAAAAACATGTTTCCTGCAATAGTTATAAATACTATGCGCTACGCGGGATTTATTGTATTGGAATGTGCATAACTTTTTATAGAAATCAAAAAAATAAGTGGGGAAAAATTTGGAAACAACCGTTTTTGATTTGTACATTTACAACATGAATTGAGAAGAAAAATCCGTAAAAAAGATCGATCAACTCAAAGCAGGAGCATCAGGTTCGTAAGTATTACAAGACAAGCAATTGAAAAGTAAGAAAGCAAATTTGGTGCTTTTTTTATGCCCCTTCGATCCTCTCCCCGGCCTCTGCAAACAGAGAGAATTACAGAAGCATTATTGAAATAATCCAGGTGCATCGGCCCTGCAATATTTTGCAACCATACTGCCATACCAGGATAAATCCGGGCTTCAGCACCTGCCCCCAATGAAAGATTATCCCTGTCCTGCTAAGTCTGAATACCTAAATTCAATTTGCGGTAAAAAAAAGGTGCATAACTTTTTGTTAAATACAGAAAAATAACCGGGAAAAAATTTGGAAAACACTCTTTTGAAAATGTATATTTACAACATGATTGAGAAGCGGGATCCTTCAAAAAGATCTGGCAATTCAAGCAGGAGCATCAGGTTAGTAAGTATTACAAACTAAGCAATTGGAAAGTAAGAAAACGAATTTGGTGCTTTTTTTGTGCCTTCCTGTTTTTGTTTACCATGAATCCCCTTAACCAACTGTTTTCTTTTGATCAGTTTATAATAAGGACTGCTGCTTTTGGAATACTTTAATTTTCCATATTGACCATTAATATATTTTCGCTCCGGGTTTATCTTTCCATTAATGCTTTGGCGTATAAAAAACGCCTATCTGTATTGTAGAAATTAATCATCATTTGCAGGGATTTATACCCGTTGTATGATATGTTTGAGTGAACAATAACTGGCACGTTTTTCTTACCTTATTAATAAAAATATATAACCATGGCAACACAAACTAACCAGTCCGATACTACGGACAACCCAAAAACAATTGGATTGAAGGAAGATGCTGATCAAAATGGGGACAATGAAATAACCCCTGCAGAGCTGGAGCTGCTGGATGAGGCAGGAACCGAAGAATCCGGAGAAGATAATGAATTGCTGGATGAATCGATGCTTGATGGCACCGATGAAGATGGCGATCAGCTTAATGAAGCCGATGACCTTACGGGTGACGACCTTGACGTACCGGGCAGTGAAACAGATAACGAAGATGAATCCATTGGCGAGGAGGACGAGGAGAACAACAGCTACAGCATCAGTGACCAGGATGACAATGATGAAGATAGAGATCCCATCATGTAGCGGGGCATTTCATTATCGTCGGGGCGCTCCCTTAATATAGTAAAGGGTTTCAGAAGATCATGCTTTTGAAGCCCTTTTTCCGTTTAATGTACTACTTGATGGAAAGCTATTCCAGTGATCAATCATCTTTGAAATCATTCCTCTTATTCGCTTCCCGTAACCTGCTGTCTCACAACCATCTTCTCCCTAAATCCAAATACAAACAAAATCGTAACCACTGTAGCAAACAGCAGCGGGATGATCCAGAATTGCTGCCATTGATGAAGTGAACTGCCATCGCTCATGAAGCCATTAAAAATCCAGCCGGCGGCAAGAGTTCCCAATCCTTGTCCAACCCCGTAAGAGATCAGTACAAAAAGACCCTGCGCCTGCGCCCGGATTGCAGGGGTAGCTTTTTTGTCAATATAGATCTGCCCGGCTACGTATACAAAATCGTAACAGGCGCCGTGTAAAAGAATACCCGCCATGATCATCCAGTTAATGGCCTGGGGGGCAGCCAGGGCAAACAACGCATACCTTGCTGCCCATGCCAGCATGCCTGATATCAATACCCACTTGAGCCCGAAGCGGGAAAAGAACCATGGCAGCAGCAATAAGAAAAAAACCTCAGA
Source organism: Ferruginibacter sp. (assembly GCA_040007015.1). Taxonomy (GTDB): domain Bacteria; phylum Bacteroidota; class Bacteroidia; order Chitinophagales; family Chitinophagaceae; genus Ferruginibacter. The sequence continues at coordinate 7,056 of JBDTVX010000007.1, read as the reverse complement.
TACCTGGCCAAAGGTCATTTTGAATCCGGGATCTGCCACGCCGGCCGTGTTCAGGAAAACCGGCACGTACGGAAAATAAATGGCGAAGGGCAGGCTGATCAGCAAAAGGCTGATAATAAAAATGACAAACGACCTGGACTTCAGCAGGATAAAGGCATCCGTCCCTATCACATCCCGGAAGGAAAATTTTTTGCCTTTCCCTGCAGGTGGAACCGGCGGCAGGGTAAAACTGTAGATACCCATCACAATACCTGCTACACCTGAAATGCGCATCGGCGCAGCTGTTGCATCCGCGTGCAACAGGCGGCTCACTATGATTCCTGCAATGATCCAACCCAAGGTGCCGAATAAACGTATCCGGGGAAAGCTCTTTTCCCTGTTGCTTAGCAAATGAAAAGCCGTTGCCGACGCGAGGTTCACCGTTGGCATATAACAAAGCATATGAAGTAATATACAGGTCAGAAAAAAATTGGGAGAAATAAAAGCCCCCTTCGCAAAGAAGGGCGCGGAAAATATGAAAATGCCGCTAAGGATATGCATTACACCGAGCACTTTCTGTACCGGGAAAAACCGGTCCGCGATCACCCCCAGGAAAAAAGGGGAAACAATAGCGCCGATGGCACTGGCAAAATAGGCGCGGTAGATCAGGTCCGTCATACCATTGGTCTTCATGTAATTTCCACCAGTGGCATACCAGGCACCCCAGATGAAGAATTGCAAAAACATCATAATGCTGAGGCGGGCCTTCACGTATCGAAACATAAGTAATCGGATGAATTAAATAGCTACGCAAGTATGGCCTGCTGTACCAGTTGTTTCATGTATTGAAGCGAAATGCGGGTGGCATGATCAACGGCTTCTATGCCGGCGAGCTGGTGATTTTTAACCACTGGCAAACAATACTCTGAGGTAAGGTAACCCTTATAACCGCTATGGTAAAGCGCTTCTATAAAAGCGCCGTAATTTATAAAATTGCCGCTGGAGGGTGAGGGATCCTGTATAATTTCACCATCTTTTTTCTGGCTGAAATTCCAGGCCCCATAATGCGTATGTACAATATGCCCCTTACAATTATTTACCGCTTCATGAACATATTCATCACTCTGCCGCTCGTAGAATAAAGGCACGTCAATACAAAGCTCCACATTTTTGCGATCGATCTCCTTCATCATGGTAAGTGTATCCTCGTACCCTTTTGTCAATACCGGCGCATGGTTTTGCAGCGCTAACGTGATGCCCATATCAGCGGCCATATCGGCCACTTCGCGAATGCCTTCCACACAATGGTTCCATTTGCGCAGATCTGCAGGCCATAACCGTTTATAATATTCGCCTCTTTCAAATTGCCCGTACAATGCAATATCGTCTTCATCATTGATTATGCCGGGCCAGGCCGCAAAAACTTTTACCAGGTCAGCACCCAGGTCCATCGCCATTTCCAGCACATAGCGCATCATGGCAAAATTGTTTTCCCGCTCCTCCATATGTTTTCCCGCAAAATTCGACATGCTTTCAACGGCACACAATACAATGCCTTCATCAGCAGCAAGTTTTTTTACACGGCTGCGATCGGTTTTACTTAAATCAAGCGGGGAGGCAACCGGGCGCTTGGCTTCTATAGCCAGCGCATCAAAGCCAAATTCTTTGGCGCGATGGATTTGTTGTTCCAATGATAAGGCTTGGCCTTTGTAAAACAATCCTCCGTATGTTACGGTCAATAAGGCAAATTTCATATAGTTTGATTTTGCTTTTGCCTGTGTAATATAAATATTTTTTTGGTTAGTTGGATCCAAAGCGGCCGGCACCGAAGGTCAGACCGCTTTGGAGCTTTTACCCGGGGAACTAATTTTATGAAAGGAAGAGTTACCGGGAATAAGTGAAAAGAACATTGCTTATTGGAAAGTTTACCTTTGAAACTGGTGTCAACGCCTATCATTCATCGCACAACTTTATCCCGGTTAGGCTTTATAAATTTCAAATTTTTCAGGATGGCATATTTTCATAAACTGCTACATCCTTTGCTCACCGATCCACCCTTCATTTGGGCCTGTTTGCCAGTTATGATAAAGGACATTATTGGTACCTGCATAAAATATTTCGAGGCGGCCATCCGCATTTGCTGCTAATGCTATTTGTTTTGCTGCTCCTCCAATTGCCGCCTCCCCGTTCCAGCCATTATTTACGGCAGTTTGCCAGTTGTGGTACAGGTTATCATCTGTCCCAATATAAAATAATTCCAGGCGTCCATCTGCATTTTTACCTATATGTAATTGTTTGGCAAGGCCCCCCATGGAAGCCTCCCCACTCCATCCGCCATTGGGAACCGCCTGCCAGTTATGGTAAATTGCATCATTTGTGCCAACATAAAATAATTCAAGTCTCCCATCGGCATTTTTATCAACTATTACCTGTTTTGCCGCTCCACCCATGGCGGCTTCTCCTCCCCAGTTTCCGTTGGGGGCCGTCTGCCAATTATGATATATTTTATTGTCTGTGCCCACATAAAATAATTCAAGCCGGCCGTCCAGGTTATTGCCAACAGCTATTTGTTTAGCCATACCACCCAGTTCGCTCTCTCCGGACCATCCACCAGGCACCTGCCAGTTGTGGTACAAATGGTCATTGGTACCTAAGTAAAATATTTCAAGCCGGCCATCTGCATTTTTACCAACCATTACCTGTTTTGCTGTACCACCCATTGTATGCTCGCCCGACCATCCTCCATTGGGTGACACTTGCCAGTTATGGTACAACTTATCATTTGTACCTACATAAAATACTTCCAGCCTGCCATCGCTGTTAGATCCAACGCACAATTGCTTAGCAGCGTTATTGTCACCAAGTGGTTCATCTGTAACCCAACCACTGTTTGGGGCAGCCTGCCATACATGGTACAGCGCATCATTGATACTTGTATAAAATAATTCCAGCCTTCCGTCGGCGTTTTGGGCAACTGACAGTTGCTGTATGGTATAACAGTAAAGGTCTACTTCTTCATTTAAAGAACTATTATTTATAACGACTGCTTCCTGGCCGGTATCGGTAACCGCATTATCCGAATGCCAGTTCACAGCCACGGATGTATTACCTGTTTGTAAATTGATATTGCTCATCACAATCTTACGGACAGGATAATCTGAAGCCTGGTTAACGTTATACGCTTCCAGTGTTTCTATGCACCAGGTAAGTTCTTCCACGTTCTGTATCGCAAAACCTGAATTCGCAATCCCCCTGAATTCGCAATTGTAATTAAAATTAGTTCCATTTTGCGCCGTCAGCGTTATTATACCCACAAGGATATCACCCGGGCTCACAGGAATATAAGATGAATGATGCGCATCTCCATCTTTCCCGTCAGCATACCAGCTTGCCACCTGCCAGTAATGTCCGCCGCTCTCGCCGTTGTTGCCCCATTGCAGAACCGGCTGGTATATCATAGTAGAGTTTTGAATCCCATTGAATATATAGATCAAGGCAGCATTTGTAGCGGGTGCAGGCGGCACAACCCAGGTAGTTTCAAAGGAAGAAACAGGTGTACCTGTCTTGTTTGTCCAATCCGTATAAACGATCCAGCCCGTTCCCAAACCAGGTACTTGTTTTTCAGGCAAGGTAATGTTTGAAGGCATAAGCGCCTGGTGTAATGGCTTTCGAACCACAGGTCCAAAATCTTTCATCAATTTGCCGTTCCTGTCCAGCTTTTTTATACCTCCTCCACTTCCATCCAATATTTGTTGCGCCTCTACTAGATGTACCAGCGATTTATTACGCAGGCCACCGGGAGTTATTATATGATCTTCTGGTATCCATTCAGGTATGGATGATAAAACCGGAGCTGTTTCGGATGCTTTTAATATTTCAGCTGATCCATCATTATTTTGTTTAAGGGATTCGTCTTTATTTACAAGGTGTACATGTTCCTTTGACATGGGGCCCGCAGGAGTTATAATTATATCACCTGGATTTTCTTTTTTTTGTTCATTCTTCATAAAATTTTTTTTATACAATAAATAAATAACATTTTTAATTCTTATACGCACCAGCAGCACCCGTATAAAATATCAAGTCAGCTACTATCGCTGTTGTACAACTATTGGATAAGGAATTTAGGTGAGAATTTTTCGGTATAAGATCCCGGAAATGACGTTCTTTGAATGTTTATAAAATCAAAAAAAATATTGCGCAATCTTTTTATGGCTTAAATGTATGTCAAGTTATAAACGATTTTATTTGATTCAAAGCGAAAATGTCTTTTTAACAATTCGAAAACTATGCCGATTGCCAAATGAAAAAAGGAAATGCGCCTGGAACAATTGTCATCATCATACTGATTGGGATTGACCGGATTAAGAAAAGAGGTTACGTTGAAACAGATGGAATGATCTTATGGTCTTATCGTTTTCATTAGACTGGCCAACTACTCAGGACGAGGTATCCGCCGGTATCATATTCAGACTGACCTTATTAATTTCCGGATGGGCCGGATCAACTTTTATAAGAAATGATTTAGAAGGCAGGTTGTTGGTTCTATAAAATTATTTTTAAGTAAGATAGCTTAAAATAAATCCAATAAAAGCACAAAATATAATAACCAACACGCTTTGTGAATAGGGATTTTGAAATATTCGGATATCATGAAAAACAGTTTTTGTTTCAGCACCTTGCATCAAATACATTTTTTAAAAATACAAATCTTGATTTTTTAGTCTTTGTCTATTATTATATCATGTTCTAAAACCACGAAACGGATATTGGGGGGCGTACGCTTTTTTTTGCATGAGCTCTACATTACGGCACAATCACGGGTTCTGCATAAGCTCATGGAGAGAGGTTGCCGGCAATAAAATTACCCTGGGCCCGAAACCAATATTTTACATCTCATTTAAATATTTACGCACAAACCGTATCGCCATTGCCCCTTCGCCTACCGCAGAAGAAATTCCCTGTAAAGCAGCAAACCGCACATCACCGGATGCAAAAATTCCGGCTACACTTGTTTCGGGCATAAATGGTTCTCTTTCCAGTTTCCAAAAAGTATGAAACGATTTATCTTTCATCAGTTCACTGCCCGTTATGATGAACCCCTTTTCATCTTTCAGAACAATATCGTTTAACCAGGTTGTGCCGGGCTTGGTTCCGATATAGACAAACAATGCTTTTACCGGCACCGTATTTTCTACACCCGTCTGGGAATTTTTCAATGTAATTTGTTCCAGCACTTTCACCCCGGTTGCACTTATTACATCGGTGTAAGGATGCACTTTTATATTGGGCGTTTTAGTTATGTTTTCAGCAAGGTAGTTTGCCGCAGTATTTTTTATCCCGTCGCGCCTGATGAGTATGTTAACTTCTTTGGCAAACTTACTGATATGCATCGCTGCCTGGCATGCCGAATTTCCCCCGCCTGCAATGTAAACGATCTCATCCTTGCAGGCATGCGCCTCTATGGATGCGGAACCATAATAAACCCCGGCACCCGTGAAATTATCAAGACCGGTTGCTTCAAGCTTTGTATATTCTACTCCTGTTGCAATAACAATTGATTTGCAGTGCACTTCCGAACCATCGGTCATTTCAATAATTTTATATCCATCCTGAAGACGTATGTTTTTCACTTCTTTGGGCGTAAGTACTTCTGTTCCGAAACGATGCGTTTGCGCCATTGCCCTGTGTGTAAGCTCAGCACCTGAAAGACCCGTTGGAAAGCCGAGGTAATTTTCAATTCTTGCACTGTTGCCAGCCTGTCCACCCGGGTTGCTCTTTTCAATCAACAGTGTTTTAAGTCCTTCACAGGAACCATATACCGAAGCAGCTAAACCTGCAGGACCGGCGCCAATAATCAGCACATCATACATTTTTTCAGATGCAACCTGGCGAAGCCCAATACCTGCAGCAAGGACTGGTAAAGAAGGGTCAGTCATAAATGAGCCATCCTTCAATACAACCAATGGCAAATCGGAAAGGGAGATGTTTGCACTGACAAGATATTTTTCCGCACCAGGATTGTTTTCAATATCCATCCATATAAAAGGGATTAAGTTTCCTGAAAGAAATTCTTTTAGAGAATGCGATTTTGGCGACCATTGAAAACCAATTATACGGAGGCAGTCTTCATTCACAGGTTTGTAAAGGGCATGCCATTCGTTTAACAGATCATTGACAACAGGATATAATTTTTCTTCAGGTGGATCCCATGGTTTGAGCAAATAGTAATCCAGTTTTATGCTGTTGATCGCTTTGATCGCAGCTTCAATATCAGAGTAAGCTGTGAGCAAAACTAATTTTGCCTCCGGGTAGATCTCTTTTGTTTTTTCTAAAAATTCTATGCCTTCCATTTCGGGCATACGCTGGTCGGAAATTATCAACGCGACTGTTTCATTCTTAAGTTTTAATTCTTTGATCAGCTCAAGCGCTTCCTTAGCGGAGTCGGTTGCGCTAACCCGGTATGCATCCCGGTATTCATTCCGGATATCTCGCTGGATAGCCCGAAGTACATGCACATCGTCATCTACAATTATAATGTATGGAAGCTTCATTTGTTGATTTGCAATTTTTCGATGATTAATTTTTTTTTGTTAATGGGAGGTGACACCTTTTTAAAAAGGTGTCACCTCTATTAACAATTTATTTCGCCTGGTTAACCGGGATAGAAATGGCAAACTCAGTTCTGCCCGGTGCAGAGCTCACTTTCACTTCCCCGTTATGATGTTTTATAACCCTGCTCACAAGGTCTAAACCGATGCCGGTTCCTTCCCCCACTTTTTTTGTGGTAAAAAAAGGATCGAAAATGCGGGAGAGAATTTCAGGTGGAATGCCTGTGCCGTTATCCACGATTTTCACGTTCACATGTTTATCATCGAAGGATGTTTCAATAATGATCTCACCATTTTTTTCGAGCGCGTAAATAGCATTATCAAGGATATTGGTCCAAACCTGGTTCAGCTCTCCTACATATACAGCAACATCGGGGAAATTTTCGCAGAACATTTTTTGCACCCTGATATTTTTTTCACGCAGCTTATATCCTAAAAGTGTCAATGTGTTCTCAATATCGTTGTG
>JBDTVX010000006.1:0-38140 GCA_040007015.1 Ferruginibacter sp. | reverse complement strand
CCGGAAAAATATGGGTGACTACTTATGGCGCGGGATTATATGTTTACAGGCATGGAAAAAATTACGGAAAAGCATTTAGCCATATCACCATAAAAGACGGTCTTACCAGCAGCAATTATTTTTCAATTGCAGCGGATGATAAAAAAAGGCTATGGCTGTTAAGCAGTAAAGGCTTCTGCGCCATCGATGAGGAAGGGAAATATTTATATGGTGCAGTACCACACCCGGCGATCAATTTTCACAATTATGCCACTGATGTCCGCTATCCAAAAAGAATTTTTTACAATACCTTAAAAAATGAACTACTGGTACCAGTGGCAGGTGGATTACTGATATATTATACCGATAAGAAAATACAGCGGGTAAATTCACCCATTGTGTTTACCGGGATATCCATTGGCGGTAAGCCGATGCTTTATGACTCATTGTATATCCATCAACAAACACCGGAAATTCCATACGGGTCAAATGCGGTGTCATTTCAATTTGCCGCCTTGCACTATGCCGACCCCCGCAATTTCGTGTATGAGTACAAATTGCATGAAGATGATGTTGAGTGGAAGCAGCTGTTCAATTCCAATTCCATTAATTTTCCTGCACTTGCAGCAGGGCATTATACCTTTATGGTAAGGGCAAATGACGGGGAGGGCCATCTTTCAGCCAACACTGCTACTTTTTCATTCCGGATTAAGCCACCATTTTGGCAAACAGCCTGGTTTTATTTATTGATAGTAGCTGCTGTTGGTTTTATAGTATATGGTATTTATAAATATCAATTGAATAAAAAACTGGAGGTGGAGCGTTTGCGGTTACGCATTTCACGCGACCTGCATGATGACATAGGCTCAGCGCTAAGTTCTATCAATATATTAAGTAAGGTTGCACTTAGTAAAGGAAGCCAGGATAGCGCTATTACTTCTTACCTTTCAAAAATCAACCACTCGTCGTCCCAATCCATGGAAAGCATGAGTGATATTGTATGGGCCATCAATCCAATGAATGATAAGCTGGAAGCCATCATTAGCCGGATGAAGGAATTTGCCGCTGACCTCTGCGAAGCACAGGGGATTGAACTGGATTTTATTTTACCAACCGAGCTGGAGCAATTATCTTTTGATTTAGCCAAACGGAAAAATCTTTTTTTAGTATTTAAAGAAGCGGTGAACAATTCAGTAAAATATAGCAGATGTACCCAACTGAAAATATCCTTTGAAAGATTGAACAATAAAATAAAAATGAAAGTGATGGATAATGGGACAGGTTTTGACAGCACAATCAATAATGGTGGAAATGGTTTGCGCAATATGAAGGAACGGGCATCTGAATGCGACGGGCATTTGCAGGTAGATTCGAAATTGCTGCAGGGAACGGTCATTACTGTTGAAATACCCATCACCCGATTTGGGGGGAAATAAAACCAACGGATCAATTAATTTAGCAACGTGGCAACTACAATACATATCTATGATGATAACAACGCGTTGCGTCATGGGCTGGAGGAACTGCTTTCACTATCGGACGAGTTTGTAGTAACCGGCAGTTTTGATAATTGTTTATTGGCAGGGAAGGAAGTAAAAAAAAGCCCGCCCGATGTTATACTGATGGATATTGATATGCCTGGAATGACTGGCATTGAAGCGGTGAAAAATATCCGTGCCTCCAACAAGGATGTTTATATTATCATGCTTACTGTATTTGATGATAATACCCATATACTGGATGCTATCTGCGCGGGGGCTTCCGGTTATTTACTCAAAAAAAATGTTTCTGAAAAATTAGTGCCTGCCATAAAGGATGTACTTGCCGAAGGCGCATCTCTCAGTCCTTCGGTTGCCAAAATGATCATTCATTCGATGCAGCAATCATCCCCGTCGCATGATTATAATTTTACCGTCAGGGAAAAGGAAATACTCACATTGCTATGCAAAGGCAACAGTTATAAAATGATCGCGGCATCACTGAATATCGCTTTTGAAACCGTTCGCAGCTACATTAAAAAAATCTACGAAAAGCTGCAGGTGCACTCAGCCACGGAAGCGGTAAGCAAAGCGATCAATGAAAGGCTGGTGTAAATTTCGGTTTTTTAGATACCTGATTTTTTGATCTGTGATGTATGAAGCAATCCAAAAACACGTGAATTTTAATTATCAATTATCAATTATCAATTGAATCCCCCATTTTGGGGTTGCATGAAGCATTTTGTAAACCAATCTTTGTTTTCAAAGCTTTTTTTATGAAAACAATAAATTTACTCTTCTTATTACTTGTGTTTACAATGCTGACAAAGGCCCAGCTTCCGGCATTGCAATGGGTAAAAACTGCACCCGGTAATGGCAGTTCTGTCGCAATAGATGCTAATGGAAATGTTTATACTGCAGGAAGTTTTGGCAGCGGAGATTTTGACCCCGGACCGGGCGTAGCCTTTTTAGACGCGACAAACGGGAACGGATTTATTTTAAAACTGGATGCTGCCGGTAACTTTTTGTGGGTAAAACAATTACCCACCAAAGTACAACATATTACCCTTGATGCGTTGGGCAACCTGCTTGCTATTGGTTTTTTCGGAGGCACCGGGGATTTTGACCCAGGGCCAGGAATATTCAATTTAGTAACTGCGGGCCAGGGCGATATATTTGTTTTAAAACTGGATGCAACAGGAAATTTTGTATGGGCAAAAAATATGGGAGGAACACAGGGTGATGTAGGATATTCTATAGCCACAGATGTTGCGGGCAATGTTTATACCACAGGCTATTATATTGGCACCGTTGATTTTGATCCCGGCCCGGGCATATCTCTCTTAACAGCCGGCGGACCATTCGGCAATTGCTTTGTTTCAAAATTAGATCCGCTTGGTAATTTTGTATGGGCAAAACACCTGTTCGGGCAATATTCCCAGGGCTATTCGATTGCCACAGATGCGGCAAATAATTTGTATATCGCCGGCGAGTTTACCAGCTCAATTGATTTTGATCCCGGTGCCGGTTCCTTCCCTTTAACGTCTGCGGGTGCCAGCGACATATTTATTTTAAAATTAGGACCGACAGGCAATTTTGTGTGGGCGAAACATTTGGGCGGCACACTTAACGACAGAATGAAATCGGTTACGGTTGATGCGGGAGGTAATGTGTATTCAACAGGTCGTTTTGAGGGCACTGCAGATTTTGATCCGGGAGCTGCCACATTTAATTTAACCGCTGCCGTTACAGATGATGTATACATTTCAAAACTGGATGCATCCGGAAATTTTGTATGGGCAAAAAATGTAGGTGGTAATAAAGCGGAAGCGGGTAATGATATCTATACTGATGTCGATGGAAATGTTTATACCATTGGTTTATTCCAGGGTACGGCAGATTTTGATCCGGGTACCGGGGTTTATAATTTAACGGAATTTGGAAACAATGATATTTTTATATTAAAACTGGATGCATCCGGAAATTTTGTGTGGGCGGTATCATTTGGAAGCGCTTTCCAGGATGCAGGTAATTCTATTGCAACAGACGCCGGTGGCAATATTTATTCGACCGGTTTTTTCGGTAGCGCAGCAGATTTTGATCCCGGACCGGCAATATTTACTGTAACGAATGGCGCCGGGGAAAATTTTATTCTTAAACTTGGGCCGGGAGGGGTATTACCTATTACTTTAGTCAGTTTTTCAGGAACAGCTACTGATAATGGCAATGAACTGAAATGGGCCACCAGCCAGGAAATGAATACTTCCGGTTTTGATGTGGAATGGGGAAATGATGGAACAAATTTTCATAAAATAGCTTCGCTTCCGGCAGCTGGCAACAGCTCTCAACAGCTACAGTATCATTATACGCATACAATGGCGGTGGAGGGAAATAATTATTACCGCCTTAAAATGATTGAAAGGGATGGGCGGTTTACTTCTTCAGCCATAATCAGGATAAATACCGCGCTTACTTCAATTAAAATCAGCGCATCCCCCAACCCGGTTATCGATATCCTGGATTTGAATATGGTGGCTTTAAAAAATGAAACCATTTTATTCCATTTACATGCTGCAGATGGCAAACTTATTGAAGCCCGGAATATTCAGGTAATAACGGGCAGCAACCGTGTAAAATGGGACCTGCATGCATTAGCGCCCGGCATTTATTTTATCTCTTCAGGCAACAGCCATTTCAAAATAAAACAGGTAATTAAAAAATAAAAAAATGGACCAGGCAGATGGTTCGCAAAGGCATATCAATTTCCTCTGAATATTGTTTTAATCCGATAGTTACCAATTTAAATCATTAACCCGATAAACCGAAGATACCGAAGATACCGAAGCATTTCGGGCCCACAACCCTGCTGAGCCTAGCCAGGCAGGGTTGTGGGCTTCCAAAGCTTAAACCCTGGGGGCAAAAAAGATTCCTTTTGAATGTTTATGGATTAATCAAAGTATTCTTAAATATCAATTATCGATTATCAATTAAAAGTCGCTTTTTGGGGATTGCTTTTCTTCTTTGTTAAATGACGGTTTGTCTCACAAATTAATTTTATGAAAGCACTTAATTTACTGATATACTGCCTCTTTGCTGCAGTAACAGTTACCGCCCAGTTACCGCCATTTGAATGGGTAAAAAAACTGAATGGGAACAGTGGTAAGGCATTAACAACAGATGCCGCCGGTAATGTCTATATTTTGAGAAGCACGGCAGGAGGTTTCATTTCTAAATTTAATACTGCCGGTATACTGGTTTGGGAAAAGCAATTAGCTGATAACATCTCGGCAAACGGCATAGAGGTAGATGCTGCGGAAAATATTTATATAACAGGGCAATTTACACTAACAACAGATTTTGATCCCGGACCTGCTGTATTTAATATAACTACGATGGGCCAGCAGGATATTTTTATATTAAAGTTGGATGCCGCAGGTAATTTTTTATGGGCAAAAAATCAAAGTGGCGCCACAGGCGAAGTCAGTTTTTCAATCGCCCTTAATCCAACAGGCACGGTCGTTTACACAGTTGGTTATTTTACAGGCACCGTAGACTTTGACCCCGGTGGAGGTATTGCTAATGTAACTGCCACTGAAAATACTGATACTTATATTTCTGCATTAACTGCTGATGGCGATTTTTTGTGGGTAAAAACAATCAAGGGAGGTACAGCCTACTCTATAGCTACAAATGTACTGGGGCATGTTGTGATAGCCGGCTCGTTTACCCTCACAAGAGATTTTAACCCTGGCGCCGGTGTTTTTAATTTAACCTCTTCCGGTTCGTCGGATATTTTTATTTTAAAATTAGACGGTTCAGGAAATTTTGTAACAGCAAAATCTGTAGGAGGAATTGGATTTCAAGAGGGAACTGATCCATCTGTAACGCTTGATGCTGCAGGGAATATTTATTTAACCGGGTACTTTGATTTTACCGTTGATTTTGATCCCGGCCCAGGCGTTTTTAACTTTACAGCTCTCGGCAGCAGAGATATTTTTGTTTTAAAATTAGACGTAAATGGCAGTTTCATCTGGGCCAAACAAATAGCCGGTGTTTTAGATGAAAAAGGAAATGATATTAAGACAGATGCTGCAGGCAATGTTTACATTACCGGCTATTTTAGTGCTACTGTTGATTTTGATCCGGGTCCGGGCATCTTTAATTTAACCTCTGCAGGCGCAAGCTCTATCGATATTTATATTTCAAAATTAGATACTGATGGAAATTTTGTGTGGGCCGCAGGATTTGGAGAAGTAGCAACCGACAGGGGCTTTGGTATTGCGGTAGATGCAATGGGGAATGTGTTTGCCGCTGGCCTCTTTTTAGGGCAAATAGATTTTGACCCCGGCCCGGGTACAGCCATTTTAATTACAAATGTAAACCAGGCATTTTTACTCAAACTTGGCCAGGGTGGTGGCCCATTGCCACTCAGTTTACTTAATTTTTCTGCAACCGCTAACAATAGCGGCAACCTATTGCAATGGCAAACATCGCAGGAAATTAATACAAAGGAATTCGAAATTGAATGGAGTGATAATGGACAATATTTTAAAAAAATTGGAGAAGAAAAGGCGGCAGGCAACAGTACTACTTTATTAGGCTACAGTTTTGCTGATAAAAGGGAACCGGGTAGTAATAACTACTACCGGCTGAAAATGGTTGATATGGATGGACGGTTTATCTATTCAAAAATCGTACAGATTGACCGGTTACCTATTTCAACGGTTATTAACAGTTTTCCGAATCCTGTAATTGACATCATGGATTTGAAAATAGAGGCTTTAAAAAGTGAAACCATTTTATTTTACCTGCACGGTGCAGATGGCAAACTTATTTTATCTAAATCTTTTAATGTAGTAAAAGGCAGCAACCGGATTAAATTGAATTTGCGATCAGTTCCCGCAGGTACATATTTTATTTCGTCAGCGAATGACCGTTACAAAACGATTCAGATCATTAAACAGTAATAACTTTTCAGCCATGCGTAAAATAATTATTTTATTAATGTTGATTGTTGATCTCCAATCGCTGATGGCCCAGTCTGTAGGCGTTGGAACTACGGCTCCCAATGCCTCCGCCCAATTGGATGTAACAAGCACTACCAAAGGAATACTGGTGCCAAGAATGGTAACTGCTCAAAGAACGGCCATCGCCACGCCGGCCCGTGGGTTATTGGTGTATGATGCTACTACTAATTCTTTCTGGTTCTACAATGGCGTGTCATGGATTGAACTTACCACTGGTATTAGCAGCGGGTGGACGCTTACCGGCAATAGTGCTGCGGTGGACGGCACCCATTTTATAGGAACCGTTACCAATGTGCCACTCAGTTTCAGGCAAAATAATATTGGCATCGGAAGGCTGGATGCCGGTAAAAACAATGTTTTCCTGGGCGACCTTGCCGGTGGTGGAATCGAAACGATCAATAATACATTTATTGGCGATCACGCCGGTTTTTCCCATTTCGGCATTGGTATTGGCAGTAATACATTTGTAGGTTCGCAGGCTGGTTACTCAAATACAACTGCAACGGAAAATACCTACCTGGGCTACAATGCTGGCTATAGCAACACGGTAGCAACAGGCAATACCATGATAGGAAAAGATGCCGGTAAATTGAGTACAGGGGCATACAATACATTTGTAGGCCATTCTGCAGGCGCATTCAATACAACCGGCGGCAGCAATGTTTTTGTTGGAAGATTTGCCGGAAGTGTAAATACAACAGGTTTTAATAATACAGCAAATGGAAAAGATGCACTGTCTTCCAACACAACAGGATTTGGTAATACTGCAAATGGGAAAGAAGCACTTTCATCCAATACTACCGGGAATGGAAATACATCAAATGGAACTGGTTCTCTTTTCTCTAACACCACAGGAGAAGCAAATACTGCAAACGGAATAAGTTCACTCTTCACCAACCGTACAGGATTTAATAACACCGCAAACGGGGCATTCTCACTTGCATCAAACTTCACGGGAAATAGTAACACTGCCAATGGTGCGAATGCGCTCTACTCTAATACAACAGGCGGTAGTAACAGTGCCTCTGGAGCGAGTGCGCTTCAGTCTAATACAACAGGCGCCAGCAACACTGCCAATGGTACCAGAGCGCTCTACTCTAACACAACAGGAACCGGCAACATTGCCAATGGAGAAGAAGCCCTTTACAACAATACAACAGCAAGCAATAACACGGCAAATGGAAGAGGGGCACTTTACAGCAATACAACCGGCAATGCAAACACTGCAAATGGAATTGCATCCCTTTACAACAACACCAGCGGCGATAATAATACTGCCCTGGGAAATTCTGCATTTTACAATGGTAATTTTGAAAACTCCACTGCATTGGGATATAGCACTGCCATTACGGCCTCCAATCGAATAAGATTAGGAAATAATGCCGTAACAAGCATTGGCGGTTTTGCAGGCTGGTCAAACGTATCGGACAGTCGTTTTAAAAAAGATATTCATGAAGCCATTCCCGGACTTTCTTTTATTATGAAATTGCGCCCTGTTAGTTATTACCTGGATATGGATGCCATTGCAGGTTTTTTAAAAACTCCCGGTAACCTTCGTTTAAAAAATGCAGAGATGGAAAAGAGTAAAATGCTGCAAACAGGTTTTATAGCCCAGGAAGTGGAGCAGGCTGCAAAGGAAATAAATTACGAATTCAGCGGTATTGATAAACCTGGAAATAGCAATGATTATTATGGCCTGCGTTATGCCGAATTTGTGGTGCCCCTGGTAAAAGCCATACAGGAGCAGCAAACCATTATTCTGCACCAGCAAATGCAAATAGATGAACTAAAATTGCTGGTCGATAAATTGGTACGTATCAAATAGAAATCCTGTGTGATCATGCTCCCCTATGAACGGGCAATGCGGCATACCAATAATAAAAATCCGCACTACCACAGGCATTGCCAATACTGTAGCCCAGGCTTTTTTGTTCCCCGCTACCATTTCCATCTATTATCTAAACTTCCAAACTCAAACACATCACGCTAAAAATGGCAAGGTAAAAATACCTGTTGAACTATCTAAAGTCTTATATTTTCCACTGTTCACAATAAAGTAATCCCGGTATGCCAGCACTTTAAAAATAAAAAAAGCCTGTTGTGCTGATGAATATTCTCATTCCTCCTAATATAGATCATAATATGGCATGCTGTATTTATTGAATTTTGCTGTGTATGCAACATATAATTATTAATCCGCTATTGGTACAAAAATACAATCAGCCAGTACCGCGGTATACCAGCTATCCGACCGTACCTTTTTGGCAAAACAATATAGACAGTATAAAATGGCAAAAGAAGTTTGCCGAACAATTTGCTGCCACTAATAATACCGATGGAATAAGCATCTATATCCACCTGCCTTTTTGCGAATCCCTGTGTACCTATTGCGGCTGCAATAAAAAGATCACAAAAAATCATTCTGTAGAAGAAGAATACTTGCGGGTGATAGAAACCGAATGGAAACTATACTGCAAGCTGATGGACCAGCCCCCGCTGATAAGAGAGATACACCTCGGTGGAGGAACCCCTACTTTTTTTTCGCCCCGGAATTTACAACGGTTATTGAATACTTTGCTTATGTGCAGTACCATACATCCGCATCACGAATTCAGTATGGAGGGACATCCCAACAATACAACACGGGAACACCTGGATACATTATTTTCCCTGGATTTCAGGCGTATCAGCTATGGCGTACAGGACCTTGATCCCGATGTACAACGCATTATTAACAGGGTACAACCTCTAAGAAAGGTACGACAGGCAACAGAAGATGCAAGGAAAGCAGGTTTTACATCGGTAAATTTTGATTTAATATACGGACTTCCTTTGCAGACTGTTGAAAGTATTAAAAACACCATTAGCCAGGTGATCCGGTTAAAACCGGACCGGATCGCTTTTTATAGTTACGCCCATGTACCCTGGACAAGTAAAGGGCAGCGCCTGTTTAATGAATCAGATTTACCCAAAGCCGGAGAAAAAATACAGTTGTACCTGGCAGGAAAAGAATTGCTGATGGCCAATGGCTATGATGATATTGGCATGGACCATTTTGCATTGCCGCATGATGAATTATACATTGCAAAGCAAAACGGCACATTACATAGAAATTTCATGGGGTATACCACGCAGAACAGCGGCTTATTATTGGGCCTGGGTGTTTCCAGCATTAGCGACCTTGGTTATGCTTTTGCACAAAACGATAAGACGATGCACCATTACTATGCAAATATCAATGAAGGAAAACTTGCTGTTAAACGGGGCTATTTTTTAAATGCGGAAGACATCGCTTTCCGGCAGTACATTAAAGACATAAGCTGTAAAGGCGCCACTGGGTTTAATCCCGAACACCTGCCCCTGCTGGAAGAATTTTGTTTCCCTCAACTGGAAGGAATGTCGGCAGACGGACTGGTAGAATATGATAGAAAGCAATTGAAATTAACATCAAACGGCCATTATTTTATTCGCAATATTTGCAGCGCTTTTGATCTTTATTTGCAACGGGAGTCATTGCCGCGTAAAGAATTATTTAGCAGGGCGATATAAAAAACCGGACATAGAAAAGTATCGGGAAAAAGTTTAAAAATGATTTTTTGTTAACCAGCTCACGCACCGCAACTGCCCTGTAAACTCAACCACATCGAGCATCGAATTTACAGCTGGTCAGGCCAACTCCAATAATTGCAAAATACAAAATAAATTATTCAACACTTACCAGCGACGAATCCGAAAAGACCCGTTGGCTCATGGCCTGTAGCTCTTGCTCCGCCTCGTTTAGCGCAAGATGGAATTTATCATTATCAGGTGTGGGAACAAGCTGCAAATTTCGATAGTAAGCTATCCCTTCAATAAGATTCTGATAAAACTCTTTGCAGTATTTTTCCTGGCGGCTATCCGGCGGCCTGCTATTAATATTCAATTTTTCCTTTAGGAAATTAATGTATAAATCTAATTCCGCAATAAACATATGCGGCCTTTGTGTACCGCGAATAATATTTGTTCTTCCATATATATGGCTCACCATTGTTTCTAATGAAACCTCTTCGGAAAACCAGGCGATATTTGGCCCGGGGCAAATGGTAACGGCGTCTAATTTTTTAAGAAACGGCACGTCGTAGCGCAAAGAAGCTGCATTGCTTAACCCGATGCAAAGACACTCTTTATCCAGTACTTCCTTAAACTGTTTTTGATATTCCTTTTCGGGCAATTGAAGCGATTGCAAATGTGCAATTTTCAATTTTTGATATTTATGCGATGCAGTACAAATCGGTTCTTTTGTAAATTCAGTATTAGAAACCAAATGCTTTTCCGTGCAGGGGCTGCCGGGTTTTCCATCTTTAATCCGTTGTAGCTTTTCTATTTCACTACTGGTCCCTTTCAGGTAATGGAACCTTACACCTAAAGGTGAATTATTGCTTAAAACGAGGTCTTCTCTTTTTGCCCGGCGCAATAATTTCAATGTAGCTTCATCCACAGTGGTGGCTTCCGGTACCAGTAAAAAAGGCGTTCCCCAGCCTGTACTTTCTATTCCATAAAAATTGTGCAAAAATTTATCTTCTGCGGCTGTTCCGATACCGCCCTGGGCCGATATTTTCAGTAATGGTGCATTATTGAATGTATTGCCGCCTTTTTTCAAAAGGGCGGAATTGTATATTTCAAATATGGTTTCGGTCAGCTCCTGCTTTTTTTCTTTGAATTCTTCCATTATTGGCCCCATCAGGAAGCCGTCCGTTGCAAATGCATGACCACCGCAGTTCAATCCCGATTCGATCCTGAACTCACTTACCCAGATGCCTTTTTTAGCCAGGTATTTTCCCTGTATTAAAGCTGAACGGTAATCGCTTACTTTAATGATCACCTTCTTTTTAAAATTTCCATCTTCATCCGCATCAAACTGGGTGCACTTTTCGAGGTAATTATAGAGCCTTGGATTTAGCCCCGCCGAAAAAATAACAGAAGAGTTATCAAGTTCACTATTCACATAACCTCTTAATGCCGCCACTGCATCTGACCCGTCTTCTATCAATCCGCCTTCGCTGTTGGTATTGTTCTTGTCCAGCTTTGTCATAATATTCACATCAATGCTGCCCGTCTTTATTTGAGTTCTCAAATAAGTCCCCAACTTTTGTTTTTCCATCTCACAATCCGTAGCCATCATTTTCCGGTATAGCTGTTTTATTTTAGCGTCATCGGGCAACATTTCAAAATATTTAACTATTTCAGATCCGGCTTCAAAAACTTCGCTCTTGATTTTGCTGATTTGTTCCTTTACGATATTGTTTACCAGGTTCAGATAATCGGTAATTCTTTTGGCCCGGAAATCTTTTTCCTTTGTTGAAATAGGGATATAGGGCCTGTTAAAAACCGGGTAATAATAACTTCTCATCATTTCTATTAAACGGTCTTCCATAATAGAGATAACTGAAGCAATACCAAACCTTGAAACCTTTACAGGACTATCGATCGTATAAGCTAATCCCATAACGGGAATATGAAATTTGTGCGGGGAGAAATCGTACATGGTATGTTTATTCTTTGTAATAAAAAGTAAATCCGGGGGGTAAGAATTATCCAGGTAACACACATTTGGCGGTTCCGCTCACTGTGTATTGAATTTCCGTTATTCCATCGGCCAGACTTCTATTTTATTTTTTTGCAAAAGGATATAATTTTAAATACATAATTCTTCAAAATTAAACTAATTCGAAAACTATTATGCCTTGCAACGGGTAACATATATCATTTCCCTGCTGATAAAACATGATTTAAATCATGTAGGCTCAATCATTTAGTTTTCCAGGTAGTATGACAGGGATCAAATAGCGGTAGTATTAAGAGTATTAGTAATCAAAAAGGCCCGCTAAGGGCAAGAAATACAGCGTTATAATGATATCACACCCCTCCGGGCTTTAACTCTATTATTCATTCTACCGACTTATTGTCCCTGAAGGGACAATAAGCATATAAATTAAATTGACACGGATGCATGTATTGCATTTCATTCTCCCACATGCATATCACATTTTCGTTATTCAATGCTTTTAAAACAGGCAGGCTTCTCTTACCCAAAACTTTATAATTTCCCCGCGGCTTTAGAATGACTATTGATTTTACTACGAAAAGGTCCCTGCTACTTTCTAAATGAAATCCTGGCGCAAGCGTACGCTTGTGCCAACAATATCAGGCGATAAAAGTCTAAAAAAAATATTCCCGGTTCAGTTCACGAGATGATGAATTGAAAAGGCGGATCAAGCCTGAAAGGCTGACAAGATTATAAGAAGCTTTTGCAATAAAAATGCGCTTAATGGCCCAAAATCTTCTTCCCGTTTTCACCATATATTTTATTAAGCGTTGCATCATTTAATGATAATCCATATAGGGGCCAGTGATAACTAAACTGCCGATGATCATAAAAATGTTCATCTGCTGATTCCAGTATGCGAAAAGTAGTATGATACATTTCGCCGTTGGTGCCCATATCAGTACCATACACAAGCCTGTCTGCATACTTCTCAAAGAAAGCCTTGCTAAACCTGGGTATAGGGGAAAATTCACCAAACCTCGCTGCGATATCAGCATACAGGTTTGGATACAGATCAAACAATCTTCCAAGCACACTTAAGTCGGCATTGGTATTGGCTAAATGACAGGCGATGAAGGTGGTTTTGGGATTATTTTTGACAGCATTCTCCAGCGTTTTTATCAGCTCATCATGGCCAAGGATCCCTGTTTTATTTAAATCAACTTTCCAGGTGGATGCATTCATTAACCCGTCATTTGTTGAATCAATTTTTTCATACATCCATTGATCTTCTGCTACATGTATACTCACGGGCATTTTAAGCTCGGCACATTTTTCCAGCAATGGTTTCATAGCCGGGTTATCAATATGTAAGCCATACCCTGGTGTGGGATTAGAGTATAGTTCGCCCAGGCCTTTGTCGCCCAATTCGCCTACACCTGTTGCACCTTGCTTATGACATCTTTCCAGTTCTGCAACAGCATGCTTTTCCCATCCGGGTTTTTCATACCCAGTATAATCAAACCCGCACCAAACCAGGAACCTGTTTTTATACCGTGAATATTTATGCACGATAGAATCAAATTTCGTACCGGTTGAATAAGAAAGAATAAGTGTGGTTGAAATATTAAGCTCATCCATTGTTTTTACCCAATCATCTACTTCAGCGTCCGATTTTGGATAATCATGGGAATGAAAATCTATAACCGGGTACTTTGCCTTTACAATTTTTGTCTGCGGCACTTTAAATATTGAGACAGGCAAAAAATCTTTCAGTTTAAGATTATCCATATCCTGGCAATACCCGGTTATGCGAATAGCCTGCATCATTGTAAACAGCATGAACCGGGATAAAAAAGTTATTTTCAATTTGAGTTTCATAATATAAAATTAAACGATAAAAAATATCTTAAAATTCATTGAATGGTTGATCAGAAGATGTTCAATTTACCAGGAATTTGGTGTGCAATTCAAGCGGCAGACGGGAAACACACAATGGCAAAAGCAGACTGTGCCTCACCAACCGCACTATGCTAAACCTAATTCTTATTTTTAAATAGTTTCTACGAACACGCTAATAAAAATAATTAATATAATTTTAAAAATCATTCATTATTTGTTTAAACAAAAACTTTCCATGAAAATTATTGAAACAGCTAATGCAATAGAATTAGGCAGATCTGCCGGCCGGTTAGCAGGTCAGCTCATCGTGGCCGCCATCGAAAAAAACGGGCAGGCGAATATCATCCTGGCAACAGGCACCAGCCAGTTTGAAACCATTCACCAGTTGATCAAGGAAGATGTGGATTGGAGCAAAGTAATAATGTTTCACCTGGATGAATATATTGGATTGCCGGAATCTTCTCCTGCAAGTTTTCGAAAATATCTTAAGGAAAGATTTCTTGCAAATGTATTCCCTTTGAAAGAAGTTTACCTGGTGGATGGAGAAACAGATCCCCACGTCGAATGCGGAAGGCTGGGCGCGATAATTGAAAAAAAAACGATCGATGTAGCCCTGGTAGGAATTGGGGAAAATGGCCATCTTGGCTTTAACGATCCCCCCGCCGATTTCGAAACAAATCAACCTTTTATCATTGTGCAACTGGATGAAAACTGTCGTAAACAGCAATTCGGGGAAGGGTGGTTTCCAACAATGGATGATGTGCCCCACCGGGCCATCACGATGTCTGTTAAACAAATAATTAAATCAAAACAGATCATTTGTTCTGTGCCCGACCTTAGGAAAGCCAGGGCTATTAAGGACTGCCTTGAAGAACCAGTAAGTAACTCCTTTCCGGCAAGTATATTGCAGTTGCATGAAAATTGCACTTGTTACCTCGATAGCGCATCTGCATCCCTTCTTACCCGTGAAAATATTAAATGGGAACAAAATTTGTAAATCAACAACCACCTTCCAAGAAGGTGGATTGAAGACAGTGCCCAAAGGGCTTTTTAAATACAGCTTTGCACAAAAAAAATACAAAATACAATTTTTAAAGGCAAAGCCAAAAGGACATTACCACCTGCAAAGCAGGTGGTTTATCAAGGCCAAATCAATTTAACCCATACCAGGTATTGTTATGTACCAGTTGGACTCTAAATTTATTTTGTGGCAGATGATAATTTCCTTTCCTGATGGGTCTTTTGCAGTCAGGTAAGGCATTGTCTCCATTGCTTATTTTTCTGCTGCTGATCATCGTCATTAATCGGAAAGTTCTACCGGCGCACCAGGAAAACTGAGCTATCACTTAAGGACGGTCTTAATTACCATTTCATAGTTACCAAGAACCGGTTCCTTTTTAATTAAATTTTGCAGCAACACCACTTGATTATTGGCACGCACAAGGTTATGCATTGGGTATTTAGCACCGTAGTAAACATCATCGTTAAGGTGATCTGTGAAAAACCGGATGGCTTGCATATATATCATAAACTTAGCCGAATAGAAAAAATATTTTTTTTCAGTTTCAGTTAATTCATCCTTCATTTCATTATAATAACCAAGCACGATCGCCTGGTAAATTTCATCCCTGATGACGATCTTATCAAAATCAATTTCTTCTTCACTAACCGGTGATAAGTATGTTCGCATCATATCGCCCACATCGCTTATAAAATAACCCGGCATGATGGTATCGAGATCAATAACACATAAGCCCTTACCATTCCCGTCAAACAAAACATTACTGATCTTAGTGTCGTGATGGGTTACCCTTAACTTAAACAGGGGATTCAATTTAATCCTTTCATATTCACTCACGATGTCGCTAAATCCCAGCAGTGCCTGTGTTAATTGTTCCGATTGTTGGATCCTTTCCTGGTTGCCGTTTTCAAGAGCTGCAAGGAATTGAGCGTATCTCAGTGACAGGTCGTGAAAAGATTGAATGGTAATTTTAAGCTTGCTGGTATCCATCTTGCTAAGAAGCCTCGTAAATCTTCCAAATTGTGTTGCAGCCTCGAAAGCCTGGCCGGGGGTTTCCACTACATCCACGGTATATGAATCTGCCACAAAAGGAAATAATCTGAAAAACCCCTCCCCTTCTTCAAAGATGATTTCTCTTCCATTCAATGATACAACAGGCGCTACGAATTTATATTCCGGGGATTTCTGCTTAAGATAATCGCCGATCATTTTTATATTTTGAGCAATATCATTCGGTTCAAAAAAAACCGCCTGGTTAATTCGCTGCAGTATATATTCACTATTACCAGAAACAACTTTCCAGGTATTATTTATAAGCCCATTGCCAAAAGGCTTTACACCAGTTTCATCATTATCCAATCCGTAAGCTGTTAAAATAGATTTGATCATATAATTAATCCGTTATTACAACCAGGTTTAAAAATTGATACAAACATAAAAATTTTCTACCAATATTTTGTACCTGCGTCACAAGAACAATAAATAACCAAAGGCCTTTAACCAGGCCGTCTGACCGGATTTATCGGGGCCAATAACCCATCCTCCGACACGCAATTTGATAGCCATCAAATTGCGATGCCATGAACTCCGAAAGGAATAGGAACCAACGCCTGGCTAACAATAAAATCTTTATTAAACAGCTTCCAGGTAGTACTTTTAGACAACCTGCCATTTTCTGATTTTCCAGCCGGTTTTTTTTATCATTAACCCTTATACTTTTTTGCTCAATAAAGGCAATGCTTTTTTGAAACTGCCAGAACCGTTATAACTTTAATTAAGTTTTTTAATACCTCTTTGATATTTAGTTAAATAAATATAATTGATTGCGAGTACAGCAATTAGAATAACCAGTCCGAAGAATTCCCGTGATTCCTCCACCCAGGGTGTTTCTGCTTTCATCGTTGCAGCTAAGTTTTGTGCATGATGTTTTGTTATCCAGTCTTCGAGGCCATTCATATCAAATACTTTATACAGGGCATAAGCGCCATATACTGTAAACCCCAGCCAGTACGCTTTGGGATAAAATTTCTTTTTGACCGCAAGCCAGCACAGTAAAGCGCCGTACAAATACAGTGGCATCCATAAATAAGGATCGGGGTCATTATATTGTAAGGCTGCAAAAACAATAAATACAAAAACAAAAAAGAAATTAAATATTTTCATACGAAGAGGTTTTATTAAAATCCGGAATGAGTTGAAACCGGATGAGACTATTCATTATTTTACGTTGATGCAAAAAGCAGCAATAATAACCAGGTTGTTTGCAACTTGTTGCATAATCTACAAAAATAAAAAAAAATGCATGCCGAAACACCTTTCGAAAAATCGTACCGCATTTCTACGCGCCACCCACAATTTTAGCAAGCCGCAGTGATTGGTTGAAATTTTGTTTGAGATAGTATCAGGCTGATCCGGTTACGCCGGATACTTATCCTTAAAAATTCACCGGATAATTCCCGGCTGCCAGTGATTAAGTTGAATAGTCTACCTCAAAACAGGGCGCTCAAACCAGGCAAGATGCCTATCTATTTTTTATTTGCATCTTTTTATCTGCAAGTGCCCGCTGGCGACGGACTGGACATAGTAACCGTATAGGCAGCAGGTATTTTAAATAGTACCGGCCGTATGCCATCTCCTAATACCAGTTGGGTATTTTTGCCACCGATGTTCCAGTTGGCATTAATAGTAGGGTTAAGATTATTTACGACAATAAAAACCTGGCCATCTGTGGTAAAGCTGGATGGGTGAGTGCCACTGCCATCCGTCTCAAAACCCCAGGTTGTTAGCAGATTTAAGTCGCCGCTGGAAGCAGCATACCATACCGGCAAACTAAACACATTTTTTGCCAGTACCCTTTCAAACAATATCCGGTGGCCCGCATCGTTAAAATGAACTTCATCGCCTGCACTGTAAATGGGCAAAATAGTCGTGTCGGCAGGATTGTACATACCATCCCAAAAATTTAATGTATGCCCCACACCGAACCTGCTTATGGTAGAATCTTTGATTTCAGCCAGCTTTTTTTTCATGACAGAACTACGAA
This sequence comes from Ferruginibacter sp., assembly GCA_040007015.1. GTDB lineage: Bacteria > Bacteroidota > Bacteroidia > Chitinophagales > Chitinophagaceae > Ferruginibacter. Next base: position 20,166 of record JBDTVX010000006.1, on the reverse strand, counting down.
ATAATGAATCGGCCCTGGGCTGGGTAGTGGTTATAAAACACCTGTTGCCGCATTGTATTACCGAATCGTATATCAATTGCAGGCAGTTCATTATTTCTGCAACACTATAAATATTATAGCCATTAGTTGGGTAGTTAACAATTACGACCCCGTTATCCGGGTTTGAGAGCGTATTCAATTCGGCTACTGCTTTGCTTACATTTTTTGTAACATCAGGGCTCGGCCTTCCGTTGGGGGGAAGGTAATGTGATGGCATACCGTAATAAACATCGTCGCCTGGCACTCCGTAATTGAAGCAGGAATCCATAACTTCCATCTGGCATTGATAATATCTTTTAAAACGTCCAAACCACGAGCTGTCTACAGAGGTTGTTCTAAAGCCGGCTGTGGTGGAAGAACCAATGGCCACCATCCTTTTGCTTTGCGCAAATACTCCATTGAAGCAAAATATTAACAATACAAACACCATAAATGCTATGCGAACATGCAAAATACAACGCCCCTTATATCTCCTGGTAATAAAATTCGCTGTAGTTTCATTGTAAAGCATTGATATTCGCTTTTATTTTAATCTTGCAAACCCCGTACCGATGTTTACAGACTTAGTTTATTTATTTCTTCTCCATAACTGTTACCGGCTGCTCTTATTACCCCGGGGTGAGCAAATAAAAAGAAAAGGGGCAATGATTCCCAACCGTTTAGGGAAGACTGCCACAAAACTGCCATACATTAATCAAAAGTGCTGTCAAACTCCTCTAATTACACTATGTACGCTGTCCAAATTTTTTGTTGTGCCATGAATGTACCGGTATTCACGATTTTTTATTGTGCCAGTTTTATACATGCATTACCGGAAATAAAAATCTACGTGTCAAGTGATGAAATTGTTTTAGAAAGCGTCCTGGAAGCCCTGGATTTTCTATACGGCTTTAAAAAATGCCGGTAAGACTTATTTAAAAACCGCTGGCAGATAACAATGATTAAAATTATTGCCGGTTCTTAACGTCGTACTAAATAGGCCGCAAAGCTATTAAATTATTGAGGATCAATTGTAATGCTACCCGTATTTCTATTAAATAAACGATTGTGATTTAGGAAATGCAGTTATTCCCGGAAGCGGATAATTAGTCAGGCCATGAGCTTGTTTCCTTATCGACATCTTTGTACAATAAAGATTCGCTGACCATAACTCCCTTCATTGATTCAATAACGGTTGGAAGAGTTATACAAATATTTTTTCTTTTCCTCTCTTTTTTTAATTAATCTCATTATTTTACTTAATTGTTTCTACTATTAAAACCCAGTCTTCAAAGCCCTGGCTGTTTTTTAAAAAGGGTGGGGTAAAATATTCCACACTTTTATTATTAAATTTCTTTTTCAAGGCTATGTAATTTCCGTTAGAAGGATCAAGCCATTTTATTGTTATTTGATTTTTAAACCGTTCCAGATTTACACCTACTTTCCTATAACCTGGTAAGTATAAAACAGCAACCGAATTATCCTTTGCAAAGGCGCCGGTGGCATATTCTTCACCGCCTGGTGCAGTGCCTGCATTAAACGCTCCTCTTCCACTTATAAAAACCAAATGTTGCCAGTCCGGATCCATATTGTACCAGGGAATATGCTGTATCAACGAATGGAACACCTGCATACTTTTATTGCCGGGCGTATTGAGTGCCTGCCGCCAGTTTTTATTCATCATCCATATATCCCTGTTGCCAAAAAAATGACCGGAAGCTCCACTTAGCAATGCCCAGTAAGCTTGTCTTCGCAGGGTTTGTGTAGTTTCATTTCTTTCATATTCGTATGCACTTTCACTCATAATGAATGGTATTCGGTCGTTTCGAAGCTTCTCATTATAAATCTGGCCGTACACATGGTATTCCCCAACATTCATCTCCGGAAAGTAAGTATAGATGCAACTAAGCGTTAGCCATTTGGCATCCGGCAAACGTTCCGTAGAAGTATATGCAGGATTTGTATGATAAGTATGCAGATGGATAGTATCCACCGATGCAATCCCCTCTGCAAATGCAATGGATTCCGGTGTTTCATTATGGTCACCGCCGCTTGCCCAGGTAATATTGGGAAGATGCCGGTAACGGCTTGCAACCCATTTGCCATACTCGCCGCACTTCCCTGGCGTATTGGGCGCTTCACGTAAAATTTCCAGCCAGCCGTCGTTGCAGCAACCAAGATACAAGGGGAAAAGCACCACTGCAAAATTCATATCACTGCAGAGTTGAAGGATACTATCGCAATGTGCAAAGAATTTTTCATTTGGTTTGCTGATGTCCTTATTAACAAAACAATATTCGCCATAAACGTTGGGAGCATTGCCACGATTATTTGCACCGTTGTCCGGTGATATCTCTATAATGAGGGCATTGAAATTTTTTGATTTTCGGTCTGCAAGAAATTTTTTTGCTTCATCATAAGTAACGTTGTAGCCTAAGCGCCAGGCTGCACAACCTTTTAAAAAAACCGGTTTATCATCCTGGCCCATCAGGTATTTTTTGTTGCTACTTGCTTTTAACGGGAAGGAAATGTATTGAGATTTTGCCTGGGCAGAAACAAAAAAAAGCAAAAATAAAATCCTTGCACCGTGAAATAATTCAATCATGAGATTATTTATTTTATGTTATAGTTAATCCGCATAAGAGCCGGTAGCAGTATTTTAATTCAACTGCAACGGAGTAGTAAAGCGCTCATCAATAGCATCGGTTCCAATTACTTTTTTGTAATTACCTTTATTTATTTTCCATTTATTTTTTTCCGTATCCGATTTTTGCAATTCAGTCAGCGGAATATTAAGCTCTGCAACGACTTCGTCGTGTGTATGTATTTGCAAACGTCGGAAGGCTTTCAATTCTTTCATTGGCATGCCCGGCTGCCCGGGGTAATGAACATATACCTGTACAACTTCGCCGCCATCATATTTACCGGTATTCTTAATTTTTATTGAAAATGAAATACTGTCTTTTACAACTACCGGCTTTTTTAGCCAGGTATAATCAAAATTCGTATGGCTGAAACCAAATCCAAATGAATATAGTACTTTGCCAATGAAGTAATGGTAAGTTCTTCCCTTCATTGAGTAACCGGAATAAGATGGCAAATCATCAAATGAATTATAAAACGTAACAGGCAGACGCCCCGATGGGGAAACTTTTCCATATAAAATATCGGCCAGTGTATTCCCCCCTTCCTCACCGGGATACCATGCCATTTTAATTGCATCTGTATAAGCGGCAATGGCGGATACATCCACCGCTCTGCCCGCATTGATTACATCGATGAGGGGAGTTTTTGTTCCATTTCTTAACGCTTTCAGGTAAGCTATAGGTGCAGCAGGCAAACTGAGATTCTTTCTGCCGGCGCCGCCATCGGCTAAAAAGGCGTCGCCTTCTTCACCTTCGTATACAGGAGTTAATCCTATTACGGCAATGGATATATTAGCATTACCGGCTGCCCATATACCGCCAAATCTTGCCCTGTCTTTATAATCGCAGCCCATATCATATTCCACTCTTGTACCTGCACCAACAGCGTTCGTTATCCCTTCCACGAAGCTGACCGCTTTATTGTTTACGCCATGATAGCTGCCGAGCAATGCCAGTGACGCAGCATTGGGGCCCACCACCACAATGGCGGGATATTTATTTTTATCCAGTGGCAGAATATGGTTATCATTTTTTAACAGCACCCTGCGTAAAATTCAATCAAAAAAAAATTAAAAGTAAAAACCTTTTTCAGAGCCACTATTCCACGGTGCAGTTTCATTTCTTTTTTTGTATAATTCCGTGCAAGGAAATACAATAAAACGGTTGGTTTGGCTGATCAATTTAAATATATGATCTCATCAATCTTATGCATGCTGATTTTTATTATTTATGGATAATAACTGACCGATCCGGGCACTGGCAGTTTTAAATCATTATCATCAAATACCAATACCCAATCTTCTTCTGATGGTGGTGTCACGCCAAATTTTTCACGTGTTTCCGCCACACCAATTTTAATTGCTTCACCGGTACGTGGATCATACCAATGCATGCGCATAGGCTTGCCCGTCATCTTTTGTATATTAAGATAAAAAGTGCGGCCTTTGGGAATGTACATGATATAACTACTACTGTCTGATGCCCCGGCCGCACAGATATAATCAAGCTCACCAAAGGTTCCCCTCCCGGAAAGAATAATATCCCCTGTCTGGTCGGGCGCCAGTTTTTCCCATGCCCTTGACTCAAATAATCTGAAGCAATAAGATACCTGTTGCATACCTGTGGTATTCATCAATGGCTTCCAGTTTTTAAAAGAAATGCATTGATTCGTTATTTCCCCGGCGCTGAAAGAAGTACCCTTACAACCACTTAATAATCCATCATACATTTTTCTTCTTATCCACTGGTAATTTTCGTTATCGGCATAGTGGGGTACATCGTGCTCGTAACTCACATCCAATTGAATGATCATTTTGCCTTTATTGTAATGATCGAGCTCTGTTTTATACTGCGGCCCTTTTTCAAATAATAAAGTTTCTGTCCAAACGTAAAGACCATCAATATCCATCATTGCACCAAATAACGGGCTTTCTGCAGACCAGTTTATATTAAGGTTGCAATCGAAATGACCCGACCATAAATGTACATCGTCTACATTTTTTATTCCGAGGATAAGATTATTTTCATAAGGAAACAAATTGCCTTCACAATTATTGTCACCGCCTGCCACCCACATTATATTATTGACATCCTTATACCGCTTTCCCAGGAAGTCACCATACTTTCTCACCTTCACCGTATCATTATGGGGATTTATCATTTCATCCCACCATCCCTGCGACCCGTCGCCCCTGTAGCCCATATAACAGGGAAGCGCCATTACCAAAAAACCCTTCTGTTCCGCCATTTTAAAAAAGCGGTCCACATGCTCAAAATAAGTTTCATTGAAAGTGGAAAAATCCCATTTGATATTAAATGGAGATACGCCTTGCCAGTAAGGCGGGTTACCAGCCATTTGAGAAGAAGCATTACTGATAACGCTTGTAATTATGGTATTAAATCCTTTCCTTTTTATACTGTCCAGGAAAGCGGCTTCATCTTTTTCTGAAAGCGCCTGTATCAATCCCCAGGCAGAAAATTCTTTTATCAAAAATGGTTTTTTATTTTTATCCAGAAGGTATCGTTTGTTTTCACTTAGCATTAATGGAAAGGAAACCTTTGTTTGTGCAGGAGAAACAAAAGAAGAAAAAAATAATGCAGCAAAGAAAATAACTTTATGCGGCAACGCTGATTGATGGGTCATGTTATTTAATTTTTTATTTTACAAAGCCACAGTCCGGGAGTATTCCAATTGTCGCTCCTGATTTCGGTCGGTGAAGTACGATCCTGGCCCAGCCCCGGTGGCGCCTCGCTTTAGCAGAGCTTTGCAGAGCTGCAGGCTCAATTTATATTGTAGCAACGGATTAAAATCCGTTGTTACAATATTTACCGGGCCATGGCTCCGAAATTTAATGATATAAAACCTTTAAGCAGTTTACCCCGCTTATTCGGTGCTATGGTGTTCTCACCAGGCACTTGCGGAAAGCGTCCACCGGTCAGCCTTCTTTTACTGCACCCTATAACAACAATAAGAAGATACAGCTGATGCCGGAAATACTAATATGCTCTATAAACAAAGGCCGGAATGAAAATTCCGGCCCCCAAAAATCATCTTTTCCTTAACCCCTTTATTGCTCAACTTCAAAACCTTTTTTTACCTATGAATGCGTTTTATCACCTGCTTTAATATCCTGGGTTTTGTGTTAATGATGATTTTCCACCTGCCAGGCTTGCGTCAATCTGGGGCTGAGGAATAGCATAATATTCACTTTTGCCCTTTTGAAAATGTGCTGCCGGGGTAACCGGGGCTGATGGCTTGGCAAGATTGCCTTTTGGTGTTCCCAAAGGATCATAAAAAATTACGAAAGCGGGATTAAAACTATGATTATATTCTGTCTCATGTTTTACGTACGCGTTTAGCTCCTGGTCTGCAATACCCCATCTTACTACGTCAAAGAAGCGATGCCCTTCCGATGATGTTTCGATTTTATTTTCAAAATAAATTGCTTTCAACGCAAATTCCTTAGATGAAAATGTTGGGTATAATCCGATCTTATAATTTGCAGCAGGTGTATTTGAAGATCCAAGCGCCGCATCCTGTACCCCATACGAGTTTCTCTTATATTCGTGAACCCAGCCGGTTGGATCTACATTTCTTTGCCTCACCTGGTTTACATAGTTGGTAGCACCTGCCAGGTCACCAGCCTGTGCTGCACATTCAGCGGCCCATAACAGAACCTGGGCGAACCTGATATATGCGTAGTTATTAGCAGTAGCCTGGTTTGGAGCCCACCCGCCATAGGCCTGGGCAAGTGTGCCCTGCTGGGCTTTTGTAACCACTTGTTTAATGGGTATGTATGGCCCTGCATTCACCTGGTCCCTGATCCATGATTGGCCGGGAGGCAGGCCCCAATCCAAATAAGGCACCCCTCTTCTTCCCAAAGACCAGTCAATCCTTGGATCTAATGCGCCATGGTAGATTTGAAAAGTATCTTTATTTTTTGGATGGCCGTCTGCATCAAGACTATAAGCCCATGAATCAATACCTTCATCGCTTCTTACGTCGAAATCATTAAAGTTGTCTAATAAAGGGAGGCCCGTTACCGCATCTGTTTTGAAAGAATTGGCAAGGCTGTAAGATGGCTGGTTAAAACCGCAACAGGTGGTAGGTCCGCCATAAGGGAAATTTAATACATCACCCCCGTTACCATTTTGACCGTCCCCATTGTCCTGAACTGATTGCTGTGCAGAGAAAATTGCTTCCCTGTTATTTTTGAAGCCAGCGTTAAAATTGTCGGCATAGTGGGGAAGAAGACCATATTTGTCGCCGTTGGCATTTTTCCCGTTGGCAATAATATCCTGCAGCAAAGTATAGGCATCGGAAAACTTATGTTCATACATGTAGCATTTGGCAAGAAAGGCCTTAGCAGCCCAACTGGTGGCCCTTGCTACCTCTGACTGGGTTTCAGGAAGATGATCTATACCATATTTAAAATCCGCTTCTATATTCGGCCAGGCATCTGATGTGTTGGGCACTAAATAATTATTGTTGGAGATATCGATTGACTCATCAATAAAGGGAATATTATTCCACATTTTTTTAGCTTCCAGGTGATAAATCCCCCTCAAAAAAACTGCTTCGGCCCTTATTCTAACGGTATCCGCCGCTGTCAGGGATCCATCTTTTACCAGCGCCATTGTTTTTAAAACGTCATTGCATCGTTGCACGGAAGCATACACAATGATCCACTTGTCGTTGAGATAAAGATTTGACGGATCAGCATTATATGCCTGAACCGGCAGAAAAAAAGTTCCCTGGTCCTGCTGGAATGAACCTTTATGATCATCACCGCCTGGAACACTGCTAAAAATCCAATTATCTGCCGAACCTTCCCACACCCCACCAGACCCGTCGGGAGCAGTAAGGCCAGGAACACCTGTTGTGCCGGCAGCGCCCACCCCATCAAGTAAGGAATAGGCACCGATTAACAATCCTTCTACTCCGGCTTTATTTGCCAGGCTTGCTTGGGTAACCGGCCCGGTCAGGGGTTTATCCAAAAAATCCTTGGTACAGGCAACTGTTGTAATTACTACGGTAATTATAAGAAGTGCAATAAGTGCTTTATAATTTATAATATTTCTCATATAAATACTTTAAACAGTTATTAAAAAGATACATTAAACCCTACCAGGTAGGATCTTTGATTATTTGGATAATTGCCATAGTCAATTCCAAATGAAGCATTGGTTGCATAACCGGGGTTTGCGGCCCCTCCGGCGCTTATCAGTTCAGGGTCAAGGCCTGTGTATTTAGTAATTGTAAACAAGTTTGCAGCCTGTACATACAGGCTAAAATTATCTACGCCAACCCGTTTTAATAATTTTGGACTAAACTTATAGGCAAGTTTTACGTAACGGCACTTGAAGAAAGAACCGTTCTCGATAAAATAAGAACTGGATGAGTTATTCGTGCTCTGGGAGCCATTTTGCTCTATGACAGGAGTTTTAGCATTTAAGTTAGTTGGCGTCCAGGAATTATATAACAGATCCTTACTTTTTGTAACAGGGAAAGAACCATAAAAATCTGTCCAATACCTCACTTCATTATAAATGTCATTTCCCTGGGAACCATAAAAGAATGCACCCAATGACCAGTTTTTATAAGATACAGACAAATTCAAACCATAGGTAAAATCGGGATTGGGGTTGCCAATAACACTTCTGTCATTTGCATTGATCGTATCATTGCCATCCCTGTCCTGGTATATGAATCGCCCGGGAGCTGCGTCTACCTGGTATGGCAATCCTTTAATTTGCAAACTGTCGTGATACAATCCAATTACTTTGTACCCGAAAAAAGAACCTACGGCAGAACCCGGAAGATTTCTAACTAACTGGCCCTGTCGTGATGCTGCTGCATCAAAATAACCAGGATTGGGAATTGCCAGCACTTTATTTTTATAGCTGGAAAAATTCAGGCCAACATCAAAGGTCAGATCCTTGTTTACGTTGCCATGATAAGTTGCACTAAGGTCAACCCCTTTATTTTGAATATTAGCGCCATTTACAACAGGATAAGTTGCAAATCCCACACCTGCTGCCGGAAAATTATACTGGAAAAGCAAACCATCAACTGACTTGATAAAATATTCAGCGGTAAGATCTAATTTGTTATTAAATAACACAGCATCAATACCTATATTTTTTATTTCATCCTTCTCCCAGGTAGTAGCACCGTTACCAACCTGCGTTTGTAAATAACCGGGAACGGTAGAATTACTGGAGCCGGTTATATCATAAAAAGAACTTTGTGTACTTTGCCCGTAAGTATTTACAGAATTTGCTGCGTTCACATTCAATACTGAGCCTAATTTACCCCAGCTTGCCCTTAGCTTTAGATCATTGATCCAAGTAATACTTTTGAGGAAATCTTCCTGGGATAACCTCCAGCCCAGGGATACAGAAGGGAAGTTGCCATATCTTACTTCTTTGGCTAGCACGGAGGCTCCATCTCTTCTAAGGGTTGCGCTAAGCAGGTATTTATTATCAAAGGCGTAATCTATTTTACCAAAAATTGAATACAGGGAACTGGCATTTGCATAACTGTAATTGGTAATACCTTGCGTGCCATTATTTAAGATCCAAAAATTTGGATCGCTGGCTAAAGTAGCGCTAAAGTTTTTGCTTCCGCCCCCGACGCCTCTTCCATAATAACTTTTTGCCTCGGTTCCCACCAATGCTTTTATGGAGTGTTTTTTTGCAAAAGTATTAGAATAGGATAAAGTGTTTGTCCATAACCAGGTACTGTTATAGGCAGAATTCTCTGTAAAGCCATTTGCGAGATTATGCGATTCAAATGATTCGTAAGGCGTAAAGCTAAAGTTATAATTATATTGGTTATCGATTGTGCCACCAAAACTGGTACGTGCTGTTAAATGTTTTAAGACATCCACTTCTGCAAACACATTTCCAATGATGTCCCATACATTGGATTTGTTGGTTCCCGTTCTATCAAGGTCTGCAACCGGGTTTCCAACATTTCCAAGACCGGGGCCATCCCATGCGCCGGCATAATTTCCGGCGATATCACGTATCGGTAAAACCGGCGCCGCACCATAAATTCCTGAAATGATACCGTTCTCCCATTGATTAGGAATGAGTGGATTATTTTTAAAAAAGAAATAAGCGTTCTCGCCAACTCTTATAACGTTTTTTATTGTTGCGGTTGTATTTACCCTCACAGAATATCTTTTTAAAAAGGTATTCGTAGCAGTTCCCTGATGGTTTAAATAATTAAACGAAAACAGGAATGAGCCCTTATCACTGCCGGAATTTACAGAAACGGTATGGCTTTGCTGAAGAGCGGGATTAAATACTTCGTGAAACCAGTCGGTACCAGCCTTATTTGTTTTTACAATAAAATAATCTGCCGAATGATCCGGGGTAAATACATATTTTGAAGGATCGACAGCCGGGTCTCCTGCACTTGCGGTGGCTCTTACACCGGTAGTCTGGTCACTATAAATATAATCCGGAATTACCCAATTGGGGCCATAAAACGGGTTATTAACTGCCACTTTTTGAGCCAGCTGCCTCATTTCTTCTGCATTGAGCAAATTCAGGGGATTACCACCGATCGGTTCCTGAACGCCAACATATCCGTCATAACTGACCGACAATTTTGCACCTTTCCCTTTTTTTGTGGTAACAACAATTACTCCGTTGGAACCCTGCACCCCATAGATCGCGGCCGAGCCTGCATCTTTTAATACCTGGATCGACTCTATATCATTCGGATTAATATCATGCAGACTTGCCTGAACGCCATCGATGATATATAAAGGATCATTGTTTCCAAACGAGGTGATGCCGCGAATATTTATTTGAGATTCAGCACCGGGCTGCCCTGAAGATATTACCTGCACCCCTGAAGCCTGTCCCTGTAATAATTGATCGGGATTACCTACGGGCACTGATTTTAAATTGGAAACATTCACAACTGTTACAGCGCCGGTAATATCTTTTCTTCGCTGGGAAGAATAACCTGTAACAACAATTTCATTCAGCTTAAGATTGGAAATTGAAAGTACGATATTGCCAAGATTTTCTTTGCCATCCACTCTCAGCTCTTTTGATTCATAACCTACCGAGCTAAACACCAGCACACTTTTTTGATCGGGCACACTAATAGAAAACACCCCGTCGGTATTTGTCTTTGTACCAACATTCTTTCCTTTAACAACCACCGTAATACCTTCCAGCGGTTGCCCATTGTCATTTACAAGCCGTCCCGTTACGTCAATGGGCGGACTCGGTTCTGCCGTGCTCACAACAAAACCATCCGCATTCAGGCGGATCATTTTAATGGCAATATATTTTTTGGCAATAGTGTAGGAAAGCGGCTGATCTTTAAAAAGCTTATCAAGGGTTTCTGAAAGTGTGGCATTGGATACAAAGAGATTTACTTTTTTGACCTCCAAAAGCTGTTCCTTCCCATAAACAAAACTAAATTCACTTTGCTTTTCAATTTCTTTAAAGGCGCGGTCGATGGGTACCCCTTTAAGGTTTAATGAAATATTCTGGCCAAATCCATTGGCCCCAACCTGCAGGTAGCAAGCTAAAAGAAAAAATGCTGTAAACTTCATAATCAACAGCTTTTGGCTAAGTGACCTCCGGTGGGAAACCGAAGGTTTAAAATCAAAAAATAGCATAACTTTGGTTTTTGGTTAATAATAAGCAGTCCGACACGATTGTACATAGGTTAGCCAAACTACTTGTCGCCTCACCTGCACGTGGGGCGATTTTGTTTGAGAACCTTTTTAAAATTTTTATTTTGTTACCGTTATTTGATCTCCTTCTATTTTAAAATGCACCATATCCGTTAGTTCCAGTATCTGCAATATTTCCGATGCATTTTCATCTCTCGAAATTTTTGCTACAAAAGAATATTTAATTTCCGACTGGTAAGTGACCCGGATATTGTACCACTTTTCGATTTGCCGCATGATCGTTTTAATGTCTGCGCCTTCAAAATAAAATCGTCCGTTTTTCCAGGCCATCACCTCTTCCAGGTCCACATCGTTTATAAGCTTTATCATTTGATTTTCGATCATTGCCTGCTGGCCGGGTTTTAATACGTTGTGGATACCGGATTTTGAAACATCGATAGCACCTTCCAATAATGTTACCTTCATTGACGCTTCATCGTCATAAGCATTTACATTGAAATGGGTACCTAACACCTGCACCTGCGCGTCATCATTCATCCTTTTAACCACAAAGGGCATTTCTTTATTCTTTGTTATCTCAAAATATGCTTCACCCGTTATTTCCACTTTCCTTTCGCGGCCCGCAAATGCCGTAGGATATGTGATGGAAGAAGCAACGTTGACCCATACTTCGCTGCCGTCTCCCAAAACAAGTTTTACCGGCGTACTGCCCCTGGGTACTGAAAGCGTATTATAAACTATTTTTTCACCGGCCTCGCCATTATAAGTAATACGCCCATCCGCCAGCTTGGTCACCTGCATACTGCCCTGTACTGCCAGTGTACCCACGCCGCTGCTATCTAATTGTATAAGCCTGCCGTCTGCCAGTTTTAATATTGCCTTATTGCCCGAGGGGGGCTTTACATCATTTTTAGCTTTTGCCAAAGGGCTTTCCTGAATATCTTTTTTTAGCGGATGGTTCTTTCTAAAAAGAAAAAAGGCTGTTGAACATATGGCGGCAGTCAAAACTGCTGCAGCAAGCCAGTTATTTCTTTTGAAGGAAATAGCCGGTTTTGATCCGATAGTTACCGGATTTAATCCTTTCTCCTCCAATCGTGCTTTTATTTTCTGATAAATTTCTTCCTTTATTTTCTCAGACTGCTTATTGCCCGGGGAATACAGATCAGCAGAATCATCTACAGCATCATACCATTCATCCACTTTTTTTTCATCATCAGCAGTAACCTGGCCCAGAAGATACTTTCGTAAAAGCTCTTTTGCATTATTATACAACATTCATATTTTTTTGAAAAGTAAATTCATTGGCATCGCAACCTTACCTATTATACCCGCGGCTTTCTACTAGTACTATTTAATTGATAAAAAAAAGTATCCCGGCGATCTGGAGTAAAAAATCCGCATAGTGAGCTATCCGTTTGCGAAGGCGTTTCAGGGCGGTGGTAAGTGTATTTTTAACGGTTTGTTCAGAGATATGCAACTGCTCTGCTATTTCCGTTGTGCGTAAATTTTCTACCCTGCTAAGGTCATATATACGCCTCATTTTAGTTGGCAGGTTATCCAGTTCCTTCCTTAGAACGGATTGCAATTCTTTCAACTGAAATTGATTTTCCTCATATCCGCCAAATTTTTCCAGCACGCTTAGTGACAACGTTACATACTCCCCTTTTTTTGCTTTGCGGTAGATCTTTTTTATAATGCAGTATTTTAAAGCGGCAAATAAATAAGGGGAAAGTGTGTTGGCCGCTTCAATGGTGTGCTTGTTTCTCCAGAGGCTTATAAAAACTTCCTGTACGGCATCCTGCGCATCCGCATCATTTCCAAACCTCACCAGCGCCTTTTTGTACAGCCGCTCCCAGTAACGGTTATAGATGATTGCAAAAGCAGTGTGTGAATCTTCTGCAACTAATAAATCTGTGTCGGAAAAATTTTCCATCATAGCAACTAATCAGGTAGTTCGAAACAAAGTAATTATTTTTTACATGGTTTACAAATTTAATTTATTGTTGCCGGGATAAATTACATAATAGCCGTAATTGTAAATCATTAACAATTTTCAAGGTAGCAATAGCCTGCGAAAACGAGTGCCAGGGAAATAAAAACCGTCCGCTTGATATGGGTAAAGTACAGAACAACCTGCACATGCTGCAAAAAGAAATACAACTGACTTACATAAAAAAATCAACAGAATCAGGTATTGAAATTTCAAGTCTTGCTTTAGTTTATTTAACCAGGTTCCCTTTCATTCCTATCTGCTACAGGGAGAATGGATATCGGATTCCATTAACACCGCGAACAACCTGGGTATAAAAGTATTGCTGCCTTGATTTTTTAATGCAAGCGACCTTCGAAATGATGCCAGCATGAAAAAATCAGCGATCAGGATTTACTAAATTTGTTCCCCCTCGCAAAAGCCAAAGGAATTACATTGGGTATTGAATTAAGATTGGGCTTAACACCGTATCATATAAAATGAAATAGCCGATGTATGCGAAAAAAATATTATCATTACGTTTGATTGACACGATGATATTTAAATAAGCCATTATGAATAAAATATACTTCCGCCCTGAGCCGGCGCTTCAGGGCTTTTCTTTCACTCTACAGAATGAAGCAGTGATCAAAACTTCCCCTGGCAAACAATAAATAAGTTTAAGCATCATTTTAAAAAAACAAAATAATCAACATGAAAAAACTGTCTTTTTTACTGTTAACCTTCGCATCATTAATTTCTGCCAAAAACGCAACCTCGCAGGATGCGATCGTAGCTGACAAAAATGCTGCCATTGTAGAAACGGTAAGTGGAAAGGTTAAAGGGTACACACACAATGGTATTTTTAATTATAAGGGTATTCCTTATGCAAAAGCAGAGCGGTTTACTGCGCCTGTTAAAGTAAATCCATGGACAGGGGTCCGGAGTTCTATGTCTTATGGCCCGGTTTGTCCTACGGATGTTACCACTACTGTAAATGATGAATTTGAATTTCCTTTCCAGCATAACTGGGGCTATACAAATGAAAATTGCCTGACGTTAAATATCTGGACCAAAGGAATAAACGATCAAAAAAAACGACCGGTAATGGTATGGCTGCACGGTGGTGGTTTTACTGCGGGTTCCTCGATTGAATTACCCTCTTATGATGGCGAAAACTTAACAAAAAAGGGCGATGTTGTTGTTGTTTCAGTGAACCATCGCTTAAACGTACTTGGGTTCCTGGATCTCTCTGCGTATGGGGAAAAATATAAGTCTTCGGCCAATGCAGGATTATTAGATTTAGTAGCTGCCCTACAATGGGTTAAACAAAACATAGCCAACTTTGGAGGAGACCCGGAAAATGTAACCATCTTCGGTCAATCCGGTGGTGGCGGAAAAGTTACCTGTTTAATGAATGCCCCATCTGCAAAAGGTTTGTTTCAAAAAGCAATTGTGCAAAGTGGAAGTTACCTTGTTAATTTTACTGAAGCCGCAGTTACAAAAAGAATCAGTGCCGCTTTACTGGAAGAGTTGCAATTGCAGCCTTCACAGGTAGATTCCTTACAGAAAATATCTTACGAACGTTTAAATGCAGCCGGCAAAAAAGCAATTGCAAAGGTTCAACAGCAAATAAAAGCTGAAGGTAAACCTGTTGAAGGCTTCGGTTTGGGCTGGGGTCCGGTTCTTGATGGCAGCTTTCTCCCCAACCAACCAGGTAACCCGGCTGCAATAGAACTTTCTAAAAACATTCCATTGCTGGTGGGCTCTACCAAAAATGAATTTGCCCCGTTTATACCCGGATCAAGGGATATGAATATGGACCAGGCAAAAGAATTTATAAAGAAAAAATACGGGGACAATGCAGATAAATACATGGCAGCATTAAACAGCGCTTATCCAAACACGGTAAAGCCATCGGATTTTATTGACATTGATTTTATGTTTAGGGCAGGCGCTTTAAGGCAAGCCAATATGAAAGCCATACCAGGCGCGGCACCGGTATATATGTATCTTTTTACCTGGCAGTCGCCTGTAAATAACGGAATGTATAAAGCCATGCATTGTATGGATCTCGCATTCCAGTTTGACAACATCAGCAGGTGCCAGGAAATGACGGGAGGTGGAAAAGAAGCCTGTGAGCTGGCCAATAAAATAAGCCAGGCCTGGATTAATTTTGCAAAGAACGGCGATCCAAATAATAAAGAATTACCAAACTGGCCAAAATATACTGCCGAAAACGGCGCAACAATGATCTTTGATAATAAATGTGAGATTAAAAACCATCACGACCAGGAACTTATAAAAATTGGCACTGCCAAATAAAAAAATTTTTATCGGTATTGGTGTTTGCAAAAAATTGCAAGAATTAAGATTTCGTTTTTTAAACGGCTTCTAAAAAAATTTCTACCTGGTTCAGCCATATCTTTCTTGATTACCAATATTACCTGTTATAAGGATATTCATTTATCCAGTGAAAACCCCTGTTCATCAACCGGAATTTGTTTATGTCGTACCTTCTAAAACGCATATAAATGGAATCATCTTTCATTTTCCCGGTCAAGATCAAAGTAGACGTATCGGCTATATATTTAAAAGTAGTTTTATGTAGTGTATCCCATGATGGATAAATAATTGCGGTTTTGGTAATGGTATCAATTTTAAAATTATAATTGCGCGTCGTATCATTCATTAATTTAATGGTAGCGTAGTCCGCAAACTGGATGATAACCTGCTTCCAGTGAGTAGTGTCGGTTGCTAAGGGTGGTATGGTATCATTATTACGCGTTACAAGTTCTGAATTATAAATACCATATAAGGGTGGCCTGGGCCTGCTATCTCCGTACTGTTTGCTACCATCAATACTGTCAGTAATGTTGTAAAAAAATGCGTCTGCAATGATCAGTACCTTTAACAGCTTTACAGTTACCCTCACCCATTTCTTTTTAAAATAAGGTTGTTTATATTTGACCAACATCCCGGGCTGATGCAATATAAAAAGACGGTATAGCTCCTTCCAGTAAGTAGCCGTTAAATAAAATGACATGATCTCCATTACCGAAGAAAATAATTTTACCGGCACATCATAACAAAAATTGATCACTACAATATTACCCATTACCACCAGCGACAATAATGCGCCCACCAATGTTGTTTTCCGGAAAAGCAGCAACACGCCGCAAATCACCTCACTGAAACCTACTAATATGCTAAAGGGTTTTGACTGACCCACATAGGTCCATACCAGGCCCATTGGTGAAGAATCCCCATAAGGTTGCACCAGCCTGGATAAATAAGGATAGGGCATTTGCAGGTGGAATACCTTGGCAAAACCATATCCCAGCATCATGTAAGCCACAAAATAGCGCAGTAGCACACAGAGCCAGTACCAGGCTGTATTATAACTTTTCCTTTTTTTATCGGCTATGCCCCAGGCTATACTGACAATTAGCGCAATGACGGTTTGGGTCAGCAACAGTAAATAATCATATGTTGTATCGCCGCTACCGTTAGTAAATATGGTGATCGGTTCTTTAACAACCGATCTGCCAACAACGGGTATGAGCCAGTGCCAGAAAGTTTCAACATAACCCATACCATTAGTATACCAGCCAAGGATATGCTCGCTTATTTTATCGATTTCCCTGTTGAATGGGATATCATTTACCGGGAAAGGAAATATATAAAGGATAAAAAGGCAACAAAAAAAACGAAAAGAAATTTTGCGTGAAAAGGTCCAGGAAGCCTGGTTTTGCAATGTAGTATCCATCTGTTAAGAAACTTTACAGAACAAAATAGATCATTTCCGGCGGTTGTTAAAATATTTATATATATTTTAAAAGTAATTGGTTCTAAAACCTTATGCGTTAACTCAAACCCAAAAACATCATTGAATGCTTTTTTGCAGCATTGAAACTACATATTCCATGAACACCGCCACCCGGCAGTGTGGATGAGGAACAGGTATATATTCCTTTGACCCAATCTTTTATTGCCGCTATATTATATAATTGAAATAATAGGCCGACTAGAAGACATCAATAAATACTTTCTTATGATTATTTATTGAAATGATTGATTTAAATAAGCCACCCCGGTTAAAGAGTGGCTTATCGTTTTAGATATAATGGGACCATCCATTATCTGCAATCCTTACATGTGCAATTGCTGCCACAGTTACAATTTTCGCAGGTACAATTTGGGTTACTGCATTTTTGTTTTTCGCCGGGAGTAATGTTACTCAATTGAAATTCTGATTTCATAATTTTTGTTTTATTTGTTTAATAATTTGATAGAACAAAAATAGGATCAGGACAGCAAGTTGTTGTTACATTACTTTGGGAAAGGCTTGCAGAATTTTGGGTTAAACCTGGTAATCAATTTTCGCTTCATGGAACCTGCCTCCCTGAAATGGGAAGGGGTAAGTCCGGTAATTTTTTTAAATTGGTTGGAAAGATGCGCAACGCTGCTATTTTCCATTTCAAAAGCAATTTCTGACAAGGTCATCTCTTTATATACCAGCAGTTCTTTTACTTTTTCAATTCGCTGTTCAACAAAATAATTTTCAATGGAGCGTCCTTCAATTGAAGAAAAGAAACCGCTTAGATAGGAATATTTATGAAGCAGGTGTTTTGAAAGATATACGGATAAGATGGTTTTACTTTCTTTCTCTTCAGCCTCATTCCTGGCCCTTCCAATTACGGGTTGCCTGATCTTCTCTATCATGCCGCCTTTCCTGCTTTCAATTAATTCAAGTCCGATTTCGACCAGGCTTTTTCCCAGGTGTTCATATTGCTCACGGGCTATTTTTTCTGACAAATGGATTTCGCCGGTATGGACTTTTTGGAATGGGATCGCTAAATCTTTTAAAATATTCTCCACTGCCGGCAAGCATCGGTGGCAAACCATATTTTACAGGTAATATCTCTGATGACATAAATAGTATAAGTTTAAAACTCCTGATCCCGCAAAAGTATAAGAAATAATGTAGTTGTTGTAAACAATAAAATGTCACATCCGGGGCGCTGGCAGCCAGCTTGCCTGAGAAAAAATATCAACGAAAAATAAGACTACATTTACAAAAACTACGCCATGCCAAAACGAATGCTGCCCGCTACCACTTTATTTTTATCTGTACTTTTTCCGTTCCACACACAGTGCCAGTCAAATTACAATGCCGAAATAAAACAGGCCGCCATTTCATTTGTTAATTCACTGGATAAGATGCAAAAGCGAACAGCCCTGCTTGCTTTCAATGATACGGCAAGAATTAAATGGAATAACCTGCCGGTGGGCATTCGTGCAAGAGCCGGTATCAGTGTCGGCAACATGACGGATACGCAGCGGCATTTGTTTCATCGCATTCTTTCCGTGTCACTTAGCTCACAGGGCTATCTCAAAGCTACCAGCATCATGCATCTTGATAACCTGCTTAACCGCTTATATGATACGCTGTATTACAAAAAAGAAATTGATAGTAATATGTATGATATGGTAAGATCATTACTGTGGTCGCCCCGTAATTATTTTCTCGCTTTTTTTGGCCAGCCTACAGATAGTGTATGGGCCTATAAAGTGGAGGGCCATCATCTTTCCATCAATTTCACCTTTGTCAATGACAGGCTTTCCGTTACGCCTTTTTTTGTTGGCACTGATCCGGCTGAATATCCAAATACCGAATATGCGGGCTGGCGGGTACTCGGACAGGAAGAGGACCTGGGCATTAAACTGCTACATTTATTATCCCCTGCCCAGCAAAAAACAGCTACTAAGAGTACTGCTGTTCCGGGAGATATCATCACCGGGGCCGAAAGCGGCAAGCGGTTGATTGAAAACTGGGGGATACCCGCATCGCAAATGTCTAAAGAGCAGCAGGCGGTATTGCAATACATTATCCGTGAATTTGTTTTTAACCTGGAATATGAAAAAGCTGTTATTGAATATGACAAGATTGTAAAAGCGGGAATCGGTAAAGTTTATTTTGGCTGGATCGGTTCTTATGATGAATCAAAAGCGCATTATTATGTGTTGAATGGGCCCACATTCCTGGTTGAATTCGATAACTGCGGTTTTAGCGGAACTGGTAATCATATACATGCTATCTGGAGGGAAAAAGGAAATGAAAATGGTGAAGATGTATTGAAGCAGCATTATCTATCCGGGCAGCATTGAGAATTATTCTGCTCCACTCAATAATATGGGCACCTTTTTAAGGCTGTAACCTGCAGTTATAAATTTCAATAATTTTTATCAGAAAATCTTTTCGGGCAGAGTTTTCGACAGAATAATATTCAAATTATAGAAACTGTTGCGGCAAAAACCCCGCCCGAACCAAAGTGATAGTTTTAAAATGCCTTGTTCCTTTATAAATTTCTCTAATAATTTATAATTATACTACCAATTATAAGGTAATTTCAAATTAAATAAAAAATTTCGAATGTGTATTTTATCCCGTCCTTAGTTGTAAACCTTGAACGCAGTTGATTGGCCTGATTATTGGGCTCCCTTCGTTGTTTTTATACACCGCGAAAATCATTTTGATACAGCGGCCACGTGACCCAACGATAAAATGCCTGTCTTAAAAGTTGATGCTTCTGCAAATTATTTTTGGTGATCATTGGAAAATAAAATAATTGTTTCTACCTTTCCCTTCCGGCTTTAATTGCGTTATTCTTTCCAATGGAAAGAGCACATCTAAATTTTCTGTACCCGGTACAAAATTTAGTAAAATTCAATTTTCTATTAACCTTAATGTTTATATAGAAAATTTCCTGTAATGGATTACTCCGAAAATAATAACCGGCGGGACCTGAAGGTAAATCCCGGCTCTCTTCTTTCGAATGAAAAAAGCAAGACTGATCCAAAT
>JBDTVX010000005.1:0-41553 GCA_040007015.1 Ferruginibacter sp. | reverse complement strand
ACAGGACCATGGATTTCTGGTGGAATTGAATTTAACTGGCCGCAACATCATCGCCCTTCTACCTTTGAACCTGTAGACTTCACGATAAAGGAAAACGAAGATGGCAGCATAACTGTTTGGGTAAATGAAATTGAAAGAATGTTTCGCACAAAAGGAATGGCCGGTTTCACGCTTTACCCGGATAAAGCCTATATTGAAATAAAGGGAAAATTATATAACAGGACACCATTCCCGCAAACATTTTTATGGTGGGCCAATCCCGCGGTAAAAGTGAATGATGATTATCAATCCATTTTTCCACCCGATGTATATGCTGTTTTTGATCATGGTAAAAGAGATGTTTCCTCATTTCCAATAGCAAAGGGGGTGTATTATAAAGTTGATTATGCCCCGGGTACGGATATTTCACGATATAAGAATATTCCTGTCCCAACATCCTATATGGCCATCACCTCTAAATACAATTTTATAGGTGGTTATGAGCATGATACACAGGGAGGCTTATTACACGTGGCTGACCATCACATATCGCCTGGTAAAAAGCAATGGACATGGGGGCATGGCGAGTTCGGCCTGGCATGGGATAAAAATCTGACCGATGAAGATGGCCCGTATATAGAATTGATGACAGGTGTTTATACAGACAACCAACCTGATTTTTCATGGATACAACCTTATGAAGAGAAATCTTTTGTTCAGTACTTTATGCCCTACAGGGAAGTTGGTGCAGTAAAGAATGCAAGCAAAGAGGCGGTGGTAAATATAGATATCAATGGAACGGAGGTGCGGATAATATTATATGTTACGGCAACTTACCCTAGTATCTGGGTAACGCTGAATGCAGGTTCAAAACTATTGTTTAGTGATCACATCGCTTCTTGTCCTGAAAGTCCGTGGTTCAAAACAATTACACTGGCTGAATTAATTCATGCAGAAGATATTAAGCTAACTATTACAGACATGCAAACCGGTAAGGAGCTGGTGAGCTATCAAAAAGAGAAAATAACTGACCAGGAAATTCCATTGCCGGCTGAGGCTGCCAAAAGACCGGCAGATGTTGAAAACAATGAGCAGTTATATTTAACGGGGCTTCACCTGGAGCAATACAGGCATGCTACTTACGTAGCAACAGATTATTATGAAGAAGCTTTGCGAAGAGACCCAAAAGATGCCAGGAATAATAATTCAATGGGACTGTGGTTTTTGCGCAGGGGGCAATTTGAAAAGGCTGAGCCCTATTTCAGAAAAGCAATTGAAACGCTTACAAAACGCAATCCAAATCCTTATGACGGGGAAGCTTTTTATAATCTTGGATGGTCGCTTAAAATGCAGGGTAAAAATAATGAAGCTTTCGATGCTTTTTATAAATGTATTTGGAATGATGCCTTTCAACACGCAGGTTATTTAAACCTTGCCAGGATTTCAACTTTGAAACACAATTACGAAGAGGCGCTGGAACTGGTTCAAAAATCTTTGATCCGAAACTTTCACTCCCATTCTGCAAGGCATGCAAAGGTATTTATCCTGCGCAAATTAAATAAAAAGGAGCAAGCCGCCGGCCTGATCGCCGAATCATTGGAACTGGACCCCTTTAATTTGGGTTGTTTATTTGAAAGGTATTTATTGCTGAAAGATACAGGCGATGAAGCAATGCAGGATGTTCATAGCCATTTAATGAAGATCAGCCGGGGTTGGGTACACAATTTTATAGAATTTTCTTTTGATTATTTACATGCCGGTTTGTATGATGAAGCAACTGAACTATTGTCAATGTATAACAATACAGGTGATCATGAATATGCGTTGGTTCCGTATTATCTTGGTTGGTTTGCAATTCAGTCTGGCGACACTGGTACAGCAATTACTTACTTTAAAACAGCGGCTGCCCTTAGCCCCGACTATATTTTTCCAAATCGTATTGAGGATGTTCGGATACTACAAAAAGCCGTTGAACTAAATCCACGGGATTCGAAGGCGCTTTATTACCTCGGCAATTTCTGGTACGATAAAAGACAATATCTGGAAGCCATTGATTCATGGGAAAATTCTGCCCGGTTAAATGATAAATTTCCAACTGTTTACCGCAATCTTTCACTTGCTTATTATAATAAATTAAATGATCCCGTAAGGTCCCTGGCTTCTTTGGAAAAAGCTTTTGCATTGGATAGCAGCGATGCAAGGATATTAATGGAATTGGACCAGTTATATAAAAAGCTCAATAAGGATCATGTTACAAGGCTTGCATTCCTGGAGTCGCACATGAATTTGGTGGAGCAAAGAGAGGATCTGTACCTTGAACGAATAACATTGTATAACCAGTTGGGAAAATACGCGCGGGCCAAAGAATTAATAGCTGCATACCAGTTTCATCCATGGGAAGGTGGCGAAGGCAAGGTAGTTGGACAGTATCTCGTTTGCTACCTCGAATTGGCCAAATGCGCCATGGAGGCAGGTGATTATGAATACGTAATTCAATTACTGGAACAGGCAGAAAATTACCCATCCAGCCTGGGCGAGGGTAAATTGTACGGTGCGCAGGAAAATGATATTCATTACTGGAAAGGAATGGCGTATGAACTGCTGAATAATTCAGCGGAGGCAATGCGCTACTACCGGCTGGCTACCCTGGGAATCAGCGAACCGGTACAGGCGATTTTTTATAACGATGCACAGCCCGATAAAATTTTTTACCAGGGGCTGGCATGGATGAAGCTGGATAACCACGAGGAAGCCAAAAAAATTTTTCAACGTTTAATTGATTTTGGGCAACAGCACCTGGAGGATAAGATCAGCATCGATTATTTCGCCGTATCCCTCCCTGATTTGCTGGTATTTGATGCTAACCTGGATGAAAAAAACAGGGTACACTGTCTTTATTTAATGGCACTGGGCAATTTGGGTTACAATAACGGTGATATAGAAAAAGCAAAAAAATTATTCAATGACGTTTTAGCACTGGACATCAATCACCAGGGCGCTATAATACATAAACAAATGCTGCGTTATTTATTAATAGCTGAATAATATGCTTATTAATGGTACCCCATAAGATCGATATATTTATCCAGACTGGTGCTACTTGTAATAAGACGATCACCACCTGCTATTTATTCAGTCGATCATCAGGCAGGATATAAATTAGCAAGTTGTTATCATTTAATTTGCAGGTAGAAACGGCTCAGTCAATCTTATTTTCGAAGGGGAGGGGGCAGAGGATAAAATTAAAATTGAATACCGGGATGGATTTAACTATCCACCTGGGAATGGGTTATAAATAAGGAAGATGCCCATTCGGATAGAGATCACGGCTGCGATTCTTTCATTTGAAAAATACAAACTTATAATGAACGGGAATATGAAAACAGGGTTACTGGTATTGTGTTTGGCAATTGGCATGTACGGCGCAAATAGCCAGTCGCGCAAAAGCTACGATATCGATGCAGCGGTTCCGGCCATGAAATTATATTCTGATCATTTGAAACTAGGGGGTACCAATTCAAAAGGTGATAAAATTGCAGTCAATAATTATTATGTTTCACTCAATGATAAGCCCTGGATACCGGTTACAGGCGAATTCCATTTTTCCCGTTACCCCAATCAATATTGGGATGAATCTATCAAAAAAATGAAAGCAGGCGGCATCAATGTAATTGCTACCTATGTTTTTTGGAATATTCATGAGGAAAAAGAAGGCAGGTTCAGGTGGGACGGCGACCGGGATGTAAGAAAATTTATTGAACTCTGTGAAAAAAATAATATGTATGTAATCGTTCGTATCGGGCCATTCTGCCACGGTGAAATAAGAAGTGGCGGCCTGCCCGATTGGCTTTTGGGCAGACCTGTAATGATCCGTTCCAATGATCCGCTATATTTGTCTTATGTGGAGAAATTGTACAACGAAATTGGCAAACAATTAAAGGGATTGTATTTTAAAGATAATGGCCCTGTTATCGGCATACAGATAGAAAATGAATACCAGCATTCAGCAGCACCCTGGGGATTAACTTATCCGGGGCAGCCACACGACTTTACGGCATCGGAAAGGGATATTTCGGTTACGCAGCAAGGTGTTGGTATAGCAAAAGGCAATAATCGGTATGCATCACCGGGTAACGACCACATGAAAATATTAAAATCATTGGCTGTTCAGGCAGGAATGGATGTTCCCATTTATACAGCTACGGGTTGGGGTAATGCAGCCATTATCCCCAATGAATCAATTCCCGTCACCTCTTTGTATGCATATCCGTTCTGGAC
Source organism: Ferruginibacter sp. (assembly GCA_040007015.1). GTDB lineage: Bacteria > Bacteroidota > Bacteroidia > Chitinophagales > Chitinophagaceae > Ferruginibacter. The sequence goes on along the minus strand of JBDTVX010000005.1, from coordinate 37,296 downwards.
AGAGAAGAAAGATCTGTCCCCCTTCTTTTTGTATAAGGATGTACATAAAAATCCGGATTATGCGCCTGTTCGTTACAAACCGGAAGATTACCCGGCATTCCCTGCGGAGTTAGGTTCCGGTATCATGTCAGTCTATACACGCCGTCCGATTGCGGAGCATAAAAGTTTTGATGCAATGATCAACCGTTGTATTGGAAGTGGGGCCAATGGTGTTGGATATTACATGTATCATGGAGGATCAACACCCAGGGGCGACCAATACTATTTTAGCGATGAAGCATACGGGTTACCGAAAATATCTTATGATTTCCAGGCGCCCATTGGCGAGTTTGGCCAGGTAAGGGAAGGCTTTCACCGGTTGAAAATAATGCATTTCTTTTTAAATGATTTTGGGGATGTACTGGCGCCCATGCAAACGGTGTTGCCGGCTAATGCAACATCGCTGAAACAGGAAAATATAACTGACCTGCGCTATGCTGTAAGAATAAAAGACAATGCGGGATTTTTATTCATCAATAATTTCCAGGATGATACGATCATAACAGATAAAGTAAATATCCGGGTAAAAATCAAAACCAATAATGGAGACGTGCTAATTCCCGAAACCAGTGTAATAAATATTAAAGCAGAAGAGAATGCTGTTTTCCCTTTCAATTTTAATATGAACGGCGCTATGCTGAATTATGCCACTGCTCAATTGATGATGAAAGGTGATGAAGCAGATCCTTATTTTGTGTTCTTCAGGCCTGAAGGGGTAAATGCAGAATTTTCATTTGCTAAAACAGGCGGCACAACAATTCAAAAAAATACGGGTATTGCAATGGAAGAAAATTCAAAACGAATTTTGATAAAATGTACCGACCCTGTTGCCGAATTTACATTGAATATCAAAGGAAGAAAAACAAAGGTATTGGTAGTGGATAAATCGCTTGCGTTAAAATCTTACATTGTATACATCAATGGTAAAAAATGCTTGATGTTTTCTGATGCGGTTGTATTGCAGGATGGAGTATCATTCACACTGCTGAGCGATGCAAAAAATAATTATGATGTTTCGGTTTATCCTAAAATAAATATTGCCCCGGTGATTGATAATGGAAATATCACCAATGAACCGGCTGCCGGGCCTATGGCAACATTTAAGGTTTCATTACCGGAGGTAAAATTACCCATTGAAACAAGAATGTTAGGGGAGAAAAAGATGGCGGTAAAATTACCCGCTTCCCTAAATAACCTGGATGATATTTTTTTACAAATAGATTATACTGGCGATACAGGTATGGGCTTTATAGACGGAGAACTTGTAACAGATGAGTTTTATAAAGGTATTCCCTGGCAAATAGGCTTAAAGAAAATTTATCCCAATGCAGCATCCAAAGAGATGGTCTTTTATTTCAGGCCCTTGCAAAAGGGCGCAAGTTATCTTGCAGATCTTCATCCGTCTGATGTTCCCGATTTTGGCAAGGCAAATGAGGTGCTCACTATCAAAAAAGTATTTTTAGTACCAGCGTATAAGGTAATCCTTACATTCAAAAGCAGTAAATAATTTTTCATGAATAAACCTTCCTATAACAATGCATATATCATTGGCATATCATTTATATCAGCCCTGGGCGGGTATCTTTTTGGATTTGATTTTGCGGTTATTTCGGGGGCCCTGCCTTTTTTACAAAAGCAATTTGGTTTGGATGCATATTGGGAAGGATTTGCAACAGGCAGCCTTGCCTTAGGTGCAATTGCAGGTTGTGTTTTAGCAGGTTGGATTTCGGATAAGTATGGCCGTAAGCCGGGACTATTAACGGCCGCCGGGATATTTGCCGTCTCCTCATTGGCAATGGCATTTTCACCTTCAAGAGATTTTTTTATCGCATCCAGGTTTTGTGCGGGTATTGGGGTCGGAATGGCTTCCATGTTATCTCCAATGTACATTGCCGAAATTTCCCCGGCGCATCTTCGTGGCCGCATGGTGGCTATCAACCAGCTTACCATTGTACTTGGAATTTTAATTACAAGCCTCGTAAATTATTCTTTAAGAAATAATGGCGATGACGCCTGGCGGTGGATGTTTGGTTTGGGTGCTGTTCCTTCGGGTTTATTCTTACTTGGCGCGCTTTGGCTACCAGAGAGCCCAAGATGGTTAATGAAGGCAGGTGAACAGGGTAAATCAAAGATTGTTTTGGAAAAGATAGGTGGACTGGATTTTGCCAACACAACGCTGTCCACTATTGCAAGATCTTTAAAAGGAAGTTCAAAGATCAGTTACCGTGCCGCATTTAACAGGGGCGTATTACCAGCGGTATTATTGGGTATTGGGTTAGCCGTTTTCCAGCAGCTATGCGGTATCAATGTTGTGTTCAATTATGCTCCCAAAATATTTCAAAGTATTGGAGCTTCGCAGGATGACCAGCTATTACAGACTGTGTTCATCGGCGCGGTAAATCTTGTTTTTACTATCCTTGCAATGGTGCTTGTTGACAGGCTGGGGCGCAAACCGCTTATGTTAATTGGCGCCGGCGGACTCGCGATATTATATGTGGTGGTTGCGCAAATGCTAGGAGCGGGGTCTCCGGAGGTATCGTGGTTTTTATTATCCGCTATTGGTATTTACGCCATGTCGCTTGCCCCGGTTACATGGGTGCTGATATCAGAAATTTTCCCCAACAACGTAAGAGGGGCAGCCACTTCCATTGCCGTATTGAGTTTATGGGCCGCTTATTTCATCCTGGTATTTACTTTTCCCATTCTTTTTGAAAAGTTGCAGGATAAATCATTTTATATCTACTCCGGAATATGTGTGCTGGGATTTTTGTTTGTATGGACAAAGGTTAAAGAAACCAAGGGGAAAACATTGGAGGAGCTTGGAGATATCATGGTTGTACACTAATAAAATAACGTGATTAAGAAAGACAAAAATATTTTTCAACAATGACTTTAGCTACGTCGCTTGCTACAAATGAGATCGTGCCGGCGGTACTGCAAAGATATTTAGGTGTTACTATGATGGCGTCACCAACAGCAATACAGGTGAATGAAATATTATTTTTAAACATCTTTTTATACGCCGTGTAAATTCAGGTTGAAACGGTTTTTATGCAACGTCACCGATGCCATTTTTTCAACTGTTGATTCCATTCGTACTTCGGCTACGCTCAGTATCAAAGCTGGTTACCCAAAAAATCATCTTTAAACAACTTCTTAGTTTAGTTTGTAATTAATATTATTTGTTTATTTATTTTCCTTTTTTAGTTCGCTGATCTGAACCTGTGGCTGCAGAACCTGATGGTCTTTTTCTATTATCATATCTTTTGATAAATTGAAAAATGCAGTTGATTTAATATTTGTTGAAGAAGCGCCAACATTCACCGTGTATTTTCCTGCCTCCGCTACCCATGAAGAGGTTTGGGAATCAAAAGAAGCAAGATCCGAAGGCGTAAGGGTAAATGTAATTGATTGTGATTTACCCGGAAGTAGTAACGCTGTTTTCGCGAATGCCCTGAGCTCCAGCGCAGGCTTATCCATTTTTTCTTCAGGCGCGTTTATGTACAGTTGTACCACTTCTTTACCTGCCACATCACCACTATTTGTAACGGTTAAACTTGCGATGATCTTTCCATTAAATGTGGAAGAACTTAATTTAAGTCCACTGTATTTAAAATTTGTGTACGACAAACCATAACCAAATTCATAAGCGGGTTTAACATTAAATGTATTGTAATAACGGTAGCCTACATAAATGCCTTCTTCATAAGTTACTTCTGCGGGCATTATTTTTCTGCCGAAATTGCCCGCTACTGCTTGCTCAGGAAATTCTTTTCCGGGGAAATTTTTTGCTGAAGGAACATCTTCGTATTTAACAGGGAATGTGGTTGCTAATTTTCCTGAAGGATTTACCTTGCCACTTAAGATATGTGCAATGGCATTGCCGGCTTCAAGACCTGGCTGCCAGGCGAGCAGGATCGCGTCCACATTGTTTTGCCAGCTTACCATTTCAATTACTCCACCGATGTTTAATACAACAATTACTTTCTTGTTCTTTGCATGAAAAGCATCAGCAACATTTTTTATCAGTATTCTTTCAGTATCGGATAAATTAAAATCGTTTTCTATTTTCCTGTCTGCGCCTTCACCTGCATTTCGCCCGATTGTAATAAGCGCAGCATCTGATCCGTTCGCGTATTGTTCAAGCGTATTCGCATCTGTCAACATTTCTGCTATCGGTTTTGGGCTGTCAAAGAATCCCCTTGGCTTTGGACGTTTTGCTTTTACTGCTGCTATATATCCGGTGTAATCGGTTTTTAGATTATTGTCAGGCGAGTATCCCGCATTCGCTAAGCCCTGCACAAGAGATATCGTATAAGGTTTGTTTACATCGCCGCTACCAGTACCGCCTGCAATGATATCATACGATGTATTACCAAAGACTGCAATTTTCCTGGTCGTTTTTAAAGGAAGGGTATTGCCTTCATTTTTTAGCAAAATCATTCCTTCTTCGGCCGCCATTCGTGAAACTTCCGCATCTTTTTTCAGATCAGGCTTATCAGAATATTTGTATCCTTTAAACGAGGGGGACAGAAGAACGATCTTCAATAATCTTTCAACATTTTCATCAAGCACTTTTACATCAAGTGAATCGTGGTTAACCGCACTGATAATTCTTTCGCTCTGTTGTGGTGTACCGGGCATCAATAAGTCGTTCCCCGCTTTCATTTGTTCAATTGGATCATTGCCACCAAACCAATCTGTCATCACAAGACCTTTGAAGCCCCACTCTTTTCTTAAAATGGTGGTAAGCAGGTCATATTCCTGCGAAGTATATGTTCCGTTGAGCTTGTTATAAGAACTCATGACTGTCCAGGGTTGTGATTGTTTTACCGCAATTTCAAAACCTTTTAAATAAATTTCCCTTAATGCTCTTTCACTTACAATTGTATTAACTGTATTCCTGTTTGTTTCCTGGTTGTTTGCAGCAAAATGTTTGATTGAAGTTCCTACACCATTTGATTCAATTCCATTTACAATTGCGGCTGTCATTTGTCCGGATACCAACGGGTCTTCAGAGTAATATTCAAAATTTCTTCCTCCCAGGGGGTTGCGGTGAATGTTCAATGCCGGGGCCAATAAAATATCAACACCATATTGATGCACTTCGCTTCCAAATGCCCGGCCCACATTTTTAACTAACCCTGTATCCCATGTTGATGCAAGTAAGGTAGCAACAGGAAATGCGGTAGCATAAAAGCTTTTAGAGCTATCCCCATTTCTAAAAGGCTGAATGCGTAAGCCTGCGGGACCATCCGCAACAACTATTGACGGGATGCCTAAACGCGGAATGCCGAATGTGGTACCAGCAGCGCCAGGTACCTTATTTTGGGTTTGGCCAATTACTGGTCCCTGCGGGGCGGCACCCGGCATTCTAAAACCATTTCCTACAACAAACTTCGCTTTTTCTTCAAGCGTCATCGCGGCAATTACTTGTTTTAAAGTGCTTTTCCCAAGTTGGGGAATTGTCTTGCTATCCTGGGCGGAAGCGCTTATTGTGCAGATCAAAAAAGACAACTGAATAAATAAATTTTTCATGGTTTGTTTGATGATAGTTAAGAGAAAAAGGATTTAATATAAATGAATTTATTTGTGAAAGTATCGTTTTATCGCATATAAAATATATGCTGAATTTATTTTGTCATCGGTTTGCGTATTGGCAATGACGCTGCTTCGAAATGCGGTTGCGCAGCAAGCAGGAATTTCATTATTTTGTTTTTTGTTAACGAGCTTTGGTAATGAGGGTAGCGGTAGTATTTATATCATCAACCGTTAAAAATTGGCACCAATGACATTACATAAAAAACGGTTAAAATAAATTTAAAAACATACTAAAAAATTATTTTTAAAATTCACCAACAGTTGCTAATCGCCAGCTATCATTTTGCTTAATAAATTGAACAGTTATATGCTGCTTCCTGTTGATATATTGATCAAACACTTTCAATTTAAGTATCTGTGTGCTTTTTAATATCGCATTTTCTTCCTGGAAATTTATGTCCATGTTTTCATCTGTCCATGACAGGTATTGAAGATTACCTGAGCGGGTCCTGCTGAGAATCTCTGATTTACTTCTTGTTATTCCCATATTATTTGTCCATGAAAAGCCATCTGTGCATACTTCGTCAAGCAGGGCCGTGTCCGCTTTAATAACTGCTTTTTTCCAAAATATGTATGCATTTTCTATTTCTTCAATCTCCATAAAACCCAGGATTTGTTGTTATTATGTGATGTTGTTTTTAAATAAGGCACAAAAATATACACGCAAAGGTATTTGCTTTTACAATTGAGACGAAAAAGGCCAATCCTGCGACAAAATGGAAAACTTTGCATTGCAGAACAACAGCATCAGATGGTTTTATCCGTCCGTGGATTTAAATAGTGTCTGCAAGAAAACTTTATCATTTAAATCAGCTAAAGGTTCTAAACCAATTTTCACCTTAAATCTTTATTTATTTATATGGGTTATTGATTCAAATGAACCTGCTTCAAAGATTCAATAAATATTAATCTCCATGTCAACCTGTCTGTAAAGGATTTATTAGTTTTTTTGCAAACATAAATAAATAAACCATTATGCTTATGAAACCGGAGATATAACAGGGGATATAAATTTTTAGATCACCGTAAAAAATTGCATGGTCCACTTGTATAAATTATTTTTCATAGCATAACGCAAGGGTATATTGATTCATCCATATGCCTAATCCATGATAAATAAATTTGCCATCCATATAGCAATACCCCGCGTTATCCAATATGTTTAAATTTTTTACATCAAAATACAAACCTGTACCAAAAGATTTAATAATCGACTCTTTGGCTGAAAAGAGGTTATAAAAATAGATACATTGCTTTGAAAGGTCGTCGCTATAGGAATTAAATTGCCGCAATTCATCCGGGCACATAATTTCCGAAGCTATTTCACCGATCTTTAAAGTTGGATTGATATATTCAATATCAACACCCACTTTTTTACATCCTGATATTCCAACTAATAAATAATCTTTGGCATACGAAAAACTGAAATTGATATTTGGCGCTGCTTTCAAAAAAGGTTTTTTATATTCATTAAAATCCAGCTCAAAATCATCAATACGATAGTGCTTAAATACATATTCGTATAAAAAGGTTCTTGCCAGTAATCTTTTGTCTGAGTCTTGTTTAAATTGATACTGCATTATTTCATCCATTTGAGTTTGTGGGATCATTGCCTGGTTGCAATACCTGATATTTTTTGAAACATTCAGTAAGTATAATTGAATACCGGCATCGGTCGTAATTTGTTTTGCAATCGTATAATTATTCATTTAGAATCGCATTTTATTAAATTTAAAAGTTTTGTTTTTCTATCGTATCAATGAATACTTTTCCTGCTTTTTCTTTTCATTTTATCTGCTGCCTGGTTAGATAAAACATAATTACTTATAGTGGCACTATTTGTATCGAGGATATTTCCATGATTACAATTCAAATTAATTACCGCTATCTTACCGGTTACTAAATCTATGTTATTGGCCGGAAGCTTTTTGAAATGCTCCACCACATATTTTGACTTTTTGTTGCTATTGCCAGGATACGCTTCTCTTTCAATTGCCTTAAATAATACTACCCTGGTATATTGTAAACCACAACTGATGAATGAACTGGCTAACTCCTGCTCGGTATCAAAGGCGGCAGCTACCTTATCAAAATAGGAAGACTCATATTTTATCAGCACTTTATTTTTCTTGGCCGGGTACTCACTGTTTTTTTGCTTGTCAAAGCCGGGCATTATCTCCCCCCTGATAAAAGTATCTAATAAAAATACATTGATATTTTTAAACCCCCTTCCTTCAAGAATTGCAGCGATCTCTAAAGCAACCTGTCCGCCCAATGACCAGCCCAGCAAATTAACCCGTTCGCCCGGTGCATATTTTTTTTCATATGCTACCAGGTAATGATGCGCAAGTTTATTTAATGAGCCGATCTTATCTTTATGGTGAATATTATAATTGTCTATTCCAATACAGTTATAGTTACCGGATAACAGGTCTGCCAAATGCTGGTACACTTCAGAACCGCCATGACCCGGATGAATAAAGATCATATTATCCAGGCTTTTGTTTTGAATAAAATGATATGGCTTCACCAGTCCGGAATATTGATCATGCGCGGCTACAATTCTGTCAATTGTCTTAAGTCTGAACAGGTCAGCCACTTTAATATCAAATCCCAAAGCCTTACTCATTCGATACGACACCTGTATGGCCAAAATAGAATTGCCTCCGATCCGGAAGAAATTATCGGTAATGCCTACTCTTTCCAGGCCAAGAACTTTTTCCCAGGTTTTGCAGATGTCCATTTCGATTTCATTGGTTGGTGCCACATATTCGCCGGGTGATAAACTAAAGCCGGGGTCGGGCAATGCCCGTTTATCTAATTTACCATTGATAGTTAGGGGAAATGATTCCAATTTCACCAGGATGCGCGGCACCATATATCCAGGTAATGCCTGCGATAATTTATCTGTGATAAAAGTTGGTGAAAGGGAATCGCCGCTGTTATCTAAAACATAATATGCAACCAGGTATTTATTACCGCCCGGTGCCGTTTTTCTTTCTTTTGCCAATACGCAACATTGACGGATACCTGCGATCTGCGATAAGGCATATTCTATTTCGCCCGGCTCTATTCTGAATCCGTTGATCTTTACCTGGTCATCGTTTCTGCCAATGTATACCAGGTTGCCACCGGGCAGCCACCTCACCAGGTCGCCTGTTTTATACAACCGGGTATGGCCCGGGGCGCGGTCCGCTTCCGTGGCAAATGGGTTGCCAATAAAGCGTTCTTCAGTAAGGTCTTTTTTGTTTAAATAACCACGTGCCAAACCTGCGCCGCTTATATACAATTCCCCTGTAGCACCGATAGGTACAGGATTAAGATCAGGATCGAGCACATAAGCTTTTGTATTTTGAATGGTAGCGTTGCCCAACAAATATGAATTGACAGAAACCAGGGATGTAATGGCCGTTTCGGTGGGGCCATATTCATTTATAATAGTTGGAATGATTGCTTTATACTGGTCAAATAATTGCTTTGACAGGTACTCTGCCCCAAATACCACTCTTTTCAGGGTGGGTAATTTTGATGGATCAATATTACTTAAAAAAGAGGGTGTTGAATGTAAATGTGTAATGCGATGTTTTGTGATATAATTTTCAAAACGATTACTGTCATTGATAGATTCACCGTCAGCAACAAACAAGGTTCCCCCTGATAATAACGATAAGAACATTTGCTCAACTGATGCATCAAAAACGTAGTTGGCAAAAAGCAGGAATCTTTCTGAAGAATCAATACTGTACTTTTTTAGCAAGTCATTCACCAGATTGGTTACACTCCTTTGTTCTATCATTACTCCCTTCGGGTTACCGGTTGAACCCGAAGTATAAATCACATAAGCCAGGTCGGACGCTTTGCTGTGTTGCGGCAGGTTTAAGGTGTTTTTTTCTTTATAGCAGTCTGCCGTCAGGCTTATATAAATAACCTTGTCATGCGGTAGTTGAATACGACTGTGTTCGGTTAGCTGCCGTTGACTGATGATGAGTTCTGCCCGTGTATCTTCCAAAAGATAATTAATTCTTTTCTGTGGATAGTTAGTGTCTATTGGCACGTAGGCCCCGCCCGCCTTTAATACGCCTAGTATCCCTATCACCATTTCCAGGCTTCTATCAAGATACAAAGCAATAAGGGTTCCTGGTGCAAGTGCCTGCTTTGTCCTTTGCAGGTATTGCTTCCTGATATGCCGGGCTAACTGGTTACTTTTTTCATTGAGCTGTTGATAGGTTAATTGCCGACCTTCATAAACCAGGGCAATATTACCCGGTGTTTTTCCTACCTGCTCCTGGAATAACTGGCAAATCGTTTTGTGGTTCGCATAGCCATTACCGGTAGCATTCCAGTCATAAACGATCTGTTCGTATTCTTCCGGGCTCAGTAAGCAGTACCGGCTGTAGGGTAGCTGCGGCGCCTCAGTGAGTTGCCCCAGCAGGTATATGTAGTGACGAACAAGCCTTTCTATCGTATCCTTATGAAATAAAGCGGTGGCATAGCTAACCTCGCCCATCAGTTCTTCATGACTATCATCCATGTAAAAGGATAAATCGAATTTCTCTACTTCATAAAAATTTTCTGCCTGGGATGGTTTGAGAGAAAATTTTTGTTTTTTCCGGTTAGGCTGGTTACCAAAACTCTGTACTGCAAACATTACCTGGAAAACCGGGTGCCTGGAAATATCCCTGTTAACACCAAGCTCGTCCACTAATTTTTCAAAGGGGAGGTCCTGGTATAATTGTGCCTGTACCTGTTCCCGGTGAACTTTTTTTATCAGTTCCTCATAACTTTGTAGTGCGTTGAGCCGCGTTCTGTTTACCAGCATATTCACAAAGAATCCAATCAGCCCTTCCGTTTCCCTGTGATGCCTGTTTGCAATAGGGCTGCCTATCACAATATCGTTCTGCCCGGTATATTTATTCAACAGGATATTTATGCTGCTCAACAATACGCTATGTAAAGTTGCACCATTTAGTTTGGCCAATGCCCTTAGCTTGCGGCTAATTTCTTTGTTGAGGGTAAATTTTTTATAAGCGCCCCTGTAATCAACCCTATTGGGCCTTGCAAAATCGGTGGGTAATTCCAGTGCCTGGAAATTTGATAATTTCGTTTTCCAATAACTCAATTGTTTTTGTAATAACGGCCCTGTTAAAAAGGTGCGCTGCCACAATGCATAATCCTTATACTGAATTTCCAGGGCAGGCAAACTAAAACTTTTGTCTTTATTTCTAAAAGCTTTGTACCAGCCATGCAGCTCTTTTTCAAATATTTCAGCCGACCAGCCGTCGGTGGCAATATGATGAATATTGATCAATAAAAAAATTTGTTTTGATCGGATACCAGGGGCTTTTTTTGATTGAACAATATAAAATTTTACCCTCAGGGGATACTCCGTACTTAAATCAAAGGGCCTGTTAATTTCTTCCTGTATCAGGGATCTATACGCTTGTTTACCTGTTAATTTAATTTCTTCAATAATCAATGGTTCATCATGTACCCTTTGAATACCATGTTCCGTGTTATCCAATTGTTCAATCGTACTTCTTAACACTTCATGCCTGGATACAATTTTCTGAATTGCAAATTTTATACCGGCTAAACTAGTATCGCTATCAAGCTCATATACGGCCGGAATATGATAAGCATTGCTACCCTGCTCATATTGCTCAATAAACCATAAGCGCTCCTGTGCTGAGCTTAATGGATAGAAAGCTGTGATATTATCTTTGAATATTAAAACATTTAAAAACTTCTCCTTTGAGAAAATTTTATTTTCCTTTAAGATGGCTGTTATTTGAATTTTGTTATTAATTACAAAATCCCGCGTTTCTTCAGTTTGAAGCTTTTTAGAAGTCGAAAGCCTGATTGTTTCATCCTCGAGCCAGATAGCTCCATCGTCAAGTTTTAGGCGGTTAAAAAAAATGTGAATGTCTTTCATATTAATAACAACGTGCATTAAATATTTATTAAGATATCCCATTCAACATTGTCGGGGTTAACCTGTTTAACAGAAACATTGTCCAGTAACATTTGTATGCTCTTTAATTTAAACACATCAGCAACATGTACATCGCATCCTAAGGTCTTGCTCATGCGATGCGATACCTGTATGGCCAAAATAGAGTTGCCCCCAATCCTGAAAAAATTATCTGTGATCCCTACCCTGTGAACCCCGAGAATTTCCTGCCAGATTTTGCATATTCGCTCTTCTGTTTCAGTAGCTGGTTCAACATATTCTTCCTCCGGGGAACTAAAATCGGGATCCGGTAAGGCGCGTTTATCCAATTTACCATTGCTGTTAAAGGGAAACGATTCCATTTCAATCAAAGCATCAGGGACCATATATTCCGGCAGCATTTGTAATAACTTCTTCTCAATCACAGAACGGTCAGGCATACCATCACTATTATCCAATGTATAATAAGCGATTAAATATTTATTAATTCCTGATTCCGTTTCTCTTTCTTTAACTAAAACACAGTTTTGCTTAATACCTGTGATCTGTGACAGGGCATGTGCTATCTCGCCTAACTCTATTCTGAATCCCCGGATCTTTACCTGATCGTCATTTCTGCCAATGAACTCCAGGTTGCCATCGGGTAACCATCGCACCAGGTCGCCTGTTTTATACAACCTGGTATAACCTCCTGCCCGGTCGGCTTCTGTAGCAAATGGGTTCGGGATAAAACTCTCTTCTGACAGATCAGGACGATTTAAGTAGCCCCGGGCTATACCGGCGCCCCCTATGTATAATTCTCCTATAACCCCTACCGGTACGGGGATGCGGTTAGGGTCGAGCACGTAGGTACTCCTGTTATTGATAGGTTTTCCTATGGGTACAATGGCTGATATTACCTGGCTTTTAACATCATAAATGGTGGTGAAGGTGGTGCTTTCGGTTGGCCCATAGGCATTTAACAAATGGGTTGGCCTTGTATGGCTGTTTATTATTTTATTGACCATTTTTCTGTCTAAAGTCTCACCGCCTGTAATTAAATAATTTAAATCTGCAAATACACTATCGTCGGAATAATATAAACTTTCAAACAGGGTTTTTGTCATAAATAATATAGAAACTTTATTAAACGCCATAAACTCTTTAAATGTATTAATATCCGACACAGGATTTTTCAGATCATTGGGAATTGCCAAAGTATTTCCATTTAGCAATGGGGTCCATATTTCAAATGTAGTGGCATCAAATACCGGAGAGGATAGAAAAGCAAAAACATCACTGCCAGATAACCTGATATAATCATTGAATACTAAACCTGGAATACTTCTTTGCTCCACCATCACCCCCTTGGGCTTACCTGTGGATCCTGAAGTATAGATCATGTAAGCGAGGTCTGTCGCTTTGCTATGTTGCGGCAAGTTTGAGCTGTCTTCGATATCGTATAGCGCTTCAGCCAGGTCTACATAAAGAACCTTTTCCTGTGGGAGCTGGATATTATTATTGTCGGCGGGCCGTCTTTTACCTAGTATAAGTTTTGCCCTGCTATCGTGAAGTATATAATCAATCCTTTCCTGGGGATAGCTGGTATCCATTGGCACGTAGGCGCCGCCGGCTTTCAATACCGCCAGTATACCTATTACCATCTCAAGGCTTCTGTCGAGATAGAGTGCAACAGGGGTATCGGGGGCAAGCGGTTGATTTGTTCTTTGCTGGTATTGATCCCTGATATGCCGGGCTAACCGGTTACTCTTTTCATTGAGCTGCTTGTAGCTTAATTGAAACCCTTCATAAACCAGGGCGGCCTTATCCGGGGTCTTCTCCACCTGCTCCTGGAATAACCGGGCAACAGTTTTATCTTTCGGATAGTCGTTGCCGGTAGTATTCCACTGATAAACGACCTGGTCATATTCTGCAGGACTCAGTAAACTAAGTTGACTATACGACTTCTCCGGTGCTTCTGCAAGTTGGTTTAGCAGGTGTGTGTAATGATCAATAAGCCTTGCTATTGTGTCCTTGCGGAATAGAGCAGTGGCATAGCTGATCTGTATTGTAAGTTCCCCCGATGCATCCACAATAAAAAAAGACAGGTCAAATTTGGCTACTTCATAAACATCCTCTGTCTGAAATGTTTTGAGATAATTTTTTTCCTCTTCCCCGGCAGCCATTTCCCGGTTGCCAAAACTCTGTAAACCGACCATTACCTGGAAAACAGGATGCCTGGAGAGATCCCGCTCAACTCCCAATTCTTCAACTAGTTTTTCAAAGGGCAGGTCCTGGTATAATTGCGCTTCTGCCTGGTCATCGTAAACCTGCTGCACCAGTTCCACAAAACTTTGCGACCTGCTGAGCAGGATCCTGTTTGCCTGTGTGTTGACAAAGAATCCGATAAGCGATTCTGTTTGAGGGTATTGCCTGTTGGCAATGACACTGCCTGTAATGATGTCTTCCTGACCGGTATATTTACCCAGTAAAATATTAATACTGCTTAACAGCACACTATGCAAGGTCACACCATAGCGCTGGGCCAACGCTCTTAATTTCTGACTGGTTTGCTCATTCAGTTTAAACCCAAGGCTTGATCCGCTATAATCTATCTTGCCAGGTCTTACATAATCTGTGGGTAATTCCAGCGTTTGGTAGCCCGAGAGTTTATCTTTCCAATAGCTTAATTGTTTTTTTAAGATGTCCCCGGTTAAATACGTTCTTTGCCAAACTGCGTAATCTTTATATTGTATCTCCAGGGCAGGCAAACTGAAATGGGTATTGGTGTTGATATAAGCCTCATAATAAGCAGCCCATTCTTTTTGAAATATGTCAATCGACCAGCCGTCACTTGCGATGTGGTGAAAATTGATCAGCAAAACGGTTCGGCTCACCGGGCTTTCCATTGTTGCATCTGCCGACTGAATAGTATAAAAATTAACCCTGATAGGGTATTCCACGCTCAAATCGAAAGGCCGGTTGATGTCTTCCTCAATTAGGGATCTGAAATCCTGTTTATCTGTTACTGTTATCTCTTCCATTAGCAGAGGTTCCTCATGCATCCGTTGTATGCCGTGCTCCCCGCTGACTCCGTGTTCAATTGTACTTCTTAATACTGCGTGCCTGGATATAATTTGCTGAATGGCATATTTAATACCGGCTAAATCCGTGTCAGCGTCAAGTTCAATTACCATGGGAATATGATAGGCATTACTTCCCTGTTCATACTGCTCGATAAACCACAGGCGCTCCTGCGCAAAGGACAGCGCGGATTGATTGGCACCTGATTTAGGTATGCTTACTACGGTTCGCCCGAGGCCGTAGGTCAGTAGTTGCAAAATTGTTTTATACTTAAATACATCCGAAACTTTTGTATCACATCCCAATGCCCTGCTCATCCGGTGTGATACCTGTATTGCTAAAATGGAGTTGCCGCCTACCCGGAAGAAATTATCAGTTATACCAACCCGGTCCAGTCCGAGAACTTCCTGCCAGATGTTGCATACCGTTTCTTCTTTTTCAGTAACCGGTGCTACATATTCCTCTGAGCTAAAGTCAGGATCAGGCATTGCCCTTTTATCCAGTTTTCCGTTGATGGTCAGGGGAAATGATTCCATCTGTACCATGGCGCCTGGTATCATATATTCGGGTAATGACTGGGATAACTTATTTAAGATACCTGCCTGTGTTAGTGTATCACCGCTATTATTTAATACGTAATATCCAACCAGGTATTTAGTGCTTCCTGATACTGCTTTTCTTTCTTTAACTAAAACGCAACTTTGTTTAATGCCCGCGATTTTTGAGAAGATATATTCTATCTCACCCAGCTCGATCCTGTATCCCCTTATCTTTACCTGGTCATCGTTTCTACCGATATATTCCAAATTTCCATCGGGTAGCCATCGCACCAGGTCGCCTGTTTTATACAACCGCGCATAACCCTTTTCGTTATCTGCTTCGGTGGCAAATGGATTGGCTATAAAACGCTCTTTTGTTATACCGGGAAGATTTAAATAGCCCCGTGCCACACCGGCTCCGCCAATGTATAATTCTCCTGTTACACCTGTGGGAACAGGAGAAAGACTGCTGCCCAGTATATATAAATATTTATCAGCCAAATGTTTGCCTATTGGTACAACATCCGTAGTATTATAATCATTTAATTTGCAATAGCTGGAATAAACAATATTTTCTGTTGGGCCATATACGTGGATCAAAGATGTTTGCCCGTAACAATTTTTAAAACTATTTATTATTTTCCTGTTACAGGCTTCTCCCCCAAACATTATCTGTTTTAAAGTATTCAGGCACCTGGATTGATTTTGTACAAGGGAATTAAACAAGGCCGTGGTAATAAAAATTGTATCTACATTAAATTTAATCAACTGATCATCCAAAACTGATGATTCCAATAAAAAGCCATTATCAATAAGAACCAATTTCTTTCCATTTATTAACGAGAAAAATATATCAAATATGCTTCCGTCAAATGCATAATTTGATAAGCCTGCCACGACCCCCACTTTTTCATAATCAATAAAATTATTCTCAACAGCAAATGATACAATTTGATGTTGCTCTGCCATTACCCCCTTTGGATTACCCGTTGTTCCTGAGGTATAAATCACATAAGCAAGATCGGTGGCTTTGCTATATTGAGGCAGGTTTAGGGATGGCTCAGTTACGTACAGCGTTTCAGCCAGGTCTATATGAATGACCATCTCCTTTGGTAGCTGTGTAGTACTGCTTTCGCTTAGGTGTCGCTGACTGAGAATAAGTTGTGCCGCGGTATCTTCGAGCATGTAATTGATCCTTTCCTGAGGATAGTTGGTATCGATCGGCACATAAGCTCCTCCGGCCTTAAGCACCCCCAGTATTCCAATCACCATCTCCGGGCTTCTGTCAAGGTACAAGGCTATTAGGGTATCAGGGACGAGGGCCTTCTTTGTCCTTTGGAGGTATTGAGTCCTGATGTACCGGGCCAACTGGTTACTCTTTTCATTGAGGTACCTGTAAGTTAATTGCTGTAGCCCAAAGACCAGGGCTAAACTATCCGGTGTTTTTTCTGCCTGCTTTTCGAACAACTCACATATTGTACTGTCTTTTCTATAAACGCTGCCTGCTTGATTCCAGCCGTATATAATTTGATCATATTCTTCGGGACTGATCAGTGAAATCTGTTGGTGGGAATTGTATGGATCTTTTATAAGCTGGTGAATGATCCGCTCTAAGGTTGTTATGTGTTGCCGGGCCCTGGCCCCTGTTAAATATTTACCATCATATCCCAAACTGACAGTTAGCGTATCATTGTATTCAAAAGCTAAAATATTTAATGGATAATCTACTTTCTCAATGGAATCCCTTAAACTGATAACTGATGTCTCTTCATCTCCTTTTGGCAATGGATAATTTTCATAAACAAACAAACTGTGAAATAACCGTTCCCCGTCCTTTTGTAATTTTGCCAGGTCAGCAAAACTGTGTGTGCTCATCTCTGTTATCTTTTGCTGAACCTGGTGCAGTTGTTCCATTATGGAGTGGTTATTGTTCCAATCGATCAGCAGGGGAAGGGTGTTGATATAAAACCCCACGCTATCTTCTATATCTTCTACAGGCAAATCCCTTCCCGATACGGTAGTACCCACTATACTTTGCATTGCTCCGCTGTATACCTGTAGCAGCTTATGCCAGGCGAACTGAACAATTACATTTAACGTTATACCTTCTCTTTGACTAAAGGCTTTTAAGGCATTGAAAAAATCGTCCCTGATCTCCAAAATAGTAGTGGCCGGTTGCTCTACCTGGCGGTAGCTGTTAAAATCTATTGACTGGCTGAGCAGCGCGTTGATATCATTGGCGCTTTCGGCCCTGGCTAATGTAGCATCCCAATACTGCTGTACCATTTCCCTATTCCTGCAGATATATTCCTGTGCTTCCAGGTATGACCTATCCTGTTTAATATTTACTTTTTTGTTTTCTATAATCGCATCGTAATACTGATGCAGGCTGGTTAACAATATAGGTCCGCTCCAGCCATCGGCTATGCTGTGATGATCACTCTTTAATATTGTATAGTGATCTGGTGCCTGCTTAATAATGTGCAACCTGAACAGTGTTGGCACTGCAAGGTCAAAGCTTTGCTTCCTGTCTTCCACCTGGATGGCTTCTATCGCCGCGTCTCTTTGTTCCCGTGTATCAAGATGGCTGACATCATGTACTTTATAATCCAGTTTACCCTGCTGATAGATAATTTGTATAATATCCTCCTCCCAATTAAACGCGGTACGCAATATTGGGTACTGAGCTATACAATAAGACCATGCCTGTAAATATTTATCTACGTCTATTGGTATGTGATAATCCAATAGCAGCTGTACACGATAGGCATCATCATTTGCCTGGCTCAGTACGTGATAAATAAATCCCTGCTGTAAACTTGTTGCAGGGTAGATATGTACTATCTCATTTTGATTCGCATCCGCCTCAAATGCTATCCGGTCTAATAAGGATTGGCTAATGCGGACCGAATTAAAATCGCCCGGGGTATAACTGCTTCCTTCGGTTTCCAGCTTTTCTTTACAATGTTTAATAATTTTTGTAAGCTGTGTTTTAAAACTTTCACTTAATTGGTTTGTAGTTTGTTCACCTAATTTAGTAACGATGCTAAATCCCAATTTCCTGTTAATGACCATTCCATTAATATTTACCAGGTTATGGTCTGTGTTTGCAGAATGCATGCTTTGTCCACTGTCTTCTGCCGCTATCTGCCAATATCCTTCGGATGTATCAAACTGCCCTAAATAATTAAAACTAATAGGAGGCAGGTCATTATTTGTATACACGGTTTCCTTTGATGCTGCAAATGCACCAAAACCGATCCCCTTACTGGGTATGCTGCGCAAACTTTCCTTAATGGACCGGATACTTCCCCTGAGATCATTTTGCAGCTCCAGCCTTACAGGGAACATGGTCGTGAACCAGCCTGCTGTCCGGCTCGTATCCAGTGAGGGATCTATATCTTCCCTGCCATGTCCTTCTAGGGTAATACCCTGAACATTGTTTTGATTAATGTCTTTAAGCGCATAAGCCAGCGCGGTTAACAGGAGGTCATTGATCTCTGTATGATACGCTTTTGGAGCAATTTGTAATAATGCCCTTGTCCATGTTTTATCTAATTCAAATGACTGTTCTGTTGGATCGATATCCTGCTGGTTTAAATGGTAATTTGGCATACCATCAAGTTGCTTCTCCCACCAGGAGGCTTCTTTGGGGTATTGATGAGTATAATTATTAACACCCGCTACCCATTGACGGTAACTACTGCCTTTTTGCGGCAAATTCCTTCCTTCATATAAGGTCTGTATATCTTCTGTCAATATACGCCAGCTCACTGTATCTACTATCATGTGGTGCAGGGCCAGGTATATCCTGGCGCTTCCATCTTCATAACCATACAGGTAGCCAGCGCTGAATAAAGGCCCCCGCTCCAGGTGAAAGCCACTTTGCCAATGGGTAAGTATATCCTGAATTTGTGTTGCAGTATGACTGCTTACATCTAAGCGCTTAAGTTCTGGTAATGCAATGGCCGGTTGGTAAACCTGTTTCCAATGGATACCTTTCGTGCCTGTTGATTCCCCAGGATCCTGCTCCTTCCTGAATTGAATACGAAGCATATCATGATAAGCGAACAGCTTCTCTATAACCGATTGAAGCATGGCCTGGTTTAGCTCCGGTACCTTCAACAAAAAACTGTGATTCCAGTGATTTGGTTTTGGAAATGCCCCGCTTTCTACTTTTTCTATAAACCATTGCTGTATGGGTAACAAGTCTGATGCCCCGGTTATTATTCCCTGCTCTGATTTAATTGATAGCGCTGAATTTTTTTTGCTTAAATATTCTGCCAGCCTGGCAATGGTCTTGCATTCAAAAATATCTTTTACCTGGCATATAAAACCGGCCTGCCGGATACGGCCCGATACCTGGATACTTAAAATGGAATCGCCTCCAATCTTAAAAAAATTATCTGTGATGCTTACTTTATCCAATCCCAGCACTTCCTGCCAGATGCTGCATATTGCTGCTTCAATTGTTGTTGTGGGGGCCGCATATTCATCCCCCTGTGAGCTAAAACCGGGATCTGGTAATGCGCGTTTATCTAATTTACCATTAATGGATAGTGGAAGTGATTCCATAGCTACCAGCGTGCCCGGTACCATATATTCAGGTAATACCTGGAGTAACTTGTCTGAGATAACAGTTTGGGTTAGTGCATCTCCGTTATTATTTAACACATAATAACCAACTAAATATTTTGTACTGCCCGACTGCGTTTTTCTTTCTTTGGCCACAACACAGCTTTGCTTAATACCTGCAATTTGTGCCAGCGCATGTTCTATCTCTCCCAGCTCTATCCGGTATCCCCTGATCTTTACCTGGTCATCATTTCTGCCAATGTATTCCAGGTTGCCACCCGGCAGCCATTTCACCAGGTCGCCCGTTTTGTACAGCCGGGTATATCCATTTGCCTTATCTGCTTCGGTAGCAAATGGATTGACAATAAATCTTTCTTTTGTTAACCCGGGACTGTTGAGATAGCCACGTGCAAGGCAGGCTCCGCCTATATATAATTCTCCTGTAATGCCAATGGGAACAGGATGATTTCCCGGGTCGAGAACATAGGCTTTTGTGTTTTGTATAGTTGGCCTGCCCAACAAATTTGAATTAATGGAGGCCAGGAAAGTAATGGTGGATTCGGTTGGGCCATATTCATTAATAATAGTTGGAATAACTGTTTTATACAAGTCAAATAACTGCTTTGAAAGGTACTCCGCCCCAAACACAATTCTTTTCAGCGTAAATAATTTTGATGGATCGATCAAACTTAAAAAAGATGGCGTTGCATGCAGATGTGTAATGCGATATTTTGCAATATAGTTTTCGAAACTATTACTGTCATTGATAGATCCATTGTCAATAACGATTAAGGCGCCTCCTGATAAGAGCGGTAACCACATTTGCTCAACGGATGCATCAAAAACATAATTTGCAAAAAGCAGGAATCTCTCTGAAGAATCAATGCCATACCTGGTTATCAAATCATTTATTAAATTAATGACAGAAGCCTGTTCTATCATCACTCCTTTAGGGTGCCCTGTTGTTCCGGAGGTATAGGTCACATACGCAAGATCGGTTGGTTTGCTATGTTGTGGCAGGTTTGCAGTATCGGCTGTATTGTATAGCCCATCCTGCAGGTCTATATGAATGACCTTATCCTGGGGTAGTTGTAAATGATTGCCTGCGCCCTGTTGTCTTTGACATAGTATAAGTTCTGCCCCGGTATTTTCCAAAATGTAATTTATCCTTTCCTTTGGATAGGTAAGATCAATTGGCACATATGCTCCTCCTGCCTTTAATACGGCTAGTATCCCAATCACCATTTCTAAACTTCTGTCGAGATATAAGGCAATAAGGGTACCGGGTGTAAGTGTTTGTTTTGTAACCTGCTGATATTGCTCCCTGATATACCTGGCTAACTGGTTACTTTTTTCATTCAGCTGTTTATAGCTTAATTGCCGCCCTTCAAAAACCAGAGCAATATTATCCGGTACCTTTTCTGCCTGCTCCTCAAATAATTGCGAAATGGTCTTGTCTTTAGCATAGTCCCTGTCGGTATCATTCCACTGATAAACGATTTGTCGGTATTCGCCGGGGCTAAGTAAACTGATCTTACTATAGGGCTGTTCCGGGGATTCGGTAAGTTGTTCCAGCAGGTATAGGTAGTGATGGATGAGCCTTTCTATGGTGTCTTTACGGAATAAAGCTGTGGCATAGCTGAACTTGCCTGTTAGTTCGGCCTGGCTTTCATCTATATTGATTGACAGATCAAACTTTTCTACTTCATAAACAAATTCCGTATGAGGAGGTTTAAGATCATCTTTTGGTTCATTAGCGGCCTCCTGCTGAACAGCCGAACTCTCTACGGTGAACATTACCTGGAAAACGGGATGTGCGGAGGGGTCCCGCTCCACTCCCAATTCTACAACCAACTTTTCAAAAGGCAGGTCCTGGTGCAATTGTGCCTGTTCCTGTTCCCGGTGAACCTGCTGCACCAGGTCCTCAAAACTTTGAGACGGGTTGAGCAGTGTTCTGTTTGCCTGTGTGTTCACAAAAAATCCAATTAACCCTTGTGTTTGTCTTTGATGCCTGTTGGCAATTACACTGCCTATTACGATGTCATTCTGCCCCGAATATTTACTCAGCAATATGTTAATGCTGCTCAACAATACACTGTGCAGGGTAACTCCATTACGTTGAGCCAGTTCCTTTAATTTTTGACTCGTTACTTTGTCCGCAATAAAAGCCTGGCTTGATCCGCGATAATCTATCTCAACCGGTCTTGTAAAATCGGTAGGTAATTCCAGGGTCTGAAAACCTGATAATTTATCTCTCCAATAGCCTAATTGATTATCTATTATTTTTCCTGTTAAATAGGCTCTTTGCCAAACCGCATAATCTTTATATTGAATTTCCAGCTCAGGCAATCTAAAAGCGGTATCGTTGTTAATATAAGCTTCATAGTAAGCGGCCCATTCTTTTTGGAATATTTCAATAGACCAGCCATCGCTGGCTATGTGATGAAAATTGATCAGCAATATGGTTCGGTTCAGCGGGCTTTTCGTTGCCGCGTCTATGGATTGAATGGTATAAAACTTAACCCGAATCGGATACTCGGCGCTCAAATCAAAAGGCTGTGTGATATCTTTTTCAATAAAGGATTTTACATCCTGTTTATCCGTTAATGCTACGGCTTCAAAAACCAATGGATCCTCATGTACCCGCTGGATGCCATGCTCCCCGGCGCTTCCGTGTTCAATAGTACTTCTTAATACCTCATGCCTGGATACAATTTGCTGAAGTACATATTTTATGCCGTCTAAATCCGTGTCTGCATCAAGATCAATTACCAATGGTATGTGGTAGGCATTGCTTCCCTGTTCATACAGTTCAATAAACCACAGGCGCTCCTGTGCAAAGGATAATAACGCTTCATCAGAATTGGTCTTAAATATGGTCTTTTTTTTAAAGTCCTCCCTTGAAAATATTTTATTGGAGACGAGGTAATCAAGGATGGCCGGTTTATGCTTTTTGATCGCGGTTAAAATCCCGTCGCTGTCTTTATATTCGTCTGCAATAAATAACTTAATATTATCTGATTCAACCCATAACATCGAGTTGTTTTTCTTGAAGTCGCTGATTAGTTTTATTATATTCATATTACAAACTCTTTGCCGGTAACATTACCATTACTTGCGTTGATCAATAAAAAATCCTGTATGTTCCTAATTGTTCTGAGCTTAAACAGATCAGCTACGAATATGTCGCAATCTAATAACATACTTAACCGGTGAGACACATGAATGGCATGGATGGAATTACCTCCAAGCCTGAAAAAATCATCATGTACCGACACCTGCCCAATACCAAGCGATTCACTAAATACGCGGGCTATCTGAGATTCTGTTTCAGTGTAATTATCTTCTACAATTTTAATTTCAACATTTTTTAAGTCAGTTATATCATCATTCAGATGGGTTAATAATTTGGCATTTTCACTAACTTCTGTGTTAAAATCAAACCTCGACAAAACAATGCTGTTTACAGTTTGTGTTTGCAATAACCTATTTAAAATATGAGGAAATTCGTGACTCATGATCGAGTCTGATGACCTTCCTTCGTTTGAAGTGCTGCTTTCTAAAAAATCCACTGCCATACCCGTATCAGAAACCTGGTTCAGGTTAATGGCAAGCATATATTTGATGCCGGTATGGTTTCTAAGGCTGATTTCATCTAAATACAGATTCGCAGCGGTGTACTCCATATTACCCAGGGAAGGCATAATACTTGTTACGGATGAACAACATACCATTTTATTTATTTGTATAAAATCAGAAAGCCGCAGAAGGTTTTCTGTACCCGGTATTTTCGGACCAATTACCAGCCCGATATCGATATTGGTTTTCTCAAATATAACACTTTTGGCCGCAACCCCTGCTGCATGCAATATCAGATCAATAGTGTTAATGTTGTGGGCTGCGAAAAAGTTTACGAGGTATGATGAAGTATCTTTATGACCAATATCTATTGCCAGGTAAATGATATCGTGCCCGGTATTTCTTAAATCAGCCAGCCTTGTTTGATAGTCCTTTCTTAAATTTGACTCCTGCGTACGGCCTATAAGAACCAGGGTGCATTTCTCCACTTTTTGCGAAATATATTCAGCATAGGCGTAGCCAACACCCCCTAATCCGCCAGTAATTAAATATACACCACCATAAGATGGCGAGCCATTCGTAGCTTTCATTGGGCTTTCCGGAAGGTTCACCTGCTGGTAGGTTGGGAACCATTGATATTTACCCCGAATTGCAAATAAATTTTTCCCTTCGGGTTGTGCCAGGGCAGGCAGCAACATGTTTTTATAGCTACTATCATGCGATGACAGATCTATATGAAATGCCCTGGTGCCGGATGTGAAATATTCAAAAGGGATTGACTTTGAAACGCCATATACCACGGAAGGTTTTTCCTGCAGGGTTTCATTGCCGGTGACTTCATAATTATCAAAAGATATTGAAATAAATTTTGGGATTTCATTGCCCGTATTTTTTAACCAATTAAAAATATTTTTTACTGCAAATATGTCAAGGCCCGGATTATATATATCAATGGAAGGCGAAATATAAATAAGCAGGTCTATCGGGTTAATGCCGGTTTTTTCATTTAAAATAGTTTCTATGTGCAGTACGTTATTGAAATCAAATCTGAAACCAGGATCAATACTATTGGCTTGCCGATGAATCGCATAGCTTAAATTTTCACAATGATCGTTTAACAGCTCCAGCAATTCACCGGTTTCACTTTGTTCGGTATTTGCTTCGTTTACCAGTACTAAAATATTTTGCCGTTTTAAATTTTCAATATCAGCCGGGGACTTTTTTAAATTTGCCCGCTCCCACGATCGCTCATAAAACATTTCATCAATTGAATTGAACTGTTTGGTATTGCGCGGACCGCTCCTTTCCACCCAGCATTTTTGAAAGTCAAACTGGTAAGCAGGCAAGCCTGTTTGTAGTTTTGCATGCTTAAATAGTGAAGCGTCATTGGGCTTCGGAATTATTCCATTCATCCAAAGCCAGGCCTGCATATCCTCTTTGCATTCTATATTTTGATATGCCTGGTACTTACCCGCTTTTAATTCTTTCGCAGATGGTAATAACTGTACCGTTTGAATTGACCTGTTGCTGTTGACAGTTTTATACTTGTTTATAAAATAACTAAGTCCTTTACCAGTACCTGCTTCAATAAAACTAACCTGGTGATTAAATTGCTTTATTAAATTGTTGATGCCTTTGCCAAATTGTACGGTAGTTCTAAGCTGTTTACTCCAATAGGCTGCGGTAGTTACTTCTTCCCCGGCTTCTTCTCCCGTTACATTGGAAATAAAATATTTTTCGGGTTTATTTAATGTAACACCGTTTAATAATTTTTCAAATCCGGAGGCTGCCTGCTCCATAAACTTTGAATGACCGGCAACAGTAGAATTTAATTTAACAACCGGGATAGCCTTTTTCTCCAGGGCTTCCCGAAGCGCATTGATATCTGTGTCTTTGCCGGAAACAACAACATCTTCCGGGGAATTAATAAGTGAAATTTCACAGTCATACTTTTTTATAATCGTAC
Source organism: Ferruginibacter sp. (assembly GCA_040007015.1). Lineage (GTDB taxonomy): Bacteria > Bacteroidota > Bacteroidia > Chitinophagales > Chitinophagaceae > Ferruginibacter. The sequence goes on along the minus strand of JBDTVX010000005.1, from coordinate 11,984 downwards.
TCACGCTCTCTTCTTTTGCGTTAATGGCAAGCATACTGCCTGGTTGCATCGACTGCATTAGTTTACTTCTGGCAATCAAAACTTTAATCGCATCGGCTAAACTAAATACGCCTGATAGGGTAGCAGCCACATATTCACCAAAACTGTGACCAATATAAGCATCTGCCTTTACGCCTGAATATTCTAAATATCCGGCCAGGGCATATTCAATAATAAATACGGATATTGGCGTCCATTCAATTTCATTAATATCATAAGGGGAAGGCTCTGACACAGGGTATATCACATCAAAAAGATCAATATCCAAATGCTGATTGGCCAGGGCAATGCATTGATCAACAGTGTTTTTAAAAAGCGGTTCGTTATCATACAGCCCTTTGGCCATATGTGTATATTGCACGCCCTGCCCCGGGAACATAAATACCACTTTGTTGTCACTTTCTGTATTTACTTCCGCGTAAGAAATATCCCCGGTTAATTTCCTGATCAATTCATCTGTGCTCCCGGCACAATACGCAGTTCTGTAATTAAATTGCTCTCTTCTTTCCTGTAAGGTGTATGCTATACAGGGAATACTTAAAGTATCGTTATTATTCGTGGCTTCCCTTAAGTATTCAGCCAATGCCTGTTTGTAGTGTTCCAGGGATTGCCTGCTTTTGGCCGAAAGCGGAATAATATATTTTGATATATTATCCTGCCCCGATGTTAAGAATGAACCCGTTTCCGGTGTTTCATTTTTGTAGTGCGGGTCTGCAATGTAATCGCCCAGGATGATATGGGCGTTGGTGCCTCCGATACCAAATGAACTCACACCCGCTAAGCGCTGTTTAATAGGGTCAGGCAACCAGGCCCTGTTTTTTTTAATGATCTCAAAGTTAGTTTGATCCAGGTGCAGCTCTGGATTGGGTTCATTGAAGTTAACCTGCCCTGGTATTGTATTGTGCTGCAACATGGCCACTACTTTAATTAAACTGGCAGTGCCGGCTGCAGAATCAGTATGTCCTATATTGGCTTTAACGGCTCCCAACACTGTTTTATGCTTTGAGCGGTTTTCTTTGGATTGATTATGTTGAAATGCTTCTTTAAGCGCCTGAACTTCTATCGGGTCCCCTAAATCCGTGGCTGTACCATGGCACTCTACATAATCAACCTGGCCGGCGCTAACCCCGGCCATCTCCATCGCATTGATGATACATTCACTCTGACCAATTAATGAAGGAGCAGTATAGCCCGTTTTACGGTCTCCGTCGTTATTGGTTGCATACCCTTTAATAACGCCCAGGATATTATCCTGATCTTTTATGGCCTCCGCCAGGCGTTTGAGTACTACCACGGCTACACCAGAACCCCCGGTAGTTCCGGATGCTGCTGTATCAAAAGTTTTACAATGACCATCCCTGGATAAAATCATTCCTTCCTGGTACAAATAACCCAGGTCATCCGGCATAGATAGTGAAACTCCACCTGCCAAAGCCATGTTACAGGTGCCTAACCGTAAATTTTTACATCCTTCCACCACAGAAACCAATCCTGTAGAACAGGCTGTATTAATAGAATTGGCCGGACCTGATAAACCCAGTAAGAAAGCCGTTTTTGTTGCCAGTGCGTCTTTACTGTTTGAGTTTAATGCATCCCACATATTAATATGCTGTGCCATCTCACTATACAAAATATGCTCATTAAAATAATTACTATCACCACTCCCGGCAAATACCCCAATATGGTGATCCTTTCGTTGATTTGCATATCCGGAAGATTCCAATGCATACCAGCAATGCTCAATAAATTTCCGGATTTGCGGTTCCATTTGTTTGGCTTCATTGGGTGAAAGTTCCCAAAAAAAAGGATCAAATAGTTCTATGTCTTTTACCTTTCCCGCTACCGGCACAAAATCGGGGTCTTGCAGTAAAGCTTCATCTATCCCCAACTGTATGCATTCCTGTTTACTATATAACTTAATCCCTTCCTGCTGATGGGCGATTAACCGCCAAAACTCAGTAACGTTATTCACGCCGCTGAATGCTCCTGAAACACCGATAATAGCTATTTCATGATCATTGCCCTGTGGCAAATTGCTGATGTGCTTATACTCAGTTTGAGCGTCCCTTTGTATACTTTGAATAAGTTTCTTAATAGAATTGTATTTAAACAAATCGGCCACACTGGTATGTTTAAATTCATTCAGTTGATTCAACTTCCATTTAAGGTTAATGCTCAGTATAGAATTACCACCCATTCTAAAAAAATTCTGATGGGTACTGATTTGATCACTGTCCAGTCCCAGCACCTCTGCATAAATCCGGCAAAGACTTATTTCCAGTTCCGTATTGGGCTTTATATAGTGGGCATCACCGCTAAAGTCGGGATCAGGCAATGCTTCCTTGTGTAATTTTCCATTGATGGTTAATGGGAAAGATTCCATCTGTACGAGCGCTCCCGGTAGCATATATTCCGGCAGAGTTTCTGATAACTTATTTAGGATGGCTTCCTGGGTCAGGGTAGTGGCACCGTTATCCAAAATATAATATGCAACTAAATATTTAGTGCTGCCTGCTCCGGTTATTCTTTCCTTAGCCAATACGCAGCCTTGCCTGATACCTGCAACCTGTGATAGGGCGTGTTCGATCTCATCCAACTCTATTCTGAATCCGCGGATCTTTACCTGGTGATCCTTTCTTCCGATATATTCTATTTGCCCATCATTTCGCCACCGGGCCAGATCACCTGTTTTATATAGCCTCCCTGTACTGTATGGATTATCTATAAATTTTTCCCGGGTTAGGCTATCACTATTCAGGTAACCCCTTGCCAAAACTTCCCCTCCAATATACATTTCCCCTATTATACCGATCGGTACAATATTTAAATAATTGTCCAGTATAAATAGTTTTGCATTGTGTACAGGCTTCCCGATGGGTATTACTCCCGATACTTCTTTTCCTTTTTCCAGCTTATACTGGGTTGTTATTACGGTGGCCTCTGTTGGGCCATATTCGTTGTAAAATTCTATATAGGGTAAAATTCTGTTTACTAAATCAGCAGTGCATGATTCTCCTCCCGATGCAATTCTTCTTAAGTATTTTAATTTTGAAAAGTCGAGTGTTTCCAGGAATGACGGCACGGTGTCTAAATGTGTTATCCTGTTTTCATTAAGAAAAAGCGCGCATTTTTCACTATCTATCAATACTTCTTTTTTTATCAGTGTTAATTGCGCGCCGCTAAAAAATGCTACAAAAATCTGCTCTACCGATGCATCAAAACAGATCGATGCTATTTGCAAAGAGTTTTCTTCTGCAGTCATATTATATTCAACGACCCTGCCCAATGCCATATTCAATACTGATAAATGTTCTATCGCTACCGCTTTTGGCCGGCCCGTTGATCCTGAAGTATAAATCAAATAGGCAAGATCAGTAGCCTGGCAATGTTGCGGCAGGTTTGAGGTGTCTTCTTCTTTGTAGAATTCCTCTTCGAGGCCAATATAAATGATCTTTTCCTGTGGCAGTTTTATTGGAGGATATTCGCTTAATTGTCTTTGACAGAGTATAAGTTCTGCCCCCGTATCTTCAAATATATAATCAATTCTTTCCTGGGGGTAAGTAAGATCGATTGGCACATACGCCCCTCCCGCCTTTAAAACGGCCAGTATCCCTATTATCATTTCTAAACTCCTGTCGAGGTATAATGCAATAAGGGTATCTGGTGTAAGTGGTTGTTTCGTCCGCTGCTGATATTGCTCCCTGATCTGCCTGGCTAACTGGTTACTTTTTTCATTCAATTCTTTATAGCTTAATCGTTCCCCTTCAAAAACCAGGGCAATATTACCTGGCGTCTTTTCCGCCTGCTCCTCAAATAACCTTGAAACGGTCTTGTCTTTCGGATAGTCCCGGACTGTGTCATTCCACCCGTTCACGATCTGCTCATATTCTGCGGTGTTGAGTAAACTGATTTGACTATAAGGCTGTTCCGGAGCCTCCGTAATTTGCTCAAGCAGGTAGGTGTAGTGATGGATAAATCTTTCTATCGTGTCCTTATCGAATAAAACTGCGGCATAGTTGACCTGGCCTATCAGTTCGTCCGGGCTGTCATAAATATTGATCGAGAGATCAAACTTTTCTACTGCATAACCCACTTCTTCCTGGAACGGCCTGAGGTATATTTTTTGCTCATCAGGAGCTTTTTCCTGGTTCCCAATATCTTCCACACCAAACATTACCTGGAAAACAGGATGTCTCGACGGGTCCCGCTCTACCCCTAATTCTTCAACCAGTTTTTCAAAAGGCAGGTCCTGGTATAACTGTGCCTGTTCCTGCTCCTGCTGAACCTGGTGTACCAGGTCTTCAAAACTTTGAGACCTGTTCAGTATGGTTCTGTTAACCTGTGTGTTTACAAAAATCCCGATTAGCCCTTCTGTTTCATGGTGATGCCTGTTTGCAATTACACTGCCTGTTACAATATCTTCCTGTCCTGTATATTTACTTAGTAAAATATTAATACTACTTAACATCACGCTATGTAATGTAACTCCATAGCGTTGTGCCAATGCCTTTAATTTTTGACTTGTTTCCTTGTCCACCAAAAACACCTGGCCCGCTCCGCTATAGTCTGTCTCACCCGGTCTTGCAAAATCGGTGGGTAATTCCAGCGTCTGGTACCCCGATAATTTGTGTTTCCAGTAGCTTAATTGTTTTTCCAGGATTTCCCCGGTTAAATAAATTCTCTGCCAAACTGCATAATCTTTATACTGTATTTCCAGCGCAGGCAAACTAAAATTGGGTTCTTTGTTACTATAAGCTTCATACCAGGCGAACAACTCGCTCTCAAATATATTGGCCGACCAGGCATCGCTGGCAATATGATGAAAATTGATCAGCAATACCGTCCGGTTCAGCGGGCCTTCCGTTGCCGCTTCTGTTGGCTGGATGGTATAAAACTTAACCCTGATTGGATACTCGGCGCTTAGATCAAAAGGACGATTGATGTCTTCAGCGATCAGGGATTCAAAATCTTCTTTGCCTGTTAATGTTACTGCTTCAAAAGACAACGGATCATCATGTACCCGCTGTATCCCATGCCCCTCCATTTCACCCTGTTCAATCGTGGTTCTTAATATTTCATGCCTTGATACAATTTGTTGGAGCGCATATTTTATGCCGGCTATTTCTGTGTCGGCATCAAGCTCAAATACCGACGGTATATGATAAGCATTGCTTCCCTGTTCATACTGCTCAATAAACCAAAGCCGCTCCTGCGCCGGGCTTAATGGATAGGAGAGTGATATATTATCCTTGAATATTAAAACGTCTAAAAACTTCTCTTTTGAGAAAATATTATTTTCATTTAAGATGGAAATTATCTGGGTTTGGTTATTGATAATAAAATTTTTTGTTTCTTCGTTCTGAAGCTTTTTAGAGGTCGAAAGTTTAATCGTTTCATTTTCGAGCCAGATAGCTCCTGAATTCAGTCTTAATTCATTAAAGAATAGAATAATATTATTCATATAGATCCCAAATTTGATTCGCTAAGTTCAATAACTAAATCATCAGCGTCGTGTTGTTATAAAATTAATTTCCTTGTAAGTCTTTCCGGTATTGACTTGTAAACGATTTTATGACTGAATCGATTTGAATTGTAGCACCCTATTCTATTCAGTTAATTCAATCATATGAATTAATTTGGTATTAGTTAATTCTTTATTTGCTGAACAACACAAGGTTCATGTGTAGTTGCTAATATTTGATCTGTTCCGAATGCCTCCTGCAAAGAGGCCGAACTCCCGGGCTTGATTTTTTCTCCTGTTTAATTTTATTCTTTTCACCAGGTTCCTGCCATGTGTCAGACGGCTTATGTATTTTCTATTCGCAAATTAATTTCAAGATAATTAAACTTGTTGTTCCTTTGTTCACATTTTTTGAACCGTCTTAAAAATTATTTGAAAAAGCCCTGCTTCTTTCCTATGATAAAAACTATTTTCCAGCACTGCTCTTCAAAGTTGTAGATAATTACGCGTCGGCTTAAGAGCCGGGAAAGAATTTTTTATTGCCCGATCGAGTGTAAGGCATTACTAATAATAAATGCAGGGATATGGTTTTCAACGGAGGCAGCCCGGGAGGCTTATTGCGGCTGTCCATAATTTTGGAATGTGTTGTTAGCGGAAGTCTTTATATTTTCATTTCAATCAGCCAATAATGTCCAAACGGGTCCTTTATTTTTCCTTGCCGATATCCATAGTCATAGTCCTGTGCAGGGGAAGTTTCTATTGCACCTGCCGCTATTGCCTGGTCCATTACGGCGTCCACATCCGGCACAAACAGCCCTATGGTCGTCGTAGTTCCATTATATTTTTCAGGACTAAATGATCTGGTGTTCAGACCATCTTCATGAAGATGAAATATTGCACCATCTATTGATCATTCGGCAACATGCAAACTGCCATCATCATTTGTCCATCTTCTCAATTCAATGGCTCCAAAAGCCTTTGAATAAAAGTCAATATCCCGGATACCACTTTTTACATTCAGCTGCGGAGCAAAAAAGGTCTTACTGATTTCATTCATGATTGTTTATAATTAAAGTGATAAAAATAAGTTGTTTAATTCATACTTACTAAACGTTTAATATCTGATTTCTCCGGGACACTGATCACGGCTGCAGAAACCATCTTTAGAATAATAACAGCCGTCTTTTTTATAAGACGGCTGCCTGTTTAATAACATTTTAAACTTACTTATTGATCCCACCATAAATGCTGTGTTACATCAGATACAGGGGGCGTGTTTTCACTGTTTCTTCCTGTTTCAAAAGTTGGATAAACCAATCTTCTTATAAAAGTGGCGGTTGCTACATTTAGCGGCAATTGGAATCCCTGGTATTTGTAATCATATCTTCTTGCATCATCCCATGTTACCGGCGATAAAAATAGCGCTTTATATTTTTCTTTAAAAATAAGGTCAAGGGTAAGGTTAGCCTGTCCTACAGATACCGTCGGATCAGTAATATATATATCCCGCGCGGCTGCTGCAACACCGGTCTTATTCATATTTGCAGTAATGCCGGCAAGATAGGCGGCATAGGCTTTGGATAAATCATTGGAACGAAAAGCAACCTCTGCTTCAATGAATTTCATTTCTTCAAAAGTGATAATGTATAACGGTGAGCCGGTACTTGAATAATATCCCGTTAAGCTGATGTAAGATTCTTCCTTACTGGTTCCGTTGCCAACCCTGTCGCCACCATTTCGGGTACCGCGGTAGTCACCAAATTTTGTAAGGCTGGCGGTAAATGGAAGGCGCGGATCAAATATACCATAAGTGGTCCCTTTCATTGCATTCACATAATTGGAGGAGAGCCATCCATCAAGGTTTAGGGCAGCATTATCAACCGCTTCCTGGTTCCAGGGATTACGGATATCGAAGGTGGTAATATAGGCATCGTCGCCAGTGCTGGTGTAGGCCGCTGCCAATTCAGCGGAGATGGATGCGGCGCTATATTGGGGTGTTTTACTCAGCTGGTTGAGCAATCTTGCCTTCAACGCATGTGCCGTTTTTATCCATGCGGCCGTATTGCCGTGATGAATAAGATCTGCGTCCTTGTTCAGGGGAAATATTGTTTGCGGGGTGCCGAGCAATACAATGCCTGCATTTAATAATGAAATACAGCTGTCGTAAATAACGTGTGCATCATCATAGGTTGGCGTAAGTGTTTCACCTGCAAAAGCATTCGAATAGGGAGCAGCGCCCCACAGGTTATGAACCAGCGCAAGGTTCATGGCCATCATGATCTTTGCTACACCTTCGTATTTTAAAGCGCCCCGTTCACTGCTTAATTTCTGCAGGTCATACAGGTCGGTCATGTTGCTGTAGAGACTGGTCCATGTACCGCTTGCATCTATAGGTTCGTAAGTATCAGTAGCGCCAGCAAGACTGGTATTGGCAAGGTATTGCACGTAATAAGAAGTGATATCTGCAACCCGGAACACATTCAAAGCTGTGTTTTGCGTGGTTCCGATTAGTAATCCATCGTCTGGGGGCCTCACAGCCGCATTTGGATTTTGGTTTACATCAAGGTATTTTTTGCAGGATGAAAAAACAAATGATGCGATAAAGCAAATGAATAAATATCTTATGATCAGTTTCATGATAGTAGAATTTAAAAGTTAAGATTTACACTCAATAGAAAACTTCGCACGGCAGGATAGGTAAACCCTGCAAAACCATCCACATTGCTTCCAGAACTGGTGCTGCTTAATTCAGGGTCGTACCCGGTGTAGTTGGTGATCAAAATAAGATTGTTACCTGTAAGTGTAACGGCAGCATTTCTAATGATACCTTTCTTCAGGGGTAAATTATAACTCAGGCTCAGGTTTCTCAATCTTACCCACGAAGCATCTTCTACAAAATTGGTAGAGATGCCCCGGTATACTGCCCTGTAATAACCTGCGCTGCCATAGTCCACTCCATCTGGTCCTACACCCTGGCCAAGCCATACTGCTTTTTTATTTTGTGTTCCGTCTGCCAATACCCCGTCAAACACCCTGGTATCATTCCTGTCTTCTGTGTACCTGGCAATACCAAATGCCGCCATAAAATTACCCAACTGGTTATACTTATCCTGGCCCTGCTGGGTATCCCATAAAAATGAAAGGGAGAAATTTTTATAACTAAACGTATTGGTAATGCCCCCGATCCATTTAGGCTGTGTATTTCCCAGTAAGCGTTGCGTGCCATCCTGGCTTGGGAAACCCTTGGCGCCAATCAGTAATGGGAGGCTATTATCAACAGTTACACCATCATCGGTTTTGCTGCCATAATATCTTTTGTAAGAAGTGCCGTAAATATTGCCCACCGCATAGCCGGGCACATATTTTAATGACACCGTAGAACCTGCATAACCAAACTGTGAACCGATCACAATTTCCTGTAATCCCTGGTTAAGCGAAAGCACCCTGTTTTTATTGGCGGAAAAATTAAGGCTTACATCCCACCTGAAATTATTTGTACGGACAGGATTTCCTGTTAATGAAAGTTCAACACCTTTATTTTCGATTTCTCCGGCGTTGATAATAAAACTGGTAAAACCGCTGGTGGGCGAAACGGCCACCGGGAGGATCTGGTCGCGGCTGTTTAGTTGATACCAGCTGAAATCAAGGCCCAGCCTGTTATTCAGGAAACGAAGCTCTGTTCCTATTTCCAATGTTTTGGTACGTTCAGGTTTTAATGTTTCGATTCCTTTGGCGTCACTTCTTGTCCAACCTATCTGGCTGGTAGATGTAATTACACTGGGACTATAATATACACCCGTTTGATAAGGGTCAGTATCCTTTCCTACTGCAGCCAGCGATGCCCTCAACTTAAAGTAATTTAACCAGGCAGGCATTTTTTTCAGCATGTCCGACACAACATAAGATAAGCTAACGGAAGGGTAGAAGAACGAATTGTTAGGCGCCTTCAGTGTAGATGTCCATTCATTGCGACCTGTTATATCCAGGAATAAATAATTGTTGTAACCAAGCGTCAGATCTCCATACGCGCTTACAATCCTGTACAGGCTTTCGTATTGATCCGAAGTACGCACTTTGGCATTGTTCAAAGACAACAGATCAGGGACGTCCAGTTCCGATCCGCTTGATAAAAGGCGGCTGTATTTGATATCACGGCTTTCGGTACCAGCCCTGAGTGTGGTGGTGAATTTGTCCGTCCAGTCTTTTTTAAAAGTTGCTAAAAGGATAGAATTCAGCACACGGTTACTGATGCGATATTCATTTACAAACCCCAGTTCATTGTCCTCATGATCGATCTCTCCCACCAAACCCAACGGCCCCGGAGCCGCATGTCTTCTAAAATCAGCATAATAATCCATGCCGAGCTTATAGTCAATATCCAGGAAAGAGAACGGCGAAAAAGTAACGGAAATATCGCCAATAAGACGGTTTACATTATCCTTATATTGATTGCTGTGCGTTCCGAAAATCGGATTATTATTGCCCGCCAGGTAAGTGATCATCGTGCCATCGGGTTTGATATAATCCTTCACATTCCACCTGGGCGACCAGTAGGTGAGGCTTTCATTATAACGGTCGGCATTTACACGAAGGCCGCCGGAATTAATGAAATAAGCAGACGGCCTTATTTTGAGCATGTTGCCTAATTTAAACTGCCCGCCCACCTTGGCAGAGATATTTTTATAATCAGAAAAAGGGATGGCCCCGTTTTGTTTGAAATAGGAAAAAGAAGAATTTAATAAGGCATTTTCTGTACCACCGCTTAAACTAAGGCTGTTCCTTACCTGGTTGCCATGCTGATATCCCTGTTCATATTGGTTGTATAATTCTGCAGGATGTGTGGGATCAATTGCCTTTGCTGCTTCTACTGTTGGCCCCCAGCTTGGCCAAAAACTTGCGGCATCGTATACGCCCCCAAATCCCTGTGAATATTTTGTTTGAACTTCAGGAAATTTATTGACTTCATCAATGCCATAAGTAGATGTAAAACTTGCCTCCATTTTACCTGCTTTTGCAGATTTTGTGGTAATGAGGATCACACCGTTTGAACCTGCCTGTCCATATAAAGCAGTGGCGGCTCCACCCCGTAAAACGGAAACATTTTCTATATCATCCGGGTTGATATCGGCGGCCCTGTTTGATAAGCCTCTTATTGCACCCGCATCATCTACTGTATTGGTACTATTGTCGATCAGTATACCATCAATAATAAACAAGGGCTGGTTGTTACGATCGCCCGAAAGTGATTTAACACCCCGGATGATAATACGGGAACCCTGGCCGGGTGCACCTCCTCCACTGTTGATCTGAACTCCTGCTACCTTGCCTTGCAAAGCATTTACAATATTGGATTGTTTACTTGCCACCAGCGCATCTCCTTTTACTTCCTGGGAGGAATAACCGAGGGCTTTCTTTTCTCTTCTGATGCCTAAAGCAGTTACCACCACTTCAGACAGGTCTCCGCCTTCCTGGAGGGTAATATGATAGACCGTTTCATTAGTAACGGTTACAGCCTGTGATTTAAAATTTACAGATGAAATAACCAGTTTGGGATTTTTACCGTTAACAGTGATGGCAAAGCTTCCATCATCTTTGGCGGTAACAGCATTGTTGGTACTTTTTTGCGTGATGGTAGCTAAGGGAACAGGCTGACCTTTTGTGTCAATAACAGTACCTGTGATCTGCCTGCTTTGACTGAATACAAAACAGGGTATCGCGAAAAATAACCATAACAGGATTGAAGATCTTTTCATGAGCGGTTGTTTAGTTTTAAAAAATAATGAATAGATAATTCTTAAATGTTAAAGCATCGTTAACGTTCAAAGACAAGCGGCCATTTAGCATAGCTGCATCATATATAAAAAAAATAACCGTTGTGAATAAGATAAAATGACCGTTCATCATAAAAGCGGAGCAGTCGCGAATAAATAGTATTGAAAAATTGGCGTAATAAATACTTAAGAATATTTAATACAAGCTATTCGATGGCAGCAGGCTACTCGTGAAAATTGTTCCGGAAGATGCTACCGGGGAAGGATCACCGTTCCCTGGAAAAATTGTGATCGGCGGCCGTTTATTTTTTTAAAAGAACAATATCAACATATACACATGCTGCTGCATCTTTGTCTTGAAATTTTCCATCTCATACCATACCAGGCCGGGTAGATTCAAAAACCTTTTCGCCGTAACGGTTGTATGTCACCAGGTAATATTCGGAAAAGAATATCCTCCATCAGAATTTTTAAAAATTCATTTCTTCCAACTTCATTGGGAGAAAAAGTTTTTGGGAAATAAAATGTTACAGCTTACTTCATTTACCTGCACCCGGGCTTTGCCACTTGCGCCTTTATTGGCACCAATAACGGAATATAAGCCCAGGGCTAACGCACAAAAACTTTTAAAAGCCTGAAAGCCCGCCTGAACGCAAAGGGCAGGGCTGATATTATTATAGAAAATAGCTTACAGGAGTATTTTGAACCCCGAA
>JBDTVX010000004.1:0-46529 GCA_040007015.1 Ferruginibacter sp. | reverse complement strand
TCTATAATTTATTAAAGCACCAAAATTTTTATTAATTGACTTTATATAATATTTTGTAGCGCCTACTTCCCGATACAAAACTTTGAAAATATAAAATCCAGCACATCTTCATTTGATATGTCACCGGTGATTTCGGAAATATAATGAAGACAACGGCGGATATCCAAAGCCAGCAGATCAGCAGGTACCGCATTATCCAACCCGGCTTTAATATCCATTAAAGAGTGGTATACCTGTTGTAATGCTTCGTAATGACGCGCATTTGTTACCACCACATTTTCTGAAGATAACGGCTCATTTACTGTTGATGCAAACAAGGCATTTTTTATTTCATCAATACCCGTATGGTGCTTTGCAGAAATTAAAATAATATTATCAACCTGGTCAAATTTTTCCTTAATAGATATTGCGGTCATTGTATCTGTTTTGTTACCGGCAAATACATATTTCCTGTCTTCTTTTTCAAATTGACTGCGGATGGTTATCAACTCAGTTTGTTCCATTTCACTTACATCAAAAATATAGAGCACCACATCCGCGGTTCTCATTTTATCCATGCTTTTTTCAATTCCCACCAATTCAATTGTATCCGTACTATGCTCCCGTATCCCTGCAGTATCGATCAACCTGAACAATATCCCATTGATATTGATTATTTCTTCAATCGTATCTCTTGTAGTTCCGGCTATTTCGCTTACGATCGCACGGTTTTCATTTAGCAGGGTATTTAATAAAGTGCTTTTACCCGCATTCGGCTTTCCAATAATTGCTACGCTAACCCCATTCTTAATAACGTTCCCTAAGCGGAAGGAATCTAATAAACGGCTTGTTGTAACCCGGGCCGATTCGATGAGATCATACAATTTTTTGCGGTCGGCAAACTCTACATCTTCCTGGCTAAAATCCAGCTCTAATTCTATCAATGCAGAAAAAACAATGAGTTGCTCCCTCAATGCTTTTAATACCATGCTAAAGCCCCCGCGAATATTATTCAAAGCTGTTTTTTGAGCAGCAGCTGTGTTGCTGGCTATTAGATCTGCCACCGCTTCCGCCTGGGTAAGATCCAGTTTTCCATTTAGAAAGGCCCGCTGGGTAAATTCACCCGGCTTTGCGATCCGGGCACCTTTGCGAACACAGGCTTCCAATACCTGCTGCTGTACGTATGGGCTGCCATGACAGCTTATTTCAATTACATCTTCCCCGGTGTAACTTTTGGGGCGCTTAAATAATGATATTACAACTTCGTCAATATCTTCGCCGGCATCTTTAAGAAGGCCCACATGTATGGTATGAGATGATTGCTGATTAAGATCTTTGGAAGGGAATAATTCATTGGCGATCCTAAATGCACTATCGCCGCTTAACCGTATCACACCTATCGCGCCGATGCCCGGAGGGGTTGCCAATGCAACGATCGTATGATCCCAGCCGGAGAGTTTATTTACCATTAAGCAAAGATACCGGCTCTGCAAATTAAAGACAAGATAAGGCCGCTTCTATTTTTTTGAAAATAATTTTTTATCCTCAGCAGTAATTTCATCCATATAATAATGCTTTACATTGTTGATTGCTACTTCATCTACAATATCAACAAAATTTTGAAAAGTACTTCCATCTGCCGGCTTTATGATTAATACAAAATCATCTTCTTTTCCTTTTATTTTTTCAACATCTTTTTTCTTTTGCAAAATTATATTCCTGATACCCTCCGGGGCAAAAGAAGTTTGCCTTACAACTGTATTGGATTGCGGAAAGCCTTCATAGTATTGTATCGTATTGCCCGGTTGCAAAAGCAGGGTGAGTACGCAGGATGCACCGATGTGATCACTGGCAGGCACTTTATCATACGGCATATTCAGTTTCATTACGGTAGGCAGCGACAACTGTGTTGTGACTACAAAAAAGGTGATCAACAGAAAACCCAGGTCCACCATTGGAGTTAAATCAACCCGGGTATCTTTTTTATTTAATCGTCTTTTAGCGCCAGGCCTGGAAACGACATTATTTTCAATAGCTGACATGGTAGTTAATTTTTAATAAGATGTAAGTTTACGCTATTTCCATATAAGCCCTCATGCTTCCGGAGGGTAGCAGATACTTAACTCTTTTATCATGCAGGACAATACTATGTGGCAATGGGTAAGCGGGTACACATCACAGTTAGTTACCTTTCCCGGTCGATTCTTTTCAGAAACGAATATTGACGGGTGCGGTTCATGTACTTTCTCCCGGAGCCAGGTTACAATAATTTTTCATCGTGTAAGCAGCCTTTTTTAGCGGAAATATCTTTGGCAGCAAAAAAGGAAGGATCCAATCGGAGGGTTAGCGCCGTAGCGGCTTTGGCAACTACATTTGACCCGTTATTTAATGGCGAACAGTGTGGATCCGGATTGACATAGTTGGAATAATAGGTACATCCCTTGTCATCACGCCGTTTTGTAATCGGTATTCCATTATTACATTCCCTCCTTCACAATTCTGTCATCTATCCGGGCCCGTTAAATAGCCGGGAGAAAGGCGGCACATTTTATGCTGCTTCTGGTAGCGTAATTTTCAGCAAGACACGCTCAAATTGGAGTCGCATCAGATCGATTTCATCAAAAGAATAAATAACATGCCTGATCTTTTTTGAAGTTCGTTTAAATGGGCGAAGCAAATATCCATTGGTACAAGGTTTTGAGGCGGGTCCATATTCACGGGTAAGGAACATTCATTAAATGTATCTTCGTTTTCGATAATGTCGCATCATACAACTACTTATTCATGAAAATTGCTACCTATAATATTAACGGGATTAATGGACGCTTACCGGTACTACTCCGATGGTTAAAAGAAGCCAGGCCGGATGTTGTTTGCCTGCAGGAATTAAAAGCACCACAAGAAAAATTTCCGGAGAAAGCCGTTCAAAAGGCCGGCTATACTGCGATCTGGCATGGACAACAACGTTGGAATGGGGTAGCTATATTATCAAGATTCGGAGAACTTCAGGAGGTTAGGAGAACGCTTCCCGGCGATCCAAAAGATGATCACAGCCGGTATATAGAAGCAATAATAAACAATATGCTTATTTGTTGTGTTTACCTGCCCAATGGAAATCCAGTCCCGGGATTGAAATTTGACTATAAACTGAAGTGGTTTAAGCGGTTGAATGCACATTCCAAAAAGCTTCTTGCCTATAACGTTCCAATAGTGCTTTGCGGCGATTTTAATGTAATACCCACTGAGCTGGATGTATACAAGCCAGAACGCTGGCTGAATGATGCCCTCTTTCGAAAGGAAGTTAGAACAGCCTTTAAAAAATTGTTAGCGCAGGGATGGACCGATGCGCTACGTAAGCTATATCCGGATGAAAGAATTTATACGTTTTGGGATTATTTATGGAGTGCTTTTGAACGAAACGCAGGTTTACGCATCGATCATTTTTTGCTTAGCGCTCATGTCGACAGGCGGCTTATTACTGCAGGAGTTGATAAGCATGTCAGAGGATGGGAGAAAACCAGTGATCATGCACCGGTGTGGATAGAACTTGAGGACAAGACCATAAAAGCAAAAAAATAAATTTGAACAGTATGCTCCTCCATCAAATTTTCAATTTTTTTTAAGTTCATCATTCTAAAAACGAAAGAAGAGACAACTTGTAAAGTTTTAAGGAGAAGCATACACCAGGGATATGATACAGTTCACATTAATTTGTTTGAGGCCCTGTTAAAGAAAAGAGATATGTACAGGCCAATCAGCCTGGATACAGATTCTATTGCAGAAAGAATGTTTTATAGTGAGGTGAGGTACTAAATATCCGATAACCCTGCTCATTCCATACTTTAATAACACCCGCGTGGAGAAATTTAAATTGTTTATGCTACTATTAGGATGCAAGCCGGAAGGCAGACATACCGAGCAACATGATGTCTTTTTTAGTATCGGAACCTGCCTTTCTGATCTCAGGCACGAGATTCTAAATTTCTGGCCAGAGACAAATGGAAAGATTCATATTGATGCCTGGAGAGAAGTTAATTATATTGATGGACATGAAGTAGTGATCACATCCCGGTGTGAGGATACATTAGAAAAAGAAAGCGCCACACTTTTTTTCGTTAACCTTGGAGGCTACAAAGAGTTGGAGTTTGATGAATTTCATTACAAAGTTCTTATTGGAGCCGGGAGTATGGCTGAAGCAATTAAACTGGCAAAGGCCACAACTTTCTATAGGCATACCGGATTCAAAGGAGCACCCTCGCATATCGATGATAAATATGGAATTGATGTTGATGATGCGCTTGTTTTACAGGATATTCTACCAATGTCAATAAGAGAAAAATATTCAATAATGTTAATGCCTGGTGTTTATGATGCTCATGATGAAGTGAATTTAGGGTATTTAAAAATTGAAAACATTTAGTTCCTATGCTCGTGTACGCTTCAAAGAAGCCCGGCAATCCATTTTATTTTCTTCGTAATTAAGCAGTCATAAGCCTGGAAATTTGGTGCATAAAACAAGCATTCGTTGCAGATAAAATGTAACCAGGCTAACAAAGGGCTTTTAAAAGCAGGCAGCAATTGTTTTAGGGGTTTTACATCGTGGGCGGCAGTTCGATCCCGTCAATTTCCGCTTCATGCAGTAAAACGTTTCAGGCGATTGAGCACTTTTTATTTTTAGCCGCTTGCGTACAGTTTGGGTACTAACAGAACTTTTAAGGGCCATCCCTTTTACTACTACTATTGGTACAACATTATTGAAAATTGCAATCAATATCTTAATTTTGATATATAGACGTCTAATCGCTGGCTATTACAGAACATTTAGTAATTAAAATGCTTACTTCAAAATAAATTAATGAAAAATATCGTATATTTTATAGGCGTACTTTTTTTATGTGCTTTTCTTTCGAATTGCCAAAAAGAAATCTCATCTGGCGACTTAGATAATCCATTTACTTATGATGTTGATGCTAAAAGGTTTATTGATAATTCCGGAATTAGTGATAGTACACAAAAAGTTGCCATAAATAATTTTGTAATTGAATTAAAAGATTCTTCCTTGTGGACAAAGTTTATTGCAATATATCCAATGGTGGGTGGTTCAGGAAATACAACGAAATGGAATTTAAAAGATCCAAGAGATGCAGACATAGCTTATAGGTTAACTTTTTATGGCTCTCCTGTTTATGCAATTACAGGAATAATTTTTCCCACTACTGCTGATTATGCTGATTCGCATTTAGCAGATAGCGCAATAGGGGGATTTAGCAATGCTTCAATATCTTATTACTCAAGAACACAGAACAATATATCAGGTTATGATATAGGATGTACAGATGGAGGGCCGCCATATAATGAATTGTCTATATATTCCAATGCTTCTGATAATTCTGAATGGTTTGGTTTTAGTCAACATATTTTTTCTGCAAATACAACAGGGTTGTTTATGCTTTCATCCTCTGCCACAAACGTTACCAGGTATAGGAATGGTGTGGTAGTTAGTTCAAAAGGATCGCCGCCAGCAAACAGTTTTACAAATCTTACATTTTTAGTTGGTAAATCGAGAATAACGATGCATCCGGGACAGAAAGAATGTGCATTGGCAACTCTAGGAAATGGCTTAACAGATTCACAGGCGCTTACATTTTATAACATTGTTCAAAATTTTGAAAATACCCTGGGCAGATAACAAAAATCCATAAAATTGGCCAGATCAGGGAGTATTGGCCTTTCGGGAATCATTGCCGTTTGATGTGAATGTCTGAACAGTATCTTTTTCGAATTTTTATTCCTGCCAATTTAAATAGTATACGGCGAAACCCCCGCCGAGACGTCAATCCGATTGCTATCGGATCACGATTTTGTCCTTTGTGAAGTATCATCCTTAACCGCAAAAATTACCTGCCCTTCATAAAATCACCGGCACAAATTTTAGAACAGGAGGACTGAAAAGAAATTCATCTCTCAAAAACATTTGTATTTATTCAATGCATTCATGCCCTCTTTCTGAAAATTAATTTTAGGGCGCCTGCAGACCACAATGCCCACACTATCAATACTGGCTGAAAAAATAGGCGGATTAATCTCGCCTGATCCGTATTTAGCCCAAACGCATTTACCCGATTAATATATTGAGCAATATTTCCGGGGAAAATCAAAATATAAAACAATGCCAATGCAATGCCAACCCTGGCTCTTTCTTTTTTCCAAAAAATCATTCCCAGTCCCAATCCTAATTCGATCATGCCGGATAAGATCACCACCAGGTCTTTACTCATTGGTATCCAATTTGGAACCTGGGCCTGAAATTCGACCCGTAAAAAAGTGAGATGCCCAATAGCAGCCTGAACCATAAATAAACCCAGGAGAATTCTTAAAATGGCCTGTAGCTTGCCAGGTTGATCAGTGCTCATGGTGTAGCCTTTTTTTAATGTAACCGATTTTTGATTCACACCTGTTCATAACCAGCGGCTAGTTCCGTAACTGAAGGTTTATCCCGCTAAATGTGTAACAATTTATCCAGGTAGTTATAACTATTAGTAACATTTTGAAGTGGTTGCGGAGCTCCATCCTGCTCTACAAAAAAGTATTTCATTCCGGATAGTTTAGCATTGTCGAAAATTCGTTTGAAATCAACAACACCTGTTCCTACTTCTGCGGGATTCATGGTGGTTTTATCCAGGTCTTTCACATGCCACAATGGATAACGACCGGGGTGTAGTTTAAATAATTCAACCGGGTCCTGCTTTGCCTTGGTTGCCCACGCAAGATCAAGTTCCATTTTAACCAGGTCCTTATCTGTATTATTGAGAATATAATCAAAAGGACGATTACCTTCAATTTCATCAAATTCTGTCTGGTGATTATGATAGGCAAACTGAACGCCGTTCTTTTTGCAGGCTTCGCCGGTTTTGGTGAAAACATCCACAGCCGTTTTTATTTCATCCATATTGCTTACAGGAATACTTGAACATACTAAATAACCTATTCCGCCTTCAGCCGCATCATCAGCAAGCTGTTGGTAATTCTCTTTTAGATTCGGAATTTTAGCGCTGTTTTTGAACATCGGTTCCATCTTTTTTATCCTCGCAGAATCTTCGGCCGTTTTAGCCATCTTCATAATTTGATCCATCGTAAAGGGGGCGCCACCCACATGCGCAGAACGCCAGGTCATACCTGCATCTTTTACCATAGCGGCAAATTCTTTTGGAGTATAACCGTAAAAATTCCCCTTTTGCGATCCCGCGCTTTCCAATTCTTTATAACCGATGGCAGCTAACTTCTGTAAGGTTCCTTTTGCATCGGTTGTCATTAAATTGCCCAGCGTGTATAATTGAAGGCCGATGGGCATGGTAGCTTTACTGTCAAAAAAATTATTAGCGCGACCAAGCCGGGGCAATAATAAGCTTGCCAGGGCTAATGTGCCTGATTGCTGTAAAAAACTTCTTCTGTTTGTCATGTGGAGTAATTTTTTATGAACAATGATAAAAATTGAAAATGAAATTTGCAACCTATTATTTAAGACCTGTTCCGACACGTCAAAAATAGTTTTCTTTTTTGTTATCGCTTCAAAGTTTTTACAATGCCTTTCCCCCGGTAATTTCAGGATTTATATGACGTGTTTTCACTTACTTATTACAAATTGGGTGATGAAGTGTATGAAAAAACATTCAAGGCGGGAAAGGTATTGATCTAAAATTTATTGGGCGGGATGAGCAGTCCTTTAGGTTTGCATTGCTGACATCATTTAAATCAATATTTATTTAGACTTCATTTTAACAGAAATAAAATCAAGCCGTTCAAAATCCTTCATTGGTTGTAAATATTGTTTCTCTCCAAGCATCATTATTTCTTTATCTTTTGTGTTGTACGGCTTCCATCCAGGGAGATGGTCACCGTTTGGATCGCCTTTTTTTATAAAGTTTATCCAAAAAGCCGACATCGCCTGTGCTAAATCATGATCCGTTTTTTCCCATGGACGATTTACAAATTTTAAATTGTCATACGCATAAGGCACCTCGCCCGTATGAAATGCGCCAAATTTTCGCGAGTCGTTTGCTGCAGGCAATTTGCGCGTGAACCGATATACATAAACCTTGCTTCCCTGTCCGCTGGCTACGTTTGCCCAGGTATAATTTTGTACCCCAAATATCATATCCCGCGACAGGTAGGTTTGGGATAAGGCCGCGACAGAATCGTTTGTTGCAGGATAATACTTTAAATATGTTTCCAGGTCGCTTCCGTACTGTTGCGCCATTTGTTTTTTAAATTCTTCCGCATTTTTTGGGGGTCCAAACACAAAGCCTTCATCCTCGTTCCAACCTGTCAATAAAGCGACCTTGTTTTCTTTTTTCGAAGCAAAGATTTCCGCTATGGATTGTGGCAATACATATCCATCTATCACGGGACGGCTCATGGATTGGGCTTTCATTAAATCGGCTGCGGGCAGTTTTCTTAAATCTTTAATTGAATTTGCATGTATTGATGAAGCCGTTTTAACCCCTTCCTGTTCTGCCATTTTCAATGTTGTATTTCCCAGGTTGCCATTTAGAAAACTGGCGCCGCTTTCTGCAATTGCCTTATTGAACAAGCCTTTTGCAAGAGGTGAGGCCACTAAACAATTTACACTCATGGAGCCTGCGGACTGGCCTGCAATGGTTACATTGTTAGTATCTCCACCGAAGGCTGCAATGTTTTGTTTTACCCAGGTTAAAGCTGCTACCTGGTCCAACAAGCCATAGTTGCCGGATGCATGATCCGGAGATTCTTTTGTAAGATCAGGATGCGCAAAAAAACCAAAGATACCCACACGATAATTGATGCTCACAAACACAATTCCTTTTTTGGCCATTGCTTCACCATCGTAAATCGGTGCAGCGCTGCCACCGCTCGTGAATCCTCCACCGTAAATCCACACAAGCACAGGCTTTTTAGTTGAAGTTGAGCCCGTCCAGATATTCAGGTAAAGGCAATCTTCACTGATTGGTTCCGCTGGAATTAAATATTCTTTACTCCACATCATAAATGGCGTAGGCAACCCTTGCATGGGACTTGCGCTGAACGTGCTGCACTTTTTTACACTGCTCCAGCCTGGCAAAGGCTGTGGTGCTTTCCATCTTAAGTCACCAACGGGAGGTGCGGCAAAAGGAATACCTTTAAAAATATGAATATCACCGTCTTTATTTATGGTACCTGAAACAAGGCCAGCATGGGTGTTTACAACAAGTGCTTTTATTTGTGCGTCAGATGATGTAATAGTAAGAGCCAACAATAAAAATGTTGTCACTAATAATCGTAAACAACTGTGTGTTTTTATTTTCATGCGTCATTTATTTATATAAAGTTAACACGTCTGTTTTGTTTCATTTTGGCATTTCCAAGACTATTGTTAAAGTGAGGTTTGTCATTCATCATAACGAATGCCTAATGGAACTACACCCCCATGATATCATCCAGGAACCCTTAACAAAAAATTTAACACCTGCTAACCCTGATGAAAAAGCCTGGAGAAACCGGGCAGAAAAAGGGGGCCTGGATGGGGCTGATTTTATTTCAATGGTTATATAAAAAATGCAGGCAATACAAATTGCCTGCGTTATAACTATTTTCCCTGTCAATTAAGAACCGCAACTTACACAACCTGCTTCCATACTGCAGGTGGGACCGGTAAAATCAGCATCGATTCCTTCCACATTATTGTTACTAACGGCTTCGGCTACCCCAATTTGCGGAATTACCGGCGACATTTCTTCACTGCCTTGTTTTTCAATGGTAAACTGTACAGCTTGTGTGGCAGCCTGTGTACGTAAATAATACATGCCGGTCTTTAGTCCTTTTTTCCAGCCATAAAAATGCATGGATGTTAGTTTAGACGCGGTAGGGCTATCTACAAATAAATTCAGTGATTGTGACTGGCAAATAAATGCTCCCCTGTCGGCAGCCATATCAATCAAATTACGTTGCTTGATTTCCCAAACTGTTTTGTACAGCTCTTTTATGCCGGCAGGTATCTCCACTATTTTTTGAATAGAACCGTTGGCGGCGATGATCCTGTTCTTCATGTCATTGTTCCACAAACCCAACCCCACCAGGTCTTTCAGCAAATGTTTGTTTACGATAATAAACTCGCCGCTCAGCACACGCCTTGAATAGATGTTGGAAGTGTATGGTTCAAAGCATTCATTGTTACCCAGTATTTGCGAAGTAGACGCGGTAGGCATCGGTGCTACCAGCAAACTGTTTCTTACTCCATGCTGCATTACTTCTTTTCTTAAGCTATCCCAATCCCAGCGGGTGGAGGGTTTCACGTTCCACATATCAAACTGGAAAATACCCTTCGATAACGGTGAACCCTGGAAGGTTTCGTAAGCGCCTTCTTTAATCGCCAGATCCTTGCTGGCTGTCATGGCCGCAAAGTAGATGGTTTCAAAAATATTTCTATTGAGGAGTTTTGCAAGATCACTTTCAAAAGGCAGGCGTAATAAAATAAATGCATCGGCCAATCCCTGCACACCCAAGCCAATCGGCCGGTGGCGCAGGTTGGAATGCCTGGCTTCTTCAACCGGGTAATAGTTATTATCAATTATTTTATTGAGGTTAATGACAGCCTGGTAAGTTACCTCGTACAATTTCTGCTGATCGAAACTTCCATTGATAACAAAACGCGGCAACGCAATAGAAGCGAGGTTACAAACCGCCACTTCATCCGGACTGGTATATTCTATGATCTCCGTGCAGAGATTACTGCTTTTTATTGTGCCCAGGTTTTGCTGGTTGCTCTTGCTGTTGGCAGCATCTTTATACAACATATAGGGCGTACCTGTTTCGATCTGCGATTCTAAAATGGCAAACCAAAGTTCCTGCGCCTTAATGGTTTTTCTTGCCCTTCCTTCTGCTTCGTATTGAGTGTACAGGGTTTCAAATGCTTCTCCAAAACAATCACTAAGGCCCGGGGCTTCATTCGGACAAAATAAACTCCACTCGCCATTTGCTTCCACCCTTTTCATAAACAGGTCGCAGATCCATAATGCAAAAAAGAGATCCCTTGCACGCATTTCTTCCTTACCATGATTTTTTCTCAGGTCAAGGAAAGAAAATACATCCGCATGCCATGGCTCTAAATAAATAGCAAAAGCGCCTTTGCGTTTACCTCCTCCCTGGTCTACATAACGGGCGGTATCATTAAACACCCTCAGCATAGGCACAATACCATTGCTGGTACCGTTGGTGCCACCGATATAACTTCCTGTTGCACGGATATCGTGTATTGCCAAACCAATACCACCGGCACTTTGAGATATCTTAGCGGTCTGCTTTAAAGTATCATAAATACCATCAATGCTATCTTCCTTCATGGTTAGTAAAAAGCAACTGCTCATTTGCGCCTTGGGTGTACCGGCATTAAACAAGGTAGGAGTAGCATGGGTAAACCAACGCTCACTTAAAAGATGGTAGGTTTTAATAACGCTTTCAATATCGGCTTTGTGAATGCCCAATGCCACCCGCATATACATGTGTTGCGGGCGTTCAACAATTTTACCATCTATCTTCAGGAGGTATGATTTTTCCAGCGTTTTAAAACCGAAATAATCAAACGCAAAATCACGGTCGTATATGATGGTACTGTCCAGCACTTCTGCATTGTCTTCAATCACCTGCCAAACGTCGTCATCAAGCAACGGTGACTTTTTACCGTTCGATTGATCTACATACCAATACATTTTCCGCATCGTTTCCGAAAAAGATTTGATGGTGTTTTTATGGAGGTTACTTACCGCGATCCTTGACGCTAAAACAGCGTAATCAGGGTGCCTGGTTGCCAGAGATGCGGCCGTTTCAGCAGCAAGGTTATCCAGCTCTGTTGTAGGTACGCCGTCGTAAATTCCTTCAATTACTTTTTTGGCAACATCAATAGCATTTACCAGGGGGCTTAAACTGTAGGATAACTTTTCAATACGTGCGGTTACTTTGTCAAATTTGATGGTTTCATTTTTACCATTTCTTTTAATTACATACATAGCTGCTAAACTTTAATTCTAATTTAAAAATATGAAAATGTGAAAATTGCTCAATGTGAAAATTAAAAACTGCCTGCATTGAATTGAGACATATTCAAATCAACACAAAAGCTAATGATTAAAATGCAGTCCTGCATCCTAATCATATCCACAGGTGTTAATTACTTTTTAAAAGTCTTCCTCGAGAGTGAAAGCCTGCGATTCCTTTGTGCCCATCACGCCTGCTTTTTGGTAATCCCCCACTCTTTTTTCAAAGAAGTTGGTTTTACCCTGCAGGGAGATCATTTCCATAAAATCGAATGGGTTCGTGGCATTAAACATTTTGGGATATCCTAATTCTGCGAGCCACCGGTCGGCTACAAATTCAATATATTGCTGCATCAGCTTAGCGTTCATACCGATCAATGCTACCGGTAATGCTTCTGTTACAAATTCTTTTTCAATTTTTACCGCATCCGCAATTATTTCAAATACGGCATCTTTTGTTAGTTTGGTTTCCAGCATGCTGTATAGCAAACAGGCAAATTCACAATGCAGGCCTTCGTCGCGGCTGATCAACTCGTTACTGAAAGTTAATCCCGGCATTAATCCTCTTTTCTTCATCCAAAAAATAGAGCAAAAACTACCACTGAAGAAAATGCCTTCAACTGCTGCAAATGCTACGAGGCGTTCGGCAAAATTTCCCTGGTCGATCCAGCGCAGGGCCCATTCCGCTTTTTTCTTTACGGCAGGTACGGTATCGATGGCATGGAACAATCGTTGCTTTTCCTTTGGATCTTTAATATAATTATCTATCAATAAGGCATAGGTTTCAGAATGGATATTTTCCATCATGATCTGGAAACCATAAAAACACCTGGCTTCCGGCAACTGCACTTCACTCATAAAATTAACCGCCAGGTTCTCATTCACGATGCCATCACTGGCTGCGAAAAATGCCAGTATGTGGGAAATAAAATGACGCTCGCCATCATTTAAACCATCCCAATCTTTTTGATCGCTGCTTAGATCTATTTCCTCCGCCGTCCAGAAACTTGCTTCATGTTTTTTATACATTTCCCATACTTTGGGATAATTGATCGGAAGGATCACAAACCGGTCCTTGTTTTCTCTTAAAAGTAATTCGTTGCTGCCTGGCATAATGATAATCGTTCTATTTGTTTATGTAAAAGCAATTAAAGAAGACCACCGACAGTAAACCCGGAGTTGATTGTGGGTAAAACTATTGAGTGACATTATCTTTATTGCGAAGATGCTGCACTTGATTGTTCAGGCTGGTAATCTGGCTTGTAACATAACCTGCACGGCCACCTGCCGGCATAGGTTATTTATTAATCAATAGTGATACTTACAGTTGCGCAACAGTCCATGAATTTCGCATGGTTCCCCATCAATTTTTATATATGTTTTGATGCCTGAAAAATATTTACAAGAACTATTGCAATACTACACTTGCTTTTAGCTTTGAAGCGGGAAAAGTTAGTAACACAATTTGTTAATATCGGTTGAAACCTTTGATGGGATTGAGTTGCATCAATAAGGCGGAGTTTTTGCACATTTTGGGTATAAAAAAATATGGAATATTGAAGAAAATTATTTTTATCCCCGGTCGGCACCGAAGGTCAGACCGGGAGGGTGGATGCTACCATTGCTACCCCCAGCTATCCGGTAAGACCCGGATATCCCGGTCTGACCTTCGGTGCCGACCGGGGTAACAGGGTCTTACCGCCCAAACTTCTGTTTCAAAGCTGCCAGTGCATCATTCATGGGTAATTCTGTAACAACCTTTTTGGTATTATGCGTATTTTGACCAGCTTGCCGGCCGCCATGCTGATTGCCGGCAAATTGTTTTTTTGCAGGGGCCTCCAGTGTTTGTTTAATTGACAATGCGATCCTTTTCCTGGCGGTGTCTACTTCCAGCACTTTTACATTTACTTTTTGATTCAGCTTCAATACCTCGTTCGGATCTGTAATGTATGTATGTGAAATTTCTGATACATGCACCAGGCCATCCTGCTTTACACCAATATCAATAAAGGCGCCAAACCTGGTGATATTGGTAACAACACCGGGTACTTCCATACCCACTTTCACATCATCCATACTAAAAATATTGGCGAATTCAAATACCTGCGCTTCACTCCTTGGATCAAGCCCGGGCTTTTTTAGTTCATTTAGGATATCCTTTATCGTTAGTTCGCCAATTTGCTCCGTAATATATTTTTTGGCATCCACGGTTTTTAATAATTCCGTTTTTCCTACCAGGGTTTTTACCTCTACTCCCAGGTCCTGTGCCATTGCTTCCACCACGGGATAAGCTTCCGGATGTACAGCGCTTTGATCCAGCGGATGGTCCCCCTCCTTGATACGCAAAAAACCTGCACACTGCTCATAGGCCTTAGCTCCCAGGCGGGGCACTTTTAATAATTGCCTGCGACTGCTGAACTTGCCTGTTTCGTTCCTGTACCTGATGATATTATCTGCCAGCGTACTTCCAATGCCGCTTACATAACTCAGCAAATGCTTACTGGCCGTATTTAAATTGACGCCTACATTATTTACACAGCTAATAACGGTGGCGTCTAAACGCTCCTTCAACCTGAACTGGTTTACGTCATGCTGGTACTGCCCAACACCAATACTTTTTGGATCAAGCTTTACCAGTTCCGCCAGCGGATCCATCAACCTGCGCCCGATACTTACGGCGCCCCGCACCGTAATATCCTCATTTGGAAATTCCTCCCTTGCTATTTCTGAAGCGGAATAAATGGAAGCCCCGTCTTCATTTACTAAAAATACCGGCAAACCCAAATTCAGCCTTTTGATAAACTGCTCTGTTTCCCTTCCGGCGGTGCCATCGCCAATGGCGAATATTTCTATACCATACTGTTGTACTAAATTTTTAATTTTTATTTCTTCTGCGGCTACCCTGTTGTGCTCGTGCGGAAAGATGAGATCTGTTTTTTGCAGATCGCCTTTTTCATCCAGGCATACTACTTTACAACCGGTTCGGTAGCCGGGATCGATTGCAAGTATTCTTTTACTACCCAAAGGAGAACTTAATAATAACTGGCGTAAATTTTCGGCAAAAACATTGATCGCATCTTCGTCCGCCTTTGCTTTCAATGCCGTTCTGAATTCCGATTCAAGACTGGGTTGCAATAATCTCCGGTACGCATCTTTTACCGCTTTCCGAATTTGGGCGCTGGAAGGGTTCATATCTTTTACAAACATGCCCTCCACCATTTCCAATGCCAGCTCTTCGGAAGGCGAAATTTCAATGCGCAAAAAGCCTTCCAAAAAACCCCTCAACACAGCCAGTATCCTGTGAGAAGGCGTTTTGGAAATCAGCTCAGAAAATTCGAAATAATCCTTGTACTTGATCCCCGCTGCTTCTTTTTCAGTTACGACTTTACTTTGCAGGGTGGCATGCGTTTCAAATAGTTTGCGCAATTTTGCCCTTACCTGCGCTTCTTCATTGACCAATTCTGCGATGATATCCCTGGCGCCTTGTAACGCAGCTTCCGTATCAGCCACTTTTTCGTTTACAAATTTTGCTGCTTCTTTTAGCAGGTCGGTCTCCCCTTGTTCCAGTAATAAATTTGCAAGCGGTTCCAGGCCGTTTTCCCTCGCCGTTTGTGCCCTTGTTTTTCTTTTTGGTTTAAAGGGCAGGTATATATCTTCTAATTCAGCCATCGTGCTGGTTTTATTGATCTTACCCAGCAAAGCATCGGTCATTTTGCCTTGTTCGGTTATGGTCTTTTCTATAAAAGCTTTTCGTTCTGTAAACTCTTTTAAAAATTTGGCCTCATCCTGTATGTGCCCGATCTGCACTTCATCCAGTGCGCCCGTTTTATCTTTTCGGTAACGTGCAATAAAAGGAATGGTGGCGCCTTCTTCCAGTAAATTTAATACAACTTCTACCTGCTGTAATTTTATATTTAATTTTTGTGCGATGGGTTGTATGAATGCAGACATGATTTTATAATTTTTTAAAATAGGGAAGCGAATGTAATACTGTGTATCGAAACAAAAAAATCCTACACTGGCCCGTGTGATTATTGGCTGAAGGAGCCCCTTTGCTGCAGCGGTCATTAATTGCATAATTAGCAATTCCAGAATGAACAGGTTTTTTATTCGCTTACCATTGTGTAAATAAGCTATCTATGAGGCAATTATGTCGCAATCAATCAAAGGGTATTAAACATCCAATAAAAAAAAGTTTGACATCCCTTATTCATATTCAATAAATATTACAATTTGAGTGCAACCCTTTTTCCGGGGTTTTGTTCTATAAAAGTATAAATGCTATTTCGAATAGTGTCATTATCCGCGTAAGGAACCAGCAGGCTTTTTAAGTCAGCCGAACAGGTAACCAGCATGGAGGAAGGTAAATAGCCCATTCCCCAAAAACTCCCTCTTTCTATAAGCAGGCAAAGCATCTCTTCTTTTTTTATCCCCTTATCCAATACTGCAAAGGTTGGTAATTTTTCCTCCAGCGCTTTAATCGCTTTTTTTATTTTCTCATTATAGTCAGCCGGGGATTCTAAAGATGCATTATCATTGCCGGTAAAAGGCGTCTTATCTATAAAACATAATTTTTCATGCAACCCGAATTCTTCCACTATTTTTTTTAGCATCACCAGGCCCTCATGCAATAAATTAAAACTATATAATTGAGGGATATTTTTTTTCTTTTTATCAATCGCCAAACGAAGATAACCGCGATTATCCTCAAACATATACAAGGCGAACCTTTGTGAAGGCTGTTTCTGGCTATAATTATATTTGGGCCACAATCTTTTGATCTCCGTACTTTCAAGTACAATGGCTTCCAGTTCGGTGGCACATTCTTTAAACGTTACTTTACAGACGGTTCGTAAAAAATTCTGTCGTTTTCTTTGGGCATCATTGTGTGTAAAATGGCTGCTGACCCTTTTCTTAATATTGATGGCCTTGCCTACATAAATAATTTTATTTTTTACATCATGAAAATAATAAACGCCCGGACCTGGGGGAAGCTGCAGGATATCTGCCTTGGTTAAATGCAAAGGCAGCCACTGTTCAGCAGAAGTCTTTTTAAGCATTTGTTCAATATGTATATCCCCCCCATTGGCAATACAATGTTCAAATAATTTTACGGTGGCCTTCGCATCGCCTCCCGCCCTATGCCTGTTGTCGATGGGCAATTGCAGGGAGCGGCAAAGATTTCCCAAACTATACGATGGCAGGCCGGGAAATACTTTTCGCCCCAAACGTACCGTACATAATTTCCTTGCGGTTAACTCAAACCCCGCGGCTCTTAAATGATGCTTTACAAATGAATAGTCGAAATTTACATTGTGCGCAATAAAGATCTTATCATTTAGTAATTCAAATAATACTTCCGCGATTTCTGTAAATGCAGGGGCGGTTGCTACCATCAAATTATCAATGCCGGTAAGCGCCGTAATATACCTGGGGATGTTTTGTTGGGGATTGATAAGGGTTTCAAAATGTTTCACCATTCTTTTGCCGTCGTGTATGTATACGGCAATTTCCGTGATCCCATGAGCGGAGGCATAACCGCCGGTTGTTTCTATGTCTACAATTGCATACATCGGGTATCAAATATAAGGATACTAAAGTAGTTAGCAATGGATTTGCGGCAGATATTTTACCCGCAAGGGGTGACACCTTTTAAAAAGGTGTCACCTCCTGGGGGTAAACCAAAAAACAAACTAACTAACACCCATTAGTTTTGAAACCTTATTTTTGCATCACAAATTAAAATTATTGCCATGCAGTTTCAACTTTCTGAAGAACACCTGATGATTCAAAAAGCAGCCCGGGATTTTGCGGTCTCGGAGTGTCTGCCCGGCGTAATTGAAAGAGATGAACTACAAAAATTCCCCCGCGAACAAATTGAAAAACTGGCTGATCTTGGTTTTATGGGGATGATGGTAAGGCCCGAATATGGTGGCAGCGGAATGGATACGATCAGCTATGTACTGGCGATGGAAGAGATCAGCAAAGTGGACGCCAGTGTAAGTGTGTGCATGAGCGTTAATAACAGCCTCGTATGCTATGGCCTGCAGGAATATGGCAGTGAGGATCAGAAACAAAAATACCTGGTACCATTGGCCCAGGGTAAAAAAGATGGTGAATTACATATCGGCGCTTTCCTGCTCAGTGAACCGGAAGCCGGCAGTGATGCAACTTCCCAACAAACTACGGCGGAAGATAAGGGAGATCACTACTTATTGAATGGCACTAAGAACTGGATAACGAATGGCAGCAGCGCCAGCATATATTTAGTGATCGCGCAAACAGATGCCGGTAAAGGAAGCCGTGGTATCAATGCATTTATAGTGGAAAAAAGCTGGCCCGGGGTAGTAGTTGGCGCCAAGGAAAATAAGCTGGGTATCCGTGGCAGTGATACGCATACCATTTTATTGAATGATGTAAAAGTGCCGCGTGAAAACCGAATCGGGGAAGACGGCTTCGGCTTTAAGTTTGCTATGAAAACACTGGCGGGCGGGCGCATCGGCATAGCATCGCAGGCATTGGGCATCGCGGGTGGCGCTTATGAACGGTCATTGGCATACAGCAAGCAACGCAAAGCATTTGGTAAAGAGATCATGCACCACCAGATCATACAATTTAAGCTGGCGGATATGGCTACCAAAATAGAATGCGCCAGGTTACTTTGCTTAAAAGCGGCATGGGAAAAGGATGAGCACCTGGACTATACCATTAGTGGAAGCATGGCAAAAGTGTACGCATCGGAAACGGCCATGTGGACGGCCACGGAAGCGGTTCAAATACACGGCGGCTATGGCTTTGTAAAAGAATACCATGTAGAAAGGATGATGCGGGATGCCAAGATCACGCAAATATATGAAGGCACGAGTGAGGTGCAGAGGATTGTGATTAGCAGGAGTATTTTGAAGTAGTTGATCGTTGGTGGTTGATCGTTGGTCGTTGGTGGACTGCTAAAGTTCATATTAGTCAATTGCTATATAATGGGTGAACGTTTTAAATGAAATAATTTTTAATT
Organism: Ferruginibacter sp.; assembly: GCA_040007015.1. Classification (GTDB taxonomy): domain Bacteria; phylum Bacteroidota; class Bacteroidia; order Chitinophagales; family Chitinophagaceae; genus Ferruginibacter. Next base: position 27,494 of record JBDTVX010000004.1, on the reverse strand, counting down.
CGTTCATGTCGGTTTTAACCTGCGACTATCTTTATATGCAACGGTAAATAATTATACATCAAACACTAACCAACTTCGAACCGTAACGATCAACAACCAACTATCAACCAACAAAAACGATCAACCACCAAGCATCAACGATCAACGCTCAACCCACAACAACCAACCAACAATGGCTATTAACTTCGAAAAATATAAATCATTGCTTGCCGGATTAAATGGTAAGGCCGTATTGGTTGCTGTATCCAAAACCAAACCCATTGAAGATATACTGGCATTGTATGACCTTGGACAGCGTGATTTCGGAGAAAATTATGTGCAGGAACTGGTGGATAAAGAAGCAGTATTGCCAAAGGATATCCGATGGCACTTTATTGGACACCTTCAAAGCAATAAAGCAAAATACATCACTCCTTTTGTGCACTTGATTCATGGTGTGGATAGCTCCGGGCTGTTAAATGAGATCAATAAACAGGGTGCCAAAAACAACCGGGTAATTGATTGTTTACTACAGGTGCATATTGCAACTGAAGAAACGAAATTTGGATTTAATGATGCCGAGGTTGGACAATTATTGGGCGATCCGATAGCGAACGGATCAGGCGAATTGAAAAATGTAATTATTGCCGGCCTGATGGGAATGGCTTCATTTAGTGATGACAAAGATCTTGTGAGAGGCGAGTTTGTTCATTTAAAATCTTTGTTTGATTCTAATGCGCGGTTATCCATTTTAAGTATGGGGATGAGTGGTGATTATACGATTGCTTTGGAAGAAGGCAGCAATATGGTACGCATCGGTAGTTTATTATTTGGTGAAAGAAATTATAATAAATGATGCCGCAGGGAATTATTTTGCTGTGCATAGCCGCGTTTGCCGCCGGTTTTATTGATGCCATTGTTGGAGGCGGGGGCTTAATTCAAACACCGGCGATTTTAATTATTTTGCCCAAATACCCGGTGGCTACTTTATTAGGAACTACCAAGATCCCTTCATTTTTAGGTACCTCCATGGCAGCAATGCAATTTGCGAGGATAGTAAAGTTGCGATGGAAATTAATGGCCATCATGTGCAGCATCGCACTGGTTGCCGCTTATGCAGGCTCCAAAACAGTATCGATCGTAAGCAATTCTTTTATGAAGCCGGTGATCTTCGCAATGCTGATCATTGTTGCCATTTACACCTGGACAAAAAAAGATTTTGGGATTGCATCTTTAAAAAAGCATACCAAAAAAAATGAATGGCTGTATGCCGGGCTGTTTGCATTGCTGATTGGATTTTACGATGGATTTATCGGGCCCGGAGCGGGCAGCTTTTTGGTTTTATTTTTTATAAGTGTACTTGGCTTTGATTTCCTGAAAGCAAGCGCGCATGCAAAATTTGTGAACCTGTCAACCAATATGGGATCCATTATTTTCTTTGGCGGAAGCGGCCATATTCTTTTTCAATATGCCATACCTATGGCAATTTGTAATTTTACAGGCTCAATGCTGGGCGCCAGGCTTGCCATTTTAAAGGGTAATGCATTTATCAGGATATTTTTCCTGGTTATTATAACGGGAACGATTATTCGCTTTGGCTATGATATATTTTTTAAATCCTGACAAATGAAAAAGGTTATCATCATTGGCGCCACTTCGGGCATTGGCAGGGCTTTGGCAGTGTTGTACGCCCAAAACAATTGGCTGGTAGGCGGTACAGGCAGAAGAAAAACGTTGCTTGACAGTTTACAACAGGAGTTCCCTGGTAATGTTGTCATCGATTGCTTTGATGTAACCGGCCAAAACAATATTGCCTGCATTAAAAATTTAATACAGCAACTCGGTGGGCTTGACCTGCTGGTATACAACAGCGGTTATGGTGAGCCTTCCGGCAAACTGGATTGGGAGATAGATAAAAACACCACTCAAATAAATGTGAATGGGTTTGTGGAAATAGTGAATTTCGCTTTTAATTATTTCGTATCCGAAGGTAAGGGGCAGATCGCCGCCACTTCTTCAATAGCCAGCAACAGGGGCAACAGCTTTGCACCTGCATATAGTGCCAGTAAAGCTTATATGAGTACCTATATGGAAGGGCTTTATTTGAAAGCCGGCCGGTTAAAATTACCCGTTTATATTACCGATATCCAGCCGGGATTTATAAAAACCAATATGGCAAAATCCGAAAAACAATTTTGGGCTGCAACACCCGGTAAGGCCGCACAGCAGATCTACACCGCCATTGCAAATAAGAAACGGAGGGCCTACATAACAAAAAGATGGTGGCTGATTGCGAAATTGATGAAGGTAGTTCCTATGTTTATCTACAGGAAGATCGGTTAATGTGCTAATGTGCTGATGTGCTAATGTGCTAATTGAACAGCCAAATACAAAATTGAGGAAATGATTAAATCATATGTGTTGATTTGCTAATGTGCTGAATTGCTAAATTAGGCAGCCAAATGCAACATGAAATGACACTGTGCTATGTCGGGCGATCATCAAAAAACGGATAAGGCGTTACTGTTTTTTTTCTTCGGATACCTATAAACCGGCGGCAATTTTTTGTTAAAGCTTTAACAACAACTATATATTTTGGCATGGTATTACATCGTTTGCTTTTAATCAAATAACTTTGGTATGACTTATAATGTAACTATGCAGGCAACATTTGAAGCAGAAAAAAATAAAAAGGCATTTACATATACCATTATTATCTGTGCAGCATTATTGATATTGGCTTTTATTATTACCTGGCCAATACTTCTGCCGCCTGTTCCTCCGTTATCGCAGGACCTGATCGAAATTAACCTTGGTAATAATAAAGAAGGCTTTGGCGAGAAGCAGCCCCTCATAAAAGGTGAAAGAGCGCCTGCCCGGGAAGCGGAGGCTCAGTCACAAAAGGCAGCCGCCACCAAAGAAGAGGCCGCCAAAGATATACAACCGGATGAAAATGCAGAGAAGGATGCTGCGCCGATAACAAAGCCGGAAAAGCCAACTCCAAAAACAAATAATATTGCTACGGAACCGGTTACCAAACCTGCAAAAACAAATAATACTTCGCCGGTTGTAGCGCCGCCATCACCTAAACCACAGAAGCCCAAAATCACTTATAATGGCCCTGGTAATGGAACCGGCAATGGTGCAACAGAAGACAATGGCTATCGTAACCAGGGCAATAAGCCCGGAGGCAAAGGCGATGCAGGCGATCCATCGGGTAAGCCCGACAGTTATGGCAATTCGCCTGGCGGAAGAAGCGGCGGACCAAGGGTTATTGGCAACAGGAAAATAATTAAATACTATTCTTTTACCGGGGACCTTGAAAAGGCGACCGTATATGCGACTGTAAAAGTATCTCCATCCGGAACCGGTACTTTTATAGGGTTTGGCAAAAATTCTACTACAAGGGCACAGTCTTATGCCAATGCAATTATACAATACCTGAGAAATGTACAGTTTGACAAATCGAATGATGAAAGCACCGTATCAGTACAATTTAATTTTAATGTGCAGTAATTAAATTTGATACTTTTGTAAAAATAACTACAAATGGACCACCACATCTTATATAAAAAAATATCTTCACTTCCTTATAAAGAAAAAATGGATGTGGAAGCTTTTGTGGATGCCATTCTGGAAAAAAGGGAGGAAGAGAATACTGTAAATAAGGCTAAGGCAGGAAGTGGTAAAGGCATGTTTTCAATAATTGCTGATTTTGACGAACCGTTAAGCGACTTTAAAGAATATATGCAGTAATGGAAATCTACTGGATTCCCTTACTTTCATCTCGTTTATTGAAGATGCTAAAGAACTTTCTGCTAAGGCAAAGTGGCTCATAGAGGCAGAAGATTCACTCAACTATATCAGTATTGCTACACTTTGGGAAATAGCTATTAAAATAAGTTTGAATAAATTAATACTTAGAACACCATTTGCAGAGATAAGTAAACAAATTGAACTTAATGGATTTATACTATTGCCAATTTTGTTTGAAGATACACCTACAGTAACCTAATTGCCATACCATCACAGAGATCCGTTTGACAGAATAGTTATTTCACAATGTATCAATAAAAATTTCACCCTGGTTACTATAGATGAAAACATTACAAAGTATGCAGTAAATACTTTTTGGTAACTGATTTTTTTCTTCCCCATGACCTACCAACAAACGATTGATTACCTGTACGCGCAATTGCCAATGTTTAGTCGTATCGGTGCCGCCGCCTACAAGGAAGACCTGCACAACACCATTGCTTTATGCAATGCCCTGGACAATCCTGAAAAAAAATTTAAAAGCATTCATATTGCCGGCACCAATGGCAAAGGCAGTACCAGCCACATGCTGGCAGCCAGCCTGCAACAGGCAGGTTATAAAACAGGGTTGTATACCTCGCCTCACCTGAAGGATTTCAGGGAACGGATCAAAATAAATGGTGAAATGGTGAGTGAAGGCTTTATTGTTGAGTTTGTTCTACGCACCAAAATATTATCTGAACAAATACAACCTTCATTTTTTGAATTAACCGTTGCAATGGCATTCGATTATTTTGCTCAGCGGCAGGTAGACATTGCCGTTATTGAAACAGGATTGGGTGGCAGACTGGATAGCACGAATATCATTACACCCATTTTGTCCATCATCACCAATATCGGCTATGACCATATGAATATTTTAGGAGATACGCTGGAAAAGATAGCATTCGAAAAAGCGGGCATTATCAAGCCGTCTATCCCGGTGGTAATCGGTGAGTATATCAATGAAACAAAAGCTGTATTTGTAAATAAAGCAACCGCTTGTAATGCACCTATTTATTTCGCTGAAGATGAATACCAGATTTCTAATGTTCATGCTACTACCCGGCAATTACAATGCGATGTAAAAAGTACCGGCCGCAATGAAACAGAAAATTTTTCACTCGACCTGAATGGGCTATATCAAACAAAAAACCTGCGAACCTTTTTGTGTGCGGAATCCTTATTAATAAAACAAGGATTTATGATCACAAAAGAAGTGGAGAAATTTGCACTGGCCAATGTAAAAAAATTAACCGGTTTGCAAGGCAGATGGGATGTGATAGCAGAAAAGCCCCTGGTTGTTTTGGATGTGGCGCATAACGAAGACGGGATCAGGCAGGTACTCGAACAGGCGGCTTACTACCGGCAACCAGTAAACGACGGAACGGGGAAAAACAACCTGCATTTTGTTATTGGCGTGGTGAAGGATAAAGAAGTTTCAAAAATTTTATCCCTGCTGCCGAAAAACGCATATTATTATTTTACAGCCGCACATATACCGAGAGCTTTATCAACGGGTGACCTAAAGGCAAAAGCTGTGGAATACGGCTTAAGGGGAAATTCATTTGATGATGTAAATGAGGCGATCAGCGCAGCGAAACAACAATCCGGACAGGACGATTTGATCATTGTTTTTGGAAGCGTATTTCTTGTAGGAGAAGTAAATAACCGGTTGTAAACTGACGAATCGCCGGATTAAATAATCATACAGAATTTTTTACACCATTACAATGCAAGTTGATATGGTATGAAAAAAATATTAAATTTGTTAAAACATTCGCAAAATGACAACAACATTCACATTGAGTAATACCGTTCATAATTTTATAAGAGGTGCAAAAATTAACTCTGTTAGAGCAGGAGCAGGTATTGGTAAAAAAAAGATTGACTAATTACCTTAAAGTCAATAAAAACCTATAGCCAAATATGACAGCAAGAAAGTGAAACAACCTACAGTGGAACAGATTATTACCAACAAACAACAGAAAATTATTGATATCATTAGCTTTTATGAAATTGATGTCTTTTCATGTAATGAACTCATTGATGAATTTAATACTGTATTGCACTATGATCATATTCAAAAATATAAAGTAAATATTCCAAAAGCCTTAAAGCTACTAAAAGAAATCACGACTGATTTTACTAACACTTATCCAATAAAAAATTATATACCGGAGGATAAAGATGATCATTATATAATAGTTCTTTCGCTACAGACAAATTCAGGTTTTGTAACAAGTGGTGATAGTCATATTTTATCCCGGAAACAACACCGGGAAACCCGGTTCAGAAAACTTAAGATTATCAACAAAACAGAATTTGAAATGATGTTTCCTTTATAAAAATGCCCGATGAATTTCGTTAGACTGTTCTGAATTTACTCGGATAATAGAATATATTGAATCGCACAATTACAAAGGCCATTCTGCAAACCCGGTGCTGGAAAAAGTATCGGGAACTTCTAAATTTATAGTAGTACTTCCACGCAAAATAAATAAATAACTTACCGGGACACCGAATCCAATTTTTGAAAAGCGTACAATAAGCAACTCACATGCAGCGCCTGTACAATTTCATTTTTTGCCAGCATCGCCCTGACTTCCTCCAATGGCACCTGCAACACTTCAATTTCCTCGTTGTGATCTAAACTTTGAGATGCAATTTTTTTTCCGCCATGTGCCAGGTACAAATAAGTATAACCACTCAATACGCCCGGGTTCGCCGCAACCTTTCCTACATATTCGATCAAATTAAATTGATACCCGGTTTCTTCAAGCAGTTCTCTTCCAACTGCTTTTACGGGATCTTCCGCCTCATCTATAAAACCTCCCGGCAACTCTATGATAGTTTCCGCTATCGGGTGACGGTATTGCCTTATCATCAGGGCTTTCCCCTCTTCGGTGATAGCCAATGCACAAACAGTTACCGGTAATTCTACTACATAATATGCATCAATGATTTTGCCATCCGGCATTTCGCATACATCTTTTCGCGCAGTGAAATACCGGTGGTTTGAAATGTATTCCGAGGAGAGTGTTTTCCAGTTCATGATGATTGTTGATGGTTTGAGAAGTTGGCGGTATGAAGAGTTACGGGTTGAGAAGTTACGGGTTGAGAAGTTAAGCGTTTACATGCCAGCTTTTCAACCTCCAAACTTTTCAACCTCTCAACTTCTGACCAATCTACTACCACTTCATTCTTTCCCGCAATGCCGTTATATGCGCCACATGATGCCGGCTATGCCATGCATAAGTACCCAGCAAATGCCAGAGCGTTATTTCCTTTTTTTGTTCAGGATGATATACGGTCCGGTTCCAATCTTTTGTTGAAATGGCTTTTAATACCTCAACCCATCTTGTATGCAATGCATGCAGCAAAGTGAGTGAAATATTGATTGGCAGATTTTGTGTATCAATTAATTTGGCCCATGCTCCTTCATCATAAGGTTTGATGGCAGGGTTATCTTCAGTAAGTCCCAGTTTAAAACGAATGTATGCGTTCATGTGACTATCAGCAACATGGTGCACCAATTGTTTAATGGTCCATCCCTCCGGCCGGTAAGGTGTATTGATCTGGCTCTCGTCTAAATTTAGTATTGCATTTTCCAAATGCTGCGGTAAAAATGTAATATCAATCAGCCATTCCTGCAATTGCTTGCCGGAAAATGGTTGTGGTATATATTTACCGATCGGATAACGAAGGTCTTCCATGATTAATTTTGTTTTGATGTATCCGGTACCGCTTGCCCTGGTTCTGCTGGTACTGCCGCGGGTTTAATACCCAAAAGTTCCATTTCAAAAATCAATGTTGATCCACCTGGAATAGTACCAGATCCTCTTTCGCCATAACCCAATTCACTTGGAATAAACACTTTCCATTTGTCGCCTATATGCATCAGCTGCAATATTTCCTTCCAGCCAGTTACTACACCGGCAACCGGCATGGTAAGGGGCTCGCCCCTGTCGTATGAATTATCAAATTTTTCACCGGTGATCAAAGTGCCCGCATAATGTACAACAAACGTATCCTGCAGTTTAGGTGTAGCTGAACTGGCATCCCCTTTTTTTAAAACTTCATATTGCAATCCATCCGGCAGGGTTATCACACCTGGCTTTTTTTTATTGGCTGCTAAAAATGCCGCTCCTTTCGCTTTTACAACTTCATTTCTTTTGCCCATGGTAGCCTGTATCGTTTGCTGTATGCACACATTGGCCTGTTGCTCGTTTAGCAAAAACGGTTGCTTTTTAAAGACATCATTAAGGCCTTTTTGCATGGCAGCATCACTGATCTTTTCAATACCCTGTTGCTTTAAATTATTGGCGATATTCATTCCCAATGCATAACTGAAAGAATCAGTTAAATTTTTCAATACCCCCGCTGCCGGTTTTGCTATGACTCCCGCCGGGTTCACTACTTTTAATTTCGGCTTTGTTTGCGCATGTAAAGCTACGCCTGCCACCATCGATACAATAACTGCTAAAAAAAACTGCTTCATCTTTTTGTTTTGATTTAATATGTATGTTTAAAATTATTCGTCTCTCATTTCTTTACCGGTGAGGTTAATAAAAACATCTTCGAGGTTAGCCGATTTTACGGGTTTTGGTTTTTCAAAACCAGTAGCCACCAGGTCGTCGATCATTTTATCCGGCGATGCCAAAGCTATGATCCTGCCTTCATCCATGATGGCAATGCGGTCGCATAATTGCTCAGCCTCATCCATATAATGCGTGGTAATGATCACCGTAGTTCCTTTTTCCCTGATATCTTTGATCAGTTCCCATAAATTTCTGCGCGCCTGCGGATCAAGACCGGTGGTTGGCTCATCGAGGAAGACAATTTTTGGTTTATTGATAAGCGTTGTAGCAATTGAAAACCTTTGCTTTTGGCCGCCACTCATTTCCTTGTATTTATTTTTTGCTTTATCGGTAAGGTTTACCAGTTTTAATAATTCCATTGGCGCTACGGGCTGGTTATACAATCCCGAAAACAATGCTATCAGCTCCAGTAAATTCAGGCCGGGATAAAAGCCGGATGTTTGTAACTGAACGCCGATTATTTTTTTTATACTGTCTGGCTCCTTATCAAGATTTAACCCGTTCACCATCACTTCACCGCTTGTCTTTGGCCGCAGGGTTTCCATAATTTCAAGAGTGGTTGATTTACCTGCGCCATTGGGGCCCAGCAAACCAAATATCTCTCCTTCAAATACATCAAATGAGATCCCTTTAACTGCTTCAAACGAACCGTAATTCTTTTTTAAATTTTTTACAGAGATGATCGTGTTTTGCATAATTATCTTTTGTGAATGCTGATACCGGAATTGTGCTAAAGTTCATAATGACAGCTCCATCATCGTATCTGCTGTATGGTAATGGCTGTTGACTAAAGTTACGTGCCTGAAGCCATATTTTTCATAGAGCAATAATGCAGTCTTTAACTGGCTGTTTGATACCAGGTAAATCCGTTTTGCAGCTAGTATTTTCGCCTGCTCCAGGCATTTTTCTATCAACAATTTACTGATGCCCATACCCTGGAAATTAGGAATTACCGCCATTTTAGCCAGTTCAAAATTCCCTTCCCCTTCTGCGATCAATGCCGCGGAACCAACAATTTTATCGTTCACCCTGGCAAGATATAAACAACCGCCGGTATCCAGTATTTCTTTTTGAGGATCATCCAATATTACCAGGTCCGGGGCCTCCGTTAAGCCATATTTATCCAGCCATTCCAGGTTGAGCTTTTTAAAATCCACTGCATACTTCGATTCATATTCAATAATTTCCGGCATGCCTGCTATTTATCTTCTTTTATAAATGTTTCCAACTCTTCCATCATTAGCCTGCTGCCAACAAAAAAAGGTGTGCGCTGATGCAGTGCGGAAGGTTGTATTTCGAGTATGCGTTGTTTACCATCGGTAGCCATGCCACCTGCCACCTCAACAATAAACGCAAAAGGATTGCATTCATACAGTAACCTCAGTTTGCCGCCTGGCTTGTCTTTTATAGAAGGATACATAAATATTCCCCCTTTTATAAGGTTTCGATGCACATCACTTACCATGCTACCGATATAACGCTGCGTGTACGGGCCTCCGTTAGTCGCGTTTTTTTGCTGGCACACATTAATATACATCCTGATATTCTCCTCATATTGAAAAAAATTGCCATGGTTAACCGAATAAATTTTACCCGCCGCAGGGCATTGAATATCCGGATGGCTCAGGGTGTACTCACCAATGGAAGGATCCAAAGTAAAGCCATTTACACCCCTGCGGGTGGCATATACCAAAATAGTGGACGAGCCGTAAATTACATAACCCGCGGCTACCTGCTTTACTCCCTGCTGCAAAAAATCTGCTAAAGTTACGGGAGTGCCAACAGCTGATATACGCCTGAATACGCTAAAAATGGTACCAATAGAAACATTCACATCGATATTCGCACTGCCATCCAATGGATCAAACAGGCAAACGTATTTGCTGTTATTACTGATCTCATCATCAAAAACCAAAATATCGTCCAGTTCCTCACTGCCGATGCCTGCACAACTAATACCATGCCGCAGTGCACCCACAAACTGGTTATTGGCAAAAATGTCCAGTTTCTTAACATCTTCCCCCTGCACGTTAATACTGCCTGCATCGCCCAAAATATCTACCAAACCCGCCTTATTTACCTCTACATTCACCCTTTTGGATGCCAGGCCGATATCGCGCAAAAGCCCGGAAAGTTCACCCGTAGCATTTGGAAAGTCTCTCAATTGCTGAATCGTAAACTCATCCAGGGTTTGTACCCTACGATTAATAATCATACTTAATTTCAGTTTGCAGAATTTAGAATTTAGATTTGCGGCTCAAATGTAGTAAGATTATCAAACATGGCAGGAACAGAATTAAAAATTAAAAATGAAGGATTAAAAAATTTCTTTGATGCTGTCAGCCTTTTTTATTTGTGTCGCTAATGCACCACTGTTGCCTGATCTTTTATGAAAAATTGTCTTTATTCAAGTTAATCCAATAGCTATATAGAAATATGAATGGAAGTATTAATGACCTGATGCCAGAACATTTTTAATTCTTCATTTTTCATTTTTAATTAACCAGTATTATTAAATTTTAAATTTACTAAATGAAGGTTTTTAAGTTTGGCGGAGCTAGTATCAACAGCATAGCAAGAATTCAGAACGTTGCGGACATTATCCGGGGTTACAAAAGTGAAAAATTGCTGATCATTATTTCGGCAATGGGTAAGATCACCAACGCACTTGAAAAAGTAGCCAATGCATTTTATTCGGGCGATAGAGCCGAAGCGCTTTTATTCTTTCAGCAGATAAAAGAAGAACATATTGGCATATCCGGGCAATTAACCAATCAGCCGGATCATGGGTTAATGGATATTTTCACTGAAGTGGAATGGCTGCTCCATGATAAGCCGGTAAGGGATTATGATTATTATTACGACCAGGTTGTATGCAGTGGCGAATTGCTGAGCACCGCTATCGTAAGCAATTACCTCAACAGGGTGGAGGTCAAAAACCAATGGATAGATGTAAGGGATATTATAAGAACCGATGATAATTTCAGGGATGCCGGTATTGACTGGGGTTTTACACAACAAAAGGTGGAGGATATTATTTTGCCGTTATTTGATACAACAGATATCATAATTACACAGGGCTTTATAGGTGCTACTGATGAAAATGAAAGCACCACTCTTGGCAGGGAGGGCAGTGATTTTAGCGCCGCGATCTTTGCCAACATGCTGGATGCGGAAAGCCAAACCATCTGGAAAGATGTGGAAGGCGTAATGAATGCCGATCCCAAACAATTTCCGGATGCGCAGTTTATAAGCAGGCTGAGTTATTCGGAAGTAATTGAAATGGCATATTACGGGGCACAGGTAATTCATCCTAAAACGATCAAACCATTGCAGAATAAGAGCATTCCGTTACATGTAAGGTGCTTTCTAAAACCTGCATTGACTGGTACCATCATCAGTAACCAGCCCGTTCACCAGCTGCCGCCTGTAATCGTGCTGAAGGATAAACAGGTTTTGATGCAGTTAAAATCCCGTGATTTTTCTTTTGTAGAGGATGTATTGGCGGGTAAGCTGCATGAGCTATTTGTGAACAGTAAAATAAGACCCAACCTTTCACAGAATGGAGCCATTAGCCTGCTTTGCTGCCTGGATGACAACCCTGCAAAAATTGAAAAACTTGCGCTGGCAGCAAGCGAATTTTTTGATGTGCAGATAGAAAAAAACTGTGTATTGCTAACGATCCGGCATTACAATGAAGACATCATACGAAAATTAACTTCCGGAAGGATTCAATTGCTAAGTCAAAAAACCACGGAAACCATACAGGTTTTATTGAAAGATGTCTGATGTATAATTTCGAGGGGCCTGAAGTATTGGTGTTCGATTAACTGGGTGTTATTTTATTGTTTTCATGATGAATCAGTTACAGAAATTGCTGATACAAAAGGGCTGCCGTCAATTACGATTTTTACGTTGTCGGTCTGTCTTACAAATTCTTTCAACTTAGTTTTCTATACCTTGTTCCAATATAATCCAAAAAATCCGGCTCGATTCCCTGTTGCCGGATCATTGTTTGTATTTGTGCCCGGTGATGTATTGAATGATAATTCAATTGCAATGCGATATCTTTTGGTGTTGCGGCCCAAAGCGCGTTGTCAAAGCCAGCAAATGCGACTTCTGTTGACAATTCCCCGTCATTCTTCCCCGTAATATATTCAATCCAAAGATCCAGGCTTTTGGTCCATTCTTCTTCCAGTTTGTCGAGGTCATAAACGGGTTCCCACCAACTCATCTTTGTCACGTTCAGATCCTGCATGATCCTGGCCATCCATTTATACTGGCAATTAATTAAATGACTAAATAGCTTTATGCTTTCCGCATTGTCACTGAGCAGCCTGATCTTATCCAGCAATTTTTTATTGGTAGCGTCATTATAATTAAAAGTATCTATTAAATAATCTTTCATTTGCATATTCTAAAATCATTAAAATTTAAGAAATTCTTTCAAATCATTTTAAAACAGCACCAATATTTACAAACTCAAAGGCTGATTGATATCTAAGAAAATCAGATACCATACATCAAAAAATCAGACATCGGCACCTAATTGATAATATATTGCCCCCTCTTATTAATGAGGATGACAGGCAATTGCTTTTTTGCTTCAAAATAATCGAAAGCGCCTTTTAATGTGGTGGTAAAAGCCTGTAATGGCTGGTTCTCTTTTGTAGCCTGGGCAAGGTATTCAGAAGACTTTTTTACATTATATCTTACCGGAAATACATGCACCGGAATAAAATCCTGCCCGAGTTCTTTCACCTGCGTTGCCATTACATATAGTTCTTCAATGGGGAAATCGGTGATGGGGATACAACCGGTGGATACGCAGCTCCCATGAATATAAATACTATTGCCGGGGCGTAAAGAATCGCTGAGCAATTTATCGGATGCATTGGGGTAATTCAATCCCAGGGCCAAATGATAGTTGCTATTTGGATTAAATTCATTGATATAATAAAAGCCTTCCGGTACCTGGTAATCGCCTTCCATTCGCTTGGGCCCCATGGTGCCGCTTTGCATACAAACTTTATACGTTTTAAACAATTTGAATACGGCTTTTACATCATCCTTTATCCATATCTCCAGTTGCCGGTCATATTTAAAACTTCGGACATATAATTCCCGGGGCGGCCATTGCAGCTTTTTTTCTTCAAACTGTTTTTTGAGTGAATCTTCTACCTTACTAAGTAGCTCAGTAGATTTACCGGATGATTTACCATAATTGATGTATGAAGTTTGGGAAAATAAAGTACCGGTAGCAGTCAATGCAAAAATACAAATAAGGATAAATTTAAAAAACCGGGTATTCATCAAATAATAAATTGGAGTGATCAGCTATTAAACGTAAAAATAGCAAATTTATTGAAGTTTGATTTATTAAAAACCCGGAAGAAAAAAACATGCATCATATTTTAAATAATTTATTAAGAATAACTTTCATTTCGGGCAAATATTTTGTGGCTGATTTTGATTGTTTTGATCAACCCCTAGCCATAAATTTCCGCCAATTCCAATTTTTTAATTCTTAAATTTATTGCCCCCGGCGAGCGCCCGAAATGCACGGCTATCTCCTTCACATTTACACCTTCGCAATACATTATTGTCAGCTCGTCATCAAGTTCCGCTGTCCATGGTTTATAGGCTACTGTATATTTCTTTCTTACTTCCCCAACTGAATATGTTTTTTCTTTTGCAGCTTCTTTTTTGTCCATCTTTTGAAGTGAAAAAATTTGCCCGCGGGAAGTTTCCGCTTTTTTCTTTTCGTCTTCGGCGAGCGCCCTTATTACATGAATTTGAGGAGAAGGCGGAAATCCAATTGGAACCAGTGCTTCAGGAATATGGATGATGTTCCTGCTTCTTGTTACAGCAACATACAAAAGATTGATCTCTTCATTTAGCTTTGATAAATTTATTTCTTCTTTTTTATTTTTATTGTCTTCTTTTATTTTCTCTATTTTTTCTGCGGTGACAAAATCTTCTACAAGCTGTGTTGCATCATATTCCATTCCTTTGCAACGATGAACAGTTGAAAAGATCATTTCCGCCTTTTCCTTTTGGTCGTTGCCAACGTGTTTGTCTTTGATTGTTTTTATGATTTCGGGGATCCTGTTCCCATATTTCCACACAATTTCAACCATCATCCCGAGCTGAACATCTTCCGTCTTTTCTATATAATCTTCGAGCTCTGTCATATCTTTCATGGCCCTGATCAGCTTGTCCCTGATAAGATCATATTTACCATTGTAAAGATTTAATACATCATACAAAGACGCTCCTTCGTCAGCATACGTGTACGAGCTGATGTTGCCCTCAAAGTAAATGTGCTTTACCTGCCCGGATGTGTCATTCAGGCGGGCCTTTTTCTTTTCCGTAACATATTCGATTGCTTTGAGCAACAGCCCCAGATTAGTTCGGGCAAGCACTGCTTTTGTCTTACACTCACTGCTATTTCCTTTACCTGTAATTGATACTGGTTTGTATTCATATAAATGTTCTTTCCATTTAAGTACTTCCATTGCAAGGTTAGCAATGTGCTGGCTGAAACGAAAACTGGCTGAAAGGTGAAATATAGGGAAGTCTGCCTTTTCGAGGGAATTTACGGCAAACCTCCAGCCATAAATTTGCTGATGCGTATCGCCAACAATAACCTTTGTAGCTTTTTGCTTTAAAAATATATCAAGCATTGCAGGTGATGCATCTTGTCCTTCGTCGAACAGGATATAGTCAAAATTTAAAAGGGGATTTGACAATTGAAATTTCTTTAAATAAAAGTCGTGTGTAATTTCAATTTCACCTTTATCCATCTTACTTAAAAGCAGCCTCGACTGGCTTTCTATGTAAGCATAAAAACCGGTTACAAATGTTCTTGCTTTAGGGTCTGAAATTATATCCAGGTAGTTGAGTTCCTGAACTTTTTGCTTACTGCTGTTGCAGAAATAAGCAATAAATTTATTGATATGGTTTGCGACAATATATTCCGTATGCTTTTCTTCATTGCCCTGCAGGTTGAGCAATTCAGCTATTTCATTTGTTTTGTAGCCCTGCGGCCTCACTTTATAATTGTGCCGGAAAACAATATTTCTATATGCCAGTGAGTGCGCTGTTTCTACTTTTACGTTGGAAAGCCTCCTCTCTGCAAATTTTTTAGCGGCTTCCAATTTTACCGACCTGTTGAAAGCGAGGTAAAGTATTTTACTTTCCCTGGGCCTGGCCTTAGCATATTCAATAATGGTGGTAGTTTTTCCGGAGCCGGCAACAGCATTTATTTTAATGTCACCGGTTGAATTAATAATTGCATATTGCTCCTGGGTCAATTCCATAAACACAAAAATTTCTGATGTATGATTTTTTGATGTCTGATTTATTTCAATTCGCTATCTTATATAATGATCGGGCACTCCTTATCTTCCCATTTAAAATTAAAGACACACTAAAATTGAAAATAGCATTCAATGCCTGTAACCCAAAGATCAGGCATTAATATTATATCATTGTGACCGATAAAATAATAGTGCTGCCGCCGAAGGAAATCAGACATCAAAAAATCATACATCACACATTTTACAGGTTCCCCCTTGCATCCTGCTCTCTTTCCAATGCTTCAAACAATGCTTTAAAATTACCTTTGCCAAAGCTTTTAGCGCCCTTTCGCTGAATGATCTCAAAAAAGAGCGTTGGCCGGTCCTGCAGCGGCTTACTAAAAATCTGCAACAGGTATCCTTCTTCATCCCGGTCGATCAATATTCCCAATTTACTTAATGGTTCCAGGTCTTCATCAATTTTACCAACCCTGTCCAATACATCTTTATAATAACTGGCGGGTATCTTTAAAAATTCAATCCCCCGGTCTTGAAGTTGCGTCACTGTCTTTACAATATCTGCGGTTGCAATCGCTACATGCTGTACACCTTCCCCTTTATAAAAATCAAGGTATTCTTCTACCTGGCTTTTCTTTTTTCCTGCCGCAGGTTCGTTGATCGGGAATTTAACATAGCCGTTACCGTTACTCATCACTTTACTCATCAATGCAGAGTATTCAGTGGAAATGTCATTGTCATCAAAGGTTAAAATATTGCGGAAGCCCATCACGTCTTCATAAAATTTAACCCATGGATCCATCTGGTTCCAGCCTACATTTCCTACGCAATGATCTACATACAGCAGTCCGGTTTCGGAAGGATTGTAACCGGATTTCCATTCTTTAAAACCCGGCATAAAAATACCGTTATAGTTTTTTCTTTCAATAAATAAGTGTACGGTATCTCCGTAAGTATGGATGCCGCTGATCACCACTTCTCCTGAATCATCTTTAAGCGATGTGGGTTCCATATAACTTTTGCCACCACGACGAATGGTTTCGTTCCATGCGCCGGCAGCATCATCAACCCTTAACGCCAGGAATTTAACCCCATCACCGTGTTCCTGGATATGATCCGCAATAAGATTGCGCGACCTTAAAGGAGTGGTTAAAACGAATATGAGTTTATTTTGCCGGATCACATAGCTCACTTTATCCTTCATCCCCGTTTCGGGGCCGGCATAGGCAAGCGATTGAAAACCAAAAGCAGTTTTGTAAAAATGTGCCGCCTGTTTGGCGTTGCCTACATAAAATTCTACATAGTCGGTTCCCTGCAAGGGAAGAAAATCGGGTTCAGCCTTTAGGCCATTACTATTGTTTTTTAAAGTGGGATACATATGGAAGATTTATTATTGTTAAAAAATTTGCGGAACAAAATTTTAACGCATCGCATCCATAGCAAGCGCCAGCATCAGTAAAGTATAACTGGTGCGCTTATCAGAAAATATTTTATGTGGATAATCCGGAAGCATATTGCAACAAAGGTAAATAGTCCTGAGCGAAGTCGAAGGATATTTTCGCCCGTTTTGAGCGAAGTCGAAATATGAGCGAGGTCGAAAAACGGGTAAGTTTAAAAGTGGTAATAATGGATTATTTTGCACCCATCCTTTACAACACGCACCAGGAAGCCTATTATGTGTATATAATTCTATGCAATGACGGCAGCTTTGATACCGGTCTTACTGATGATTTAATAAAAAGATTTGAAGAGCATGCCAATGGAGTTTATGAAAATTGTTACACTATTAAACGAAGGGCATAGGCATTAAAATATTATGAAACAATCCCATTTTTAAAAGAAGCGACGGAAAAAGAATTACAACTTAAAGGCTGGTCGGGAGCAAAGAAAGAAGCACTGATACAGTGGAATTTTCACAAGCTTCAATTACTTTCGCAATGCAATAATTTATCACACCATAAATATAGAGATTTGGAAAAAGGTCTCGACTCCGCTCGACCCGTAAAAAACCCTTCGACTCCGCTCAGGGCAGGAATACTTGGCGGGGGCCAGCTTGGCAGAATGTTATTGCAAGCTGCGGCCAATTATCCCGTGGAAACTTTTGTTATGGAGAATGATCCGGAATGCCCGGCTGCACATTTATGCCATCATTTTATCAAGGGCGATATCACTGATTTTAATGATGTCTACAATTTTGGGAAAGGTTTGAATGCTCTTACTATAGAAATAGAAAGTGTAAATGAAGATGCGCTTGAAAAGCTGGAAAAAGAAGGGGTAAAAATCTACCCGCAAACAGCTGCCCTGAGAATCATAAAAAATAAAATATTACAAAAACAATTTTATAAGGACCACGGGATACCCACCAGCGATTTTATCATTACTGAAAATCTATCGGCATTAAAACAGCAGGAAAAATTTTTACCCGCCGTACATAAAGTGGGCATGGGTGGCTACGACGGAAGAGGTGTGCAAATACTCAAAACCAGCGGGGATATTGTAAAAGGATTTGATGCTCCTTCCGTATTGGAAAAAATGGTAGATATTAAAAAAGAAATTGCGGTAATAGTAGCCGTAAATGACAAAAGAGAAACTACCGTATATCCTGCAGTGGACATGCTCTTTGATCCAAGATTTAATTTATTGGAATACCAGGTGAGCCCTGCCGATCTTCCTGAAAAAGTATTGTGGAAAGTGGAAGCCATTGCAATGAAAGTGGTAAAAGATTTGAATAGCCCGGGTATTTTTGCAGTGGAACTTTTTGTAGATATGAAGGACAATGTTTTTGTAAATGAAACAGCGCCAAGGGTACACAATAGCGGCCATCATACCATTGAAGCCAATTATTCTTCCCAATTTGATATGCTATGGCGGATAATGCTGGGTTTTCCATTGGGAAGCACGGAACATATATTGCCTGCAGCCATCGTAAACCTGGTAGGTGCGGATGGCTTTACCGGCATTGTGCACTATGAGGGATTATATGAGATTTTGCAGATCGAAAATGTTTTTGTGCATATTTATGGTAAAAAAGAAACCCGGCCGGGCCGTAAGATGGGGCACATTACCATTCTCAGCAAAGAAAAACAGGAATTGATACACCAGGCAAACCGGGTAAAACACACCGTAAGAGTGATAAGCAATACCTGAGTTTAATGTCTGCGCTGATTTTTTGATTTCTGATTTCGTTTGAAGCATCGATGTTTCATTAAGGCGTGAACTAAGGTTTTTATTATTTATTTGATTTTTTTGCATGAAACAATTGATTTTTTTTCCGATGATTTCTCTTGCATTTTTTGCCTGCAACCAACCGGCAAACAATAACCAGGTTTTGCAAAAACGTATCGACAGTTTGGAAAAAAAACTTGCCGATACTTACAGGCCCGGCTTAGGTGAATTTATGAGTATTATACAGGTTCATCATGCCAAACTTTGGTTTGCCGGGCAAAACCAAAATTGGAAACTTGCCGATTTTGAAATAAATGAAATCAGGGAATCGGTAGCCGGCATTCAGCAATATTGTACAGACCGGCCCGAATCAAAATCTATTGGAATGATTGATCAACCTATAAAGAGCGTCATCAATGCGATCCAACAAAAAGATACTGCACTGTTTAAACCCGGTTTTGTATTGCTGACCGCCACCTGCAACAATTGCCACAAAGCGACCAGCCATGAATTCAATGTTATAAAAATCCCGGATTACCCGCCTTTTAGTAATCAAAATTTTAAAGTTGAAAATGTTCATTAGGATCTTTTCGTATCTCCCAAATGAGCACCTGTTGACAGGTCAATGAAGAAATTAAATTTATACCCGGAAGAATTCAAAACTTTTGTAAGTTTTTAGCAGGTAACCCAGTGTACCCGTCAGAACAAATTAATAAATATAGCTGCTTCATTTTCTTCATTACAATGAGGATATATTTGTACATTAACAGCACAAAGGCTGCGTCCCAACAAGTTAAAGTAACTCCTTGTATTTATTTATCATTCGTCAAATTATAATTAATGGCTGACACAATTAAAGAAAAAACAGGTATGAAACTAGACACCACAACAAAAATCGTCACCCTCGTTTCTGTTATCGTGGGAATAATGATTTCAACAGCAGGATATTTCGGAAACATGAAACTTCAGTCCCTGGAATCTCGCCTGAAATCGCTGGATGAAATCAATAAAGGGATGGACGTTTCCAGTAAAGCCTACGACCTGTCGCCCCGCCTGGTTGCAGAATTTCAACTCCCGCTTGCACGCAGTTTTGCTGAGGAATACAGTAACAGGGCCAGCAATACGAGAAACAATATTTCCATACTGATTCCAACTTCTGCCCTGATGAATGAGTTTGGATCCAATATTCCAAATTGGAAGAGCAGGAAAGGACTCATGACAGGCAATGCCTGCAAAGAGGGCCTGAAGGCCCGCCAGGTAATCACACTTATTGTAAAGAACATTGGCCATGCAGACGCAATCGATATAAAAATTAAAGCGATCCAGAAAGCCTCGCCATATAGCGAACCCGCGAAAGGATGGCAGGAAATGTTGGACAATAACCCGGTTCCATATTATGATCTTCAATCCTTAAAAGGGGGTTGGACAACCATCGTCTTCCCGGTAACAGATCTTAGGGGCCAAAGCTCTCCGGAAATAGATAGAAACGAGGCGCAGATAGTGCTGGCAAGTGTTTCAGGGGCCACCACTTTGTTTGGAACAGTATTGGTTCCTGTTGAGATTTCCTGGACAAATAAAATCACAAACAAGCTTGAAACAAGGCGGATTCTTGAATCAGAAATTCCCAAACTCAGGTCTGCACTATTAGGTGCTGAGATCGGAACCGCGTGTAATTAAATAATGAGTAATGAGAGATGAATAATGAGTTCTGAATTATGAGTTATGGGTGTCTTATCGCAATCGTTAATAGTTCCTTCCGGGTGATTTTATATTCATTGCCCCGGGATATTGCTTTAATCATTTACTTACAATTTCAATTGATTCGCCAGCCGCTTCAATTCGATTTCCGCAGACTTGGCTGCAAAATTTAAATTAACGAGCCTATAGCCTGATTGCTCAAAACTTTGCTGTGCAATCTTTACATCTACAATTGTTGCCTGTTTAAACTGAAAACGCTTTAACACCAGTTCAAGCAGATCGGAGGATAATATATAATTCTTCTGCTCGGTTTCCAGTTGTTTTAAAGTAGAGGCATAGGACTGATAGGATTTTACCACCTGGGAACTGTAATCCCTGATCAATACCTTTTTATTCAGCTCCGCATTGCGCACATCGATCTCCGCTACCTTTTGCTGTCGCCTGTAAGCAGAACCGTTGTAAATAGGAATAGCAATTGCAAGCCCCACTGCCGGCCCGTAACTCTGGTTTAATAACAGTTGACCACCAGAGGATTTGTTGCGGCTAAAATTATATCCTGTTGTTGCCCTCACGGAAGGATACCTGAGAGCGGCGGTTTCTTTTACGATCAGTTCATTAATCCTCACCTGGTCCGTTGAGGCAATGATATCCGGATTCTGGTGAAGATTATTCAGCACCTGGTCAAGGCTGATCGTTTTATCCACCAGTATCGTATCCTGTACCGCGATAGCAGAATCGGGCCTTAGTGTGAGCAGACGAAGCAGTTCTGTTTTTGCCTGGTCAATAATTAACTGCTGGGATTGCTGTTCCTGGACTAATTCATTCAGATCGATCTGGGCCTGGAAAAGATCGGCATTATTTGCCAGGCCCACAGTTTGCCTGGTTTGCACAATTTCCAGTTGCTGCCGGGAAGCATCAATGGATCTTTCGATGGTTTTTAAATAGCTTTGCTGGCGCACGATATCATAATAACCCGTCATTACAGCGCCTATAATATTCTGTATTTGCGAATTGAGCAATTCCTCACTTTGTTTTTGCAATTGTGCCAGCCGACCTTTCGTTGCCACTACCCTGTTGCCATTGTACAGCAGCATACTAACGCCGACATTTGAACTTAAATTATTGGTGGCCGCCGCATTCCTGTCGATATTGACCCCTGTATTCAGCTTTTGATTGATAGTGGAGCTTTGTTCATTATCAGTTAAGGCACCTGTTATAAGCGGCAACCCACCGGCAACACCGATATTATTTAAAACGGTATTGGCTTCCACATTATTTGCGGCCAATTGAATATCAAGGCTGTTTTTCAAAGCGATATTAACGGCGGTTGATAAGCGCAACATCTCCTGCGCCCTGCCCGCCAGCGATATGGACAGTAAAAAAATATATACGATCAGTTTTGTCATCGTGTTTAATGTAGTTAATAGTTGTTCGTTGTTGCGGGTTGATGGTTGATGGTTGTTTATTGTTCGTTGTTGGTTGTTCGTTGTATCCAGTTCGTTGTTTGCCGTTCGTTGATTGTTGTTCGTTGTTCGTTTGATTGATGATTGATGTGAATGCGCCTTACGATGAATCATCAAACTTTAACCATCTACAATAAACAAACAACGATCAACCATCAACGATCAACCCGCAACCAGCAAACCCCACCCTTACCCTTCAACATTCTTTTCCACCACCGGCGCCGGCTCCTCCACCTTATGCTTACCTGATAAAAAAGTATAGATTGCCGGTATTATAAACAAAGTTAGTATCAGCGAAAACATGATACCCCCTACCACTACAATACCCAGTGGCACACGGCTGCTTGCCGATGCGCCCAGGCCCAATGCAATAGGCAGCGCACCCAATGAAGTTGCAAGACTCGTCATTAATATCGGGCGCAAACGCTGCTGGGCAGCTTGCAGTACCGCCTCCACTTTATCTATACCCTGCGCCCTTTTTTGATTGGCGAATTCTACAATCAATATCCCGTTTTTTGTTACCAGTCCAATCAGCATGATCATACCGATCTCGGAAAAGATATTCAAAGTCTGACCAAATATAAACAGGCTCAGCAGGGCCCCCGCCATGGCAAGCGGAACCGTAAGCATGATGATAAAGGGATCTACAAAACTTTCAAACTGGGCCGCCAGTATCAGGTAAATCAACATCAATGCTAATCCAAAGGCGAAAACGATATTGGAGGAACTTTCCGCGTAGTCTCTCGACGGCCCGGTTAAGGAGGTCTGGTAACTTTCATCCAATAATTTTTTGCCGATCGCATCCATTGCTTTTACGCCATCGCCGATGGTATAACCTTCGGCGAGCGATGCTGAAATGGTAGCTGCTTTATACCGGTTGTAGTGGAATAATGTGGCAGGGCTACTGCTTTCTTCCAGTTTTACTACAGCGCTGATCGGTATATTCTCTCCTTTGTTGTTACGAACATATAGCCTGGTAATATCACCAGGCTCCGCACGGTCGCTTCTGTCAACCTGGGCGATTACCGAATACTGGTGACCATTCATGATAAAATAAGCGAGCCTTCCGCCACTGAAGGCAGATTGAAGGGCAGATACCACATCCTGCGATGATAAGGCCAGGTCTTTTATTTTTATTCTATCCAGGGTTAGTTCCACTTCCGGCTTATTAAACTTCAGGTTTACATCCACGTTTGAAAATCTGGGATCCTTTTTCGCTTCGTCCAAAAATTGTGGTATTACTTCCCTTAGTTTATCCAGGTTTTGATTTTGCAATACAAATTGCACGGGCAAACCGCCTCTTGAACCGGCACCTACGGCAATGGTTTGCTCCTGTATGGCAAATACCCTGGCATCATTAAACCGGCCAAGTTTTTTTTGAAGGTCATTGGCTATTTGCGCCTGTGACCTTTGACGCTCAGATGGACCTACCAGACCTAAGCGGGGCTGGGAGGTATTAACAGAGCCTCCGGCAGGTGTTCTTGCAAATACAAAATCCCTTTCCGGTATCGAATCATACAGGTAATTGCTAATGTCATCCGCGATTTTTTGCATACGGCTGTAACTGGTGCCTTCCGGCCCGGTAACGGTAAAGCGTATGTTACTTCTATCTTCTAACGGAGCTATCTCGGTTTGTAAACCTGTAATAATAAAGGCGATGATACCACCGCAGACTATTACTACCACCCACGCCAGCCATCTTACTTTCAAAAAACCCTTTAACCAGCGCAGGTAGCCATTTTCCATTCCTGTAAAAAATGGTTCCGTCTTCATGTAAAATTTACCGTGGCCCGCCTTTTTTCTGCTGAGCAGTACATTCAATACCGGGGTAATGGTGAGTGACACCAGGGCTGATATTAATACGGCTGCAGCCAGCGTAACCCCAAATTCCCTGAATAACCGCCCTATAAATCCCTGTAAAAAAATAACCGGTAAAAACACGACCGCCAATGTGATGGAAGTAGAAATTACAGCAAAAAATATTTCTTTACTCCCTTCCACCGCAGCCTGCCGGATCGGCATTCCTTTTTCAAATTTGCTGAATATATTTTCTGTTACCACAATACCATCATCCACCACTAATCCCGTGGCCAATACAATACCGAGTAACGTCAGGATATTGATGGAAAACCCCGAAAAATACATAACGAAAAAAGTAGCCACCAAAGAAATAGGGATATCTATCAGTGGGCGCACGGCAATCAGCCAATCCCTGAAAAAGAAAAAGATCACCAATACCACCAATGTAAAAGAGATCATTAAAGTATCCTCCACCTCACTGATCGATTTCCGGATATTGGTAGTGTTATCCAGCAACACATTCATTTCTATATCCGATTTATTTGTCTTTTTTATGGCCTCCAGCTTCTTATTAAAATCATCGGCGATCTGGATATTATTGGCGCCGGGTTGCGGTATCAATACGATACCTACCGCGTTTACACCATTGTATTTCCAACCCTGTTCCAGGTTTTCGGGGCCTAATTCAACCCTTGCCACGTCGCTTAGCCTGAGGATTCCTGCACTATCAGAACGCAGGATAAGATCGCGAAAATCTTTTTCTGAAGTAAGCCTTCCAAGAGTTTTTATAGTGAGCTCGGTATTATTACCATAAATTTTCCCGGGTGGCAAATCAATATTTTCGCTGTTCAATGCATTTCTTATATCAGTAAATGATATTCCCTGCGAGGTCATTTTATCCGGATCTATCCAGAGGCGCATGGCATACCGCTTTTGACCAAAAATATTTACGGAGCTTACCTGATTGATTGTTTGAAATTGCTGCTGCAATACGTTTTCCGCATAGTCGCTCAACTCCAGCAAGCCCTTGGTCCGGCTTTGCACCGCAAGGATCAAAATAAAGTCACTGTTGGCATCCGCCTTTGTAACGATCGGGGGTGCGTCAATGTCTTGCGGTAAGCTTCTGCTCGCCTGCCCTACTTTATCACGAACATCACTTGCAGCGGCTTCGAGGTCTACATTTAATTCAAACTCTACGGTTATATTGCTGTTGCCCAGGGTACTGGAGGAAGTGATGGTTCGGATACCCGGAATACCATTGATCTGCTTTTCCAGTGGTTCAGTCACCTGGCTTTCCATTATATCCGGGTTTGCACCTGTATAAGAAGTACTGATATTAATGATAGCGGGATCTATTGCCGGGTAATCGCGTACTGCCAGGAATGTAAAACCAACCACCCCAAACAAAATGATCATCAGGTTTAATACTGTCGCAAAAACCGGTCGCTTTAAAGAAAATTCAGAAATATTCATGTAGTGAAAACGGGATATAATTTTTTGAATCAACAGTTAACTTCCTCTTCCAGCCTCTTTCGGCATTTAATCCTATGATGCAAATTTCGGTTACGGGTTACTGTTATTATTATTGTAAAATAAATTAACATAAAATGGCAATGGCCATTCATCACTCATTACTCATCACTCTTTGGTTTGCCTCTGTGCTATCGGATAAGGCGGATAATTTTTTTATCTGCCTAACCTTCAAAATACCATTGGGCCTTGCAAACAGCACGCCCGTAACCACCACCGAATCCCCTACATTAATGCCTTTTATTACTTCCACCGTACTGGCCTCCCGTATACCGGTTTGAACGTTTACAAAATTGGCCTTGCCATTTTTAACCACAATAACCTGGTTATTTTTATCATCGGGGATAATACAATTGGCAGGCACTTTTATGGACGACCTTCCTTTTCCTGCATCAATATAAACTTTTACAAACGCGCCGGGATTAGCAAGACCTCCCTTTAGTAATGCCCTCACTTTTAAATTGCGGGTATCTGTATTGGCTCCAGGTTCGGTTGCTATAATGACGGCCCTGCTTTTTGCTTTCGTTATAGCATCCACTTCCACATCTACCAGCGACCCGTTTTTTATATCATTCCCATACATTTCTGGTAAAGTGAAATCTATTTTTACTTCATTGGTTTGTTGCAAAGTAGCAATGATAGTTGCCGGGGTAACATAAGCGCCCGGGCTTACCTGCCTTAAACCGGCAACCCCGCTAAATGGAGCCCTGACCACGGTTTTATCAACCAGGGCCTGGCTATAAACAATATCGGCTTTTAAAGAATTGGATGTGTTCAATGCGGCATCATAGTCAGCCTGGTTAAGGCCGTTTACATCCAGCAACTGCTTTAAGCGGTCCACGGTTTTTTGGGCAAGATCCAGTTGCACCTTACTTTTTGCAATTTGCGCCAGCAGGTCGGCATCATTTACCCGCGCAACAACGGTTCCTTTTGTAATGGGCTTACCTTCCGGAAGGTTTAAATAAATAAGCCTGCCGCTTACTTCCGGGCGAAGCTCTACATATTCATTGGCAATTACGGTACCGTTGGCTTCAATCACGTTGCTGATAGGTTCCTTTTCAGCAATGATAATATCCACCACAACAGGTGGATTGACTTTAGGTGTTTTATCGGATGCTTTTGAGTTGCTTTCACAACCGGAAAATAGAAAAATCAGCGATATTGAATAGAGAAAATAAGGAAGTTTTTTAAAAGAATTATGCATTTTAATCTACATTATTTATAAAAGAACGTCAAATATAGTGAGTTTTGTGTGATGCGCCATCTTGCCGATACGACCGAATAATGCTTAGATATTATAACGCACAAATCTATTAGAAGCCTTTTTAAGTAAGAACTATCGGCATCGCCAAAATAATTTTAAAAATATAGCCTACCCGATTTGCAATTTTTGCCTTTCTTTGCGTAAAATCAAAAAGCATGAGTCCTCTTGTCGGAATTATAATGGGAAGCGAAAGCGACCTGGAAGTTATGAAAGGCGCTGCCGAAATGCTACGTCAGTTTGAAGTAGAGCCCGAATTAACGATTGTATCCGCACACCGTACTCCTGAGCGCTTGCGTGAGTATGCAGGCAAAGCAAAAGAAAGAGGATTGAAAGTGATCATCGCAGGTGCGGGCGGCGCTGCTCATTTGCCCGGCATGGTAGCAGCGAATACAATATTGCCCGTAATCGGCGTGCCCATAAAGTCTTCCAACTCGGTAGACGGATGGGATTCGATGTTATCTATTTTACAAATGCCTTACGGGGTACCGGTAGCAACAGTGGCGCTGAATGGCGCGAAAAATGCAGGGATATTGGCGGCACAGATTTTAGCATTGCACGATCCCTCTATTGCAGGTAAGCTCGAAGCCTATAAAGAATACCAGGATGACATAGTAATGGAAAGTGTGAAGAATGTAAAGCGCCTTGGATTTACCAATGAGTTTGATAAGTAAAGAAGTTTAGTGTTTAGGATTTACGGTTTAAGATTTTTGGTTACCGGCATTTGTATTTCAATTTGGCATTGTTGTGTCGGCCGATAGCTACCGGCTCTCTTGTACGGCGTACCACCCGGTTACTATCGGGTGTGTATCTTTTCCCACATTATAGATAGTGTCTGCAAGAAAACTATAGAACGCCCATTGGACGGGAAGTTAGCCGATTT
>JBDTVX010000003.1:0-48137 GCA_040007015.1 Ferruginibacter sp. | reverse complement strand
TTGAAGGATATAATAAAATGTATTTTATTGGAGGAAGCAGTGACTTTAATAATTTCCGTGGCCTGATCAATAACATTAACGATGTTCAGATCTTTGAAGAAGGGAAATTCTCTTCTCCAAAATTAAATGTATGGGGGATCAGCGATAAGAATTTATTTTTAGAGGCAGACAAGGTGATGAAACAGCAAACAAGACCCTTCTTTACGATTATTCAAACTTCAGATAATCACCGGCCATATTCCATACCGGCAGATGACAGGGATTTTGTAGTACGGAAGGTAAGCGATGACGACCTGAAAAAATATGGATTTGAATCGCCGGATGAATTTAATGCTTTTTGCTACACTGATTATTGCTTCCGGAAGTTTATGGAAGCAGCCAGGCAATCGCCTTATTTTGATAATACGATTTTTGTTTTTGTTGGTGATCACGGTGTGGAGGGCAATGCAGCCGCGATGTATCCTAAAGTGTGGACCGAACAGCGGTTGAACGATGAGCATGTTCCATTGTTATTTTATGCGCCCGCACTTTTAACGCCTCAAAAAAGGGAGGAAACGGTTTCGCAAATTGATGTTTTACCTACGGTTGCAAATATGGTTTGTCAGCCCTATATCAATAAAACGCTGGGAAGAAATTTACTAAGTGCGGGTGGAAAAGACGATGCTGCATTTATCATACATCATGATGAAGGAAAAATAGGCGTAGTAAATAATGATTATTATTATTCCAAAAATTTATGGATCAGCAAGGAAGAATTGATGCCTTTGCGGGATGGTTTACCTGCCTTAACTTCCCGGCAAACTGATTCGGTAAAGCGAAAGCTCTCAGAATTAACTTCCGCTATTTATGAAACGGCTAAATGGATGCTGGTGAATAATCATGGGAGATAGGGTGTTCACTCAAAGACGCAGAGGAGCAAAGACCTGAAAATTTTATCACGATTATTAATATCCAAATTCCAATTTTTATGAAAGAGAAACTGAAGTCCCTTTTCAATATTTTCTTTTCTTTGCGTCTTTGCTCCACTGCGCCTTTGCGTGAAATTTATCATCTCCTGTTCTTCGTTGCTATCACAATCAGCCTGGGCGATTTTCTTACATCGTAATTGGCAAAATTATAGTCGCCAAATACTTCCTGGATCTGCAATCCCTGGTAGGCGAACATTTCTGTAAAATCGCCCAGGGAAAACTTTGCCACTTTTTCAGTGTATATCAGGGGTTCTTCCAGGGCTTCATCTTCCACTACGATCTTCTTATAAAAATGTGTTTCATCATACCATTTGGTGATGAAATAATTTACCCCATCGATCTCCTTATCAAACTGGTGCACCAGGTGGTCCTCGGCATAATGCACATTCAGGTAGTCCAATACAAAACGGCCATTGTGTTTTATAGATTGGGCAATTGTGCGGATGCCATTATCATGTTCCCTTGCAGTTTTAAAATAACCAAAGCTGGTAAAAAAATTAAAGGCGCAGTCAAAATAATTTATCCAAAAAGGCAACCGCATATCATGCCTGTAGAAATGCAGGTGATCGCTTTCAAATTTCAGCGCTTCTTCAATACTGTCTTCACTCAGGTCGATACCGGTTACGTCAAACCCTTTTTGCGCCAGGTGTATGGAATGCCTTCCTTTTCCGCAGGCAACATCCAGTAGTTTCGCATGGGCAGCCAGGTTTAAGTGATCGATCAGTTTGTCAATAAAGGCAGCAGCCTCTGCTTTATCCCTGTTAAAGTAAAGCTGATGATAATAAGGCGAGTTGAACCAATCTTTAAACCATGACCGGGCTTGCATATTTTAAAGTTAGGGAATTAACCAAAAAATTTGATGAGTAAGGCTGCAACCGCATACATCAGTGTTACGACAAAAATGCCCTTGGCTGTTTTATCTATCCTGGCATTTACGTATAAAGTAAACAGCACAGCATTAACAAAAAGAGAAACACTGATCCAGGCTGTTAAAAGGTTATGGTTTAGCGTCATCCACTGGTACATTTCTCTAAGCGTAAAACTGCTATATTTGACCATTTTAAAAATAGTGAATCCAACCAACGGCCCCAGCAGTCCCAACACGATCCCCATCCAAAAATTATCCTTTTTAAATATCATTTTATCTTCCAGTTTTTTTCTAACTCCATTTTCATTTTGTAATTGGTTAAATCAAACTGGATGGGAACCACGCTTACATAATTATTATCCAGCGCCCACACGTCGGTATCTTTCCCCTTATCAAAATTTACAAAGGCACCGGTGAGCCAATAATATTTTTTCCCCTGTGGATCTTTGCGTTCCTTAAAATCTTCCTTGTATTTGGCATAGGCCTGCCGGCAAACTTTTACACCCTTTATCAATTCCATGGGTATTGAAGGGATGTTTACATTGAGCAACAGGTGTTTATCCATTTTCTTTTGCAGCAGGCTGCTTACGATCTTTCTTACATAATGCCTTGCAGCCTCAAAATCGGCTTCGTAGCTGTAATTCAATAAGGAGAACCCGATACTGGGTATACTTTCTATAGAAGCTTCCATCGCAGCGCTCATCGTACCGCTATAAATAACGTTGATGGAATGATTGGCGCCATGATTGATACCGCTCAGGCACAGATCGGGTTTCCGGTGCAATATTTTATCCACGGCCAGTTTTACACAATCTACGGGTGTGCCGCTTGTTTGCCATGATTCCACCCCTTCAAATATTGCAATTTTATTCATTCTCAGGGGTTGACCAATGGTAATTGCATGACCCATGCCACTCTGTGGTTTATCAGGAGCTACCACTATTATTTTACCGAGATCCTTTACGGCTTCCACTAAATTGTGTATACCCGGGGCAGTAATGCCATCATCATTGGTAATTAATATGGTAGGTAATGCGGTTGCTTTCGCCATGACGGGAGTTAATTTTAAAAATCGAATATTCCTGCGCTTATCTAAACCACCTGAAATAGGGTATTCCTTTGAATAATTCCCGGAAAGGCCAGGGAATAGCCGCCAGTATCAGTAAGATGGCAATACCAAAAAACAGGAGCATACGTTTATGTTTGGCAGCATCGGTACTGGCTCTTTTTACGGAAGCCCTTCCTACATGCACAAGTATCCACGCCAGTATCATCATGCTCATATGTTCCATGGTAAAGAAACGGTAATAGGGATCTTTCATATTGTTTCCCAGGTCCCTGAGCCTGTCAAACCATGCGTTGTTGAAATACAATATGAGTCCAAGTAACAACTGGATATCACAGCAGATCATAAATAATAAATTGCCCCGGTTATCGCCGGCGGTAAATTTTCTTTTAGCAAAAACTCCTGTCAGCGCATTCAGCAGCGTCCATAAACCGAATAACAGAACGCCCCAGCGTAACAGGTTGTGCAATACCAATACTACTTGCATATCGATTATTTTGTACAAAAATAAGGGCTATCAAATTCATGTGTAAATATTTATTATGCGGGTTAAAAAAGAAAAAGCCGGGATATAAAAAAAATATTTTAAAAAATTTGGATTAACTAAAAATATTAGTATATTTGTGCTAATCAAATTAGTTACACATGTCACAAGCAGGTCAAAACCTTAAATATCTACGCAAACTTCGTGGATGGACACAGGAAGAATTTGCAGTTAAACTTGGAATCAAACGCTCCCTGATTGGCGCTTATGAAGAAGAAAGGGCCGATCCCCGTCTTGAAGTGCTCGAAATTGTGGGCGATATTTTTAAGTTAAGCTTAGATGAATTATTATTAAAGGACCTCAGTAATACGGGGAATAGTTTCTTAGCAAAGCGAAGACAGCAAAAAATGATGGCGGCAGACAGGAATATTATTCACTTTGTTCCGGTAAAAGCTGCCGCGGGATACCTGGCAGGCTATGCTGACAGCGAATTTATTGACGAGCTGAATACATTTACCCTGCCCATGCTGGCGGGCGGTAATTACAGGGCCTTCGAAATTATCGGTGACAGTATGATGCCTACACCAAGCGGCAGTATTATAGTAGGGGAGAAAATTGACAATACAGAAGATGTAAAAAATGACCAGGCATACATAGTGGTTAGCAGAAATGAAGGGATCGTGTACAAAAGGATCGTGAAGAATAATCGTTCAAAAAATAAACTGACATTGGTAAGTGATAACCCGCAGTACCAGCCTTACCAGGTAAATGCCGAAGATGTGGTAGAGTTGTGGCAGGCACAAATGGTGATCAGCAAAGTAAGTGCCCAGCAGCGATGGGATATGAATTCCCTGGCGAGTATGGTAAATAATTTACAAAGCCAGGTTACTAACCTGAAGAAGAAAATGAATTAATAATGTTAGCCGGTGAGTTTCCGAAATTATGATATTGAGTTTTTGTGAGTCGCACTGAAGCGGCGTTACCTGGCTTCAATTCCTATGATGAACGATATAGCTCTTCGTAAACTCTCTAAAAATGGTTTTGGCATTTTCCGCGTAGATTTTTTGTTGTAACCAATGCACTATCTGATTGCTGTCGGATCGGCGCGAATAACGTTGATTTTAATAAAAAAATTAATGAAATTTCCTGTATTCGCGGCAAAACGGAATTTATTTAGGAAGTTTCTTAAAAGCGGTTTAAAAATGATTTTTTTGTTAACCACCTTTGCTACTAAGCGTAGCGGAAGTATTCATGGCATCGGCATCCGATACCTATCGGATGGTTCCGCCGTTGCGGGAGAAAAATGGAATCTTCGGCGTCATTATATCATCTTTCAAACAAAATTTTAAACAGTTTGGGAGAGATAATAAAAGTTTAGACAATTTTCCGGTACCTGGTTCTGACTTCTATTTGCAAATAACTTTTTTGTAGGCTGACTTTTGTTTTTCGTTTAGGAATAGCCGCTGTCACGCCGACTGGTGTGTTCCGCATATCGCCCGATTGCTATGTAGTGAAGATATTGTCCATTTTTTACGTAGGGTGACTGCGCTTTATATTGGGGATTTTAGTTGTATATGAACTGTATTAATTAAATCACTATAAATTATTTTACTCATATTTTTTTTAACTGAGCTCATTTTTTGGGTAACGGCAAAGTAAATTCTTAAAAGAGCAATTCTTTTTTTCGATATTATAGATGGGAACTGTATTATTTGTGCACAAAAACATAAATTCCCAGTAGTAAATTTTCATAATTTTCAAATTCAGATACATCACAAATTAAAACACACAACTATGATCAAGTTACAAATCGTTGGCAATCTTGGTAAAGATTGCATCGTAAAAGAAGTAGGCGGAAAGAATGTAATCAATTTCAGTGTAGTACATTCGGAGCGTTACAAAGACAGCCAGGGTGTACAAAAAGAAAGAGCCACCTGGGTGGAATGTGCGTATTGGTCGGAAAGGGTTGCTATAGCGCCATATCTTACAAAAGGCCAAATGGTATATGCAGAAGGATATCCCGAGGCCGATGCATACATGAATAGGGAAAATCAGGCTGCTGCCACATTGCGCATGCGGGTAATGAATGTTCAATTGCTGGGGGGTGCCAAAGGAGAAAATCATGGTCAGAATTCAGGACAAAATTCCATGCAAAATTCAACAAGTATACCATCCGCATCGGCATCTTATTCTGCGCCGGTAGCAAA
Source organism: Ferruginibacter sp. (assembly GCA_040007015.1). Classification (GTDB taxonomy): domain Bacteria; phylum Bacteroidota; class Bacteroidia; order Chitinophagales; family Chitinophagaceae; genus Ferruginibacter. The sequence goes on along the minus strand of JBDTVX010000003.1, from coordinate 42,544 downwards.
TACTCAGCAAAGTGTAAGTGCACCAGTAGCGGATGATCTGCCATTTTAATTAATTCTTTTTCAAAAGATAACAGGAGCGACGTAAATTTTTTGCGTCGCTTTTTATTATTTAATTTATTGTTCTTTGAGTGCCGCAACCTACCCGCCGCGTAGTCAGATTACAAATGCCATGGCTATTGGGTTATAAGAGCGCTATCATACAGCATGGAAAAGCCCGGCCAATTACAGGCCTGTAATGATTATTTACGAACTGTTTACTTGTACATAATTCACTTTAACAATTCTTTACATAGCAAACGCGCAGCGTTTGCGTTTACACAACCATATTGCAATATGTTACTATAATAATCGTATAATAAAAGAAACAATTACTTTTGCCCTAAATCAATTAATCGATGTTTGATATTTTATTACAGGTAGATTCAGCTGGCATAGCAGCAAGAAACTCAGGGCAGGTGGAGTCGGTGTGGAGTTTATTGAGCAAAGGCGGCCCCCTCATGATACCATTGGGTATTTTATTTGCATTAGCCGTTTTCTTTTTTATAGAAAGATTGCTTGCGGTAAAAAAAGCCGGCAAAATTGACGAGAATTTTATGCGGATCATCCGTGATCATATTATTACCGGTAATGTAACTGCTGCCAGGAGCCTTGCAAAAAATACGGATAACCCGGTTGCAAGAATGATTGATAAAGGTATTCAGCGTATCGGGAAACCCATTGATGCAATTGAAAAGAGTATGGATAATGTGGGCAAGCTGGAAATGTATAAAATGGAAAAGAACCTTTCCATACTTTCTGTGATATCCCGTATTGCACCCCTGTTTGGGTTTGTGGGTACCATTGTAGGTTTGGTGTTGTTGCTGAAAGAATTTGCAACCATCAGCAATCCATCGGTGAGCCAGATCGCTGATGCGATGTATATTAAATTAATTACAAGCGCCAGCGGGTTGATCATCGGCATGTTAGCATACCTGGGTTATAGTTACCTGGATACACAAATAAACCGGACCGCAAACAGGATGGAATCGGCCAGCAGCGATTTTATTGATATTTTACAGGAACCGCATAAATAATTGATAATTAATAATTAAGAATGTATTCTAAATTCACTGTTGCATTCAACTAATAATTCTTTATTTTAAATGGCTAATTGTGAATTATAAACGATAATGAATTTATATTGATATTTCTATTCAAACAATTTTTAATTTTTAATTATTAATTTTTAATTCAAACATGGGCCTTCGAAGAAATAAATTAAGAGAAAGTCATAGTGAAGTGGATACCGGCCCTCTTAATGATATTTTATTTATCCTGTTGATGTTTTTTTTAATGATCTCAACGCTGGCCAATCCCAACGTAATAAAGATGAGTGTGCCTCGGGCAAAAAGCGATACTAAAACCAAACAAAGTGTAGTGGTTAGTGTTGACAAGGATAAAAATGTTTATGTAGGTTCTAAAAAAATCCCGATGGATTCATTAGAATCTGCCCTAAGAAAATATATTCACCAGGGCGACAGTATTAAACCCGCGGTAGTGATCAATGCGGATTCCATTGCGCACTGGGGTGAAATAGTAAGAGTAATGAAAGTCGCAAGGCGTTTGGGTGCATCCACTTCAGCAACGGTTACCGGAAATGAATAATAAGATTGGGCAAAATTAAGTTAAAGAGGTCTTGCTCTTATAAATCCGGGCCTACAGTTTAGCAGCTATCAACATCCTTTCTTTCCCGAATAAATCATTCTTTATTTCTACCCTATAAAATTTTTCAAAAACTTCCCCCGTTGCCTTTGCAAAATCTTCATGGATCTCTACATAAATTTTCCCGTTGCGGTGGAGATGCCCCCCCCCAAATGCAGCGATCTTTTCATAAAATAGCAAAGGCGCATCATTAGGCACAAACAAGGCGGTATGAGGTTCAAAAGCAGTAACATTTTGATCTAATTTAGCCTTTTCATTTAACGGAATATAAGGTGGATTGCTTATAATAACATCAAACACAGGCAATCCCTCCCAACTGGTTTCATCTAAAAAATCAACCAGTAAAAACCGGATATCCACTTGTTGATTGATTGCATTTTTTTTCGCAACGGATAATGCGCCCGGACTTACATCAATTGCATGCATGATTGTGCCTGGTAAATTTTTTTTTATGGCGATAGCGATACACCCACTACCTGTTCCAATATCAAGCATTGCCAGGGGGCTACTTACCGCTGGTGTTTCTGAGCTTGCCGATAATTCCGGGTTGCTTATTTCCAATTGCTCTTTACTCTTTCCGGTTTTCAAGGTGTCAATGATTAATTGAACCAGTTCTTCAGTTTCGGGCCTCGGTATCAACACCTGTTCATTTACCACCAGTTTCATTCTGTAAAACCATGCTTCACCTAATATATATTGTACCGGCTTATGTTGAACCAATGCTTCCAGGCAAAGATTTAATCGTTTCAATATTGCGGGATTTAAATTGTCCCCCGGGTTTTTAATAATATCAGCACGGTGTAAGATAGCTACCCTTTCAAATACCCAATCCGTTATTACACCCGCCTCATTTGCATTATAAATCTGTTGCAGCTGTTGTAAATATTCCCTGTATATTTCCTTATTTGTCATTAAAGCAAACATAGTTTATTTTTCTATTCATATTTTTGCGGCTTGATCACTCATGAAACATATATGCACCGCTGTATTGAACTGGCAAAGCTGGGAGAAGGCAGCGTGGCCCCTAATCCAATGGTAGGTGCGGTATTGGTGCACAATGATCAAATCATTGGAGAAGGGTATCACCGTCTATACGGTCAGGCCCATGCCGAAGTGAATTGCATAAATAGTGTAAGTGAAGAAAATATATACCTGGTCGAAAAGTCGACTTTATATGTGTCCCTGGAACCTTGTGCACACTTTGGGAAAACTCCGCCTTGCGCGGATCTTATCATAAAAAAAAATATACCGGTGGTAGTGATAGCCTGCAGGGATAATTATGAGCAAGTGAATGGAAGGGGTATACAGAAATTGCAAGCTGCAGGTATAGAAGTTATTACACCTGTTTTAGAAAAGGACGCTTTAGAACTTAATAAACGTTTTTTTACTTTTCACAATCAGCGCAGGCCCTATATTATTTTAAAATGGGCGCAAACTGCCAATCAAAAAATTGCCCGCAACGATTACTCCCGCCTGTTCATCAGTAATGAAATAACCAACCGTGAAGTGCATAAATGGAGAAGCCAGGAAGCTTCTATTTTAGTAGGAACCACCACCGCCTTGCAGGATGATCCGTCTTTGACAACCAGGCTTTGGCCAGGTAACAACCCGGTGAGAATGGTAGTTGACAAAGAATTAAAACTGCCTCCAACCCTTCACTTGTTTGATGGCACCGTTAAAACAATTGTATTTAATACTATTCGGCAAAAAGATATGGGCCAGGTACTTCACTATAAAATTTCAAATGAAAAAAGTTTTATTACCCAGATATTGGCAGCTCTCTATGAACTAAAAATACAGAGTGTATTGGTAGAGGGAGGGGCTACACTACTGCAATCTTTCATTGATGAAAATTATTGGGATGAAGCAAGGATCATAACAAATATGGAACTGGAAATTCCTGCCGGTAAGAAAGCTCCGCTGCTTTTGAACGCGGAGAGAGTATCCACAAAAAAAATATTAACCGATACCATCCATTACTATAAACATCTTCGTTCATAAAGGTGACACCTTTTTAAAAGGTGTCACCTTTATGAACGCCATTGCACGACTGCATTTCTATAACTATGAGTGAATTAGAATTTTATAAAACAATTGAGCAACCTTCCATTGCAGAATTCAAAGACAGGGGCAGTAAGTTTATTGCCTGTGCTTACCCTATTGAAAAGGCAGACGATTTTAAAAAATATTTGAATCATTTAAAGAAAGAGCATCCCAAAGCAGCGCACCACTGTTTTGCATACCGGATCGGTATCGGCGGGAACAACTTCAGGGTAAGTGATGATGGCGAACCTTCCGGCTCGGCGGGCAAACCTATTCTTGGGCAAATAGATAGTAAAGGAGTGACCAATATTGTTATAATCGTAGTACGTTATTTCGGCGGCACTTTATTGGGGATGCCTGGTTTAATAAATGCATATAAAACAGTAAGCAGCCTTGCATTGCAGGTAACGCCCATTGTTTCTAAACAGGTAGAAGAAAAATGGCTTGTTCATTTTGATTATACCCAAATGAATGCCGTAATGATGGTGATGAAGCAATACCAGTGTGCGGTCATTGCGCAGGAAATGCAATTGTTTTGCAATATCACAGCAGGCATACCTAAAAGCCGCCTGGCCGAAGTGTTATACAGGCTTAAGGAACTACAAAATGTGGAGGCAAAAAAACTTGACTGATAAAGCAGATTTTTGTAATTTTCTGGAAAATAATTATCATGGCAACTGAAAAAAAATACAAAAGCTTTTGGAGCTTTTACCCATACTATCTCACTGAACATGCGGACGCAAAAAACCGGTCTTTACATTTTGTCGGTACGGCTTTGATCATAGCATTTTTAATTGCAGGGATCATTTTAAAAAACTGGTGGCTGATTGCTGCAATTCCCTTTTGCGGCTATGGCTTTGCCTGGGTGGGCCATTTTTTTATTGAAAAAAACAGGCCGGCTACTTTCACTTATCCATTGTATAGCCTGGGAAGTGATTTTGTAATGTTTTGGCATATACTTTCCGGGCAATTGAATAAAAAATTATCCGAAGCAAACAGAACCATTAATAACCAACGATAAAATGAATATAGAAATACTGAGAGAATATGTAATTCAAAAGCCTTCCGTAACGGAAGGTTTTCCTTTTGGAGACAACGTCATTGTTTTCAAGGTGAACGGTAAAGTTTTTTTATTGATATCTTTAGATACCAGCCCCTTGCAGTTTAATGTAAAATGCGATCCGGAAAAAGCCATTGAATTAAGGGAGCAATACCCGGGTTCTGTATTGCCGGGATTTCACATGAATAAAAAACATTGGAACACGGTTATTATTGACGGCACTTTATCAAAAAAGCAAATTTTTGAGATGGTGGATGACTCCTATAAACTGGCAGGCAAAATTAAAAAATAGATATATATAATTTTCCCAGGCAACTTTATGATTTTATTTTCAGTATTGTTTGAAGGAGCATAGATAAATTTAATATATTGTACTTCAAAATATTGATATGATAGAGCAAGGTGAAAATTTTTCGGATGATCTGCATGAAAATCTACGCATTGAAAATGAATTTTTAAAAATTAAACTAAAAGCTCAGTATGGCGAAGCCTTTGAAATGGGAAGCAGTGAAGATATGCCTCCCGGGATAGAGAACCAGTTCCTGAAGAGTATGATGGCATTTGAAGACGAGTATGCCAATGCGGAATATACCACGGTGTACGAAAGAATAGGAAAACCTGTTTACAGCACGGTAAATGAGATGAGCAAAGCAGAATTAAATGCGGCGCTTCAGGGATTGATCAAAATGCTCGGGAAAAACGATATAGGGCTGGACATTTGTGATGGCCCTTATTCAGATGAAGTAATATACCAGTTTATTATAGAAGAATTATTTACCCTCCAGGTGGAAAAGAAGCCGGTTGCCGGTATGACCAGCAATTTTATTTACGAAGAATTTCATCCCAATCATAAGGCCGACATTGTTAAACGTACCCATACATTTTTGAGAAACTGGTTTAACAGAAGTTTTACCGAATACTGCACCGAATTGAGCTGGCATTGCATTACCGCGGATGGTATTCAAATGACAAGGGAAGATATTATTGCAAGGATGAATATTTTTTTTGAAGCGTTCCGGCAATTTAATGATGACGGGTATAATATTGATGATATAAGTTTTGAGTTGCAGGAGGAACCCGACCGTGGTATGGGCTTTGCCGAAGGGATGCTAAAATACGAGGCAGTAATGGACAATGGGGAGAAGATCCATTATGAGGGCCCATATAAACTGTACATGAACATGGAAGATACCTGGTGGAGTATTTTTTATTTTGTGATGCCCGGTTTTAAATGGTAAGATGAAATGTTCTGCTATTAGTAGAGTTCCGGTTTAATTCCTGAATGGTCGATGGTCGATGGTCATTTCGACGCATATTTCCAATTCCTGCTTTTTCCATCGGCGATCCATTCAACGGCAGTTGCCATTCTTTTGTTCCTGGTTTCTTCAGTTTTGGCTTCCGTTACCCATTCTACATATTCTTTTTTGTGTGACCAGGCATATTTTTCGAATATTTGTAATGCTTTTTTATTTTTGCTTAATGCTTTTGTAAAGTAATCAGGAACAACCAATTCTTTTTTATCTGTTGTTTTTGGTTTGGATGGGAGCTTGATACCAAGGTCATTCAACTGCATCGCTTCTTTGATCCAGGCAATAATAGTTTTATCCGCAGGAAGATCTTTTTTTGCTGTGATCCTTCCTAAATGACCCATCGCAACTTCAGACCTGGCATTCTCTACCAATATAGGATCTTTCATCAGCGCGGCTTTCCAAAAGCCGAAAACACAATGCTGTTTAAAAGCCGCCATGCTGCACATCATTTCATTTTTATAATCAAAATGGGGAAAGCTCCATTTCATCTTTTCTTCTGCATTGGGGCATGTTTTATGAACCAGTTCCCGCAAATGATTTAAAATGGGCTTTGCAAAATCAGCAGATTTGCTGATGTACTCATCAATGGCTTTTTCTTTCTTTCCCATATAGGATCGTTTTAGAAAATAAATAATATCCTACTAATGTATAAAATATTTTTTTGGAAAAGAAGTTTTTTGGATTACAATATTTATGGAGACAGGAAAGTGTTTTTAATACCACCCTGCCATAAAATAGGAGGTATTTTTGAAGCTGTTATTTTTTAAATCTTTCTGAAACCACCAACTCTTTATTTCCGGGTGCATATATATAAAATCCTTCCCCGCTTTTAACGCCCATTTTTCCGGCTGTTACCATATTCACTAATAAGGGGCAGGGTGCATATTTTGGATCGCCAAAGCCGTCCTGCAATACTTTTAAAATGCTAAGGCAAACGTCCAACCCGATAAAATCGGCTAACTGCAAAGGACCCATTGGGTGCGCCATACCCAGTTTCATGACGGTATCAATTTCTTCCACACCTGCCACCCCTTCATATAAGCCATAAATCGCTTCGTTGATCATTGGCATAAGAATACGGTTGGCAATAAAGCCAGGATAATCATTTACCACACAGGGGATCTTACCTAATTGCTTACTAAGGTCAACGATCATATTCGTTACTTCCTTTGTGGTTGTGTAGCCGTTAATTATTTCCACAAGTTTCATCACAGGAACCGGGTTCATAAAGTGCATGCCTATCACAAGTTCGGGTCGCTTTGTTACTGCTGCAATTTTTGTAATGGAGATGGAAGATGTATTGGTTGCCAAAATACAACCAGGTGGAGCAACTTCATCCAGTTGCTTAAATAGGTTCAATTTCAGTTCTACATTTTCTGTGGCAGCTTCCACAACAAGGTTTGCATATTGTACACCTCCTGCAATATCAGGGAAACTGGTTATATTATTGATTGCCGATATTTTTTGTTCTTCGGTGATGGCGCCTTTGGATATCTGACGGTCGAAGTTTTTGCTGATAGTAGCAAGCGCCTTTTCTAATTGTGCTGCGCTAACATCAACCAGGTTTACTTTAAAGCCTGCCTGTGCAAATACATGAGCAATGCCGTTACCCATTGTACCGGCGCCGATTACACTGACAGAGCCCCCCTGCTCCCCAAAGGGGGTTCTTGTAATACGCGAATTTGAAGGGCTGTTCATTTTATGTTGAGGTTATAATTTTTTGACATGTAGGTCAGTTTTTTTTAGAAAGTTTATTCTGATAAATATAAAAAATAGCCTGATTAATATTAGCCAGGCTTCTTAATAACATTCCTGCTATGCTGTTCCATCTCGAAGTATTTGCTTAAGCAGAAAGCTTCGTTGTCTTTGATCACCCCGGTTCTAAAAACACCTCGGTACCGCTGGATTCTTCTCAGCAAAACACCAATTAAGTCTGCAACATCCTGTTACCTGGCATTAACCGGCGACATTAAAAATTAATACGAAAGATCACCCGTATGCGTATTATTAAAACTATAAAACAATCAATTGCGGGTTTTTAATTATCAGGGTGATCACATAAGACTTCGGCTAATTGCCTGGATAATTGGAAAATTCTCGGGCAGCTCTCTGCATGCCAAACCCTCAACCTTTGATTTAAATTGCCAGCTAAAAGTGGCCCCATGATATAAAAATTATCATTTGCCTCGAAATTTTCATTCACTGCAAATCCTCTTTCTGAACCATTGGGCAAACAAATATTCCGCTCCGTTAACCTTTTTACAAAGTCAGAGGTGGAAGTTGATAAATTTTGAAATCCTATACAATTAATAACAATTTTTATGGGCTGTGGAAATGTATTTACTCGTCCGGTTAGTTTATCCAGGTATTCAAAATAAAAACTTTCCGGGTTACCCAGCACACGTCTTAAAAACCTGCCTTTGATAAAGCTTATTTTGTGTTGGGAAATTAAAGGGGCAATTACCGCTAAATACTCCGCTCCTGCACGTCTGTGATACTTGCCTATCTCTACACCTTCCCGAAAGACAAATTTCTTTTGCTCATCAAGGTTCAGTTTATTCAGCAGGTCAATAACGAGATTACACATAGGATGATAAATATCCGAAATATCGGTTTTTTTTTTGTGAGCATCTTCTGTATCCATTCGGACAGCCTCTAAAATTTGTTCAGCTGTGCAGGATGCCAAGTTTTTGAGGTATGTTAAATTAACCAGAACATAATTTATTACATCCCCGGCATCTTTAATTTTATTAGGAAAACTACCATCCGGGGAAAGAATGTAAACCTGGTTAATCAGGTTGTCTGAAGTTGTTACATTTTTTAAATTATAAAGAATTTCCAAAGCACTTGCATTAGAGCCAAGTATTAAAATATTATTTTGATGACTTTTATCTGAATTTTTTAAAGCCTTTTGGATCCGGACAATATTTGTGCTTATATCAGGTTCATAAATATCCTCAATAATACATACCCCTTCATCTGGCTTATCATTGAAATTTATATTCAACCTGGCTTTGGGTGGGGTACCGATAGATAAAATTACTTTTGTGCTTGAAAAGAAAATTTCTTTTCCAAAATCCGTCTTTGCCGTAATGCTATATATCCCATTATTTCTTTCGATGTCTGTTACTTCTGCTGTTAATAACTGATAGTCAATAATGCCGTCTTTTTCCGCCGTCTCCAGTAAACCCGTTACCCGATCTTTTAAATAGATACCAAAAATATATCTTGGGATAAATAAGTTCTCCCATAAATTTTCCCTTATTTGTTTTTGATTATTTAATAACCATTCATTGATACTTTTGTGCTCGTTTTGAGCTATATTATCGGTAACCACTTTATAAAAATTTTCCTTTATCCAATTCACAAAAAGCCTTAATTCAGTTTCAGGCAGAAATTCTTTTAAGCTTGTAATAATTAATGAATCATAACCTGACCTCATGCCGTAAGGTATACCTGTCCAGAATTCCTCCGTCTTTTCTATTATCAGGAGTTTAATCTTATTCTTCTTTTTCAATTCATAGGCCAGATTTATATAGTAAATGATAGTGCAACTACATGATAATCCCGCCCCAACAAAAGTTAAATCAAAATATTGTTTCTTCATAATGTATAACAGCTTTTATATACTAATTGAATAAGCAGAAAGGAAATATTGTATTTCCCTGCCAAAACCTGCCTTAATAACCTGATGGCGCTAATGAATACCAAACCAGTGTTGAATAATCATACGCATGGTTAAATGCATTTCTTACTACCAGGTACTGCATTAACTCCCTAGTTTTGGTGGTAGCGGATCATATTTAAACCAGATAATTTTTTACCGTCAAATAGTAATATCACACCCGGTAAAGGGGAAAGAAGTTTTCATTCAATGCCTTTTCTTTTGATTTGAGATTTGCCATGGTCTCATACGCCTGTTGATCAACCACCCATTTCCATGTTTTATAGGTAAAAGTTTTATCGGAAAACCCTGCTTTAAAACGAAATAAAGAATCAGAATCGCTTCCATTTAAACCTCCACCTAAGTGAAAATATTCAAGTCCCATTTGCAGGGCTAATAATCTTGCTTCATCGATAATCAGTTTCATTGGAGCCGCTTTTATATATTCTTCCCTTGTTCCTGCAACATGATACTGCATAAAACATTTAGTAGCAATAAATACGCCGCCTGCAATGATTTCATCGTCCTTTAATGCAAGTAATAATGTAGGTTTTGCATCATCAAGCCCTAACAATTTATGAAAATATTCTGAATTAAAAGCGTCAAAATAGAAAGATGAAGCATTTACCCTGGTCATGGTTTCAATGTAAATGTCATAGAATGCATTTATATCCTTTTCTGTTTCTGCTTTTCTTACTATATAGCCTTTTTTACGGAGCTGGTTAATTTCTGATTTATTCGACTTCCTATACTGCTGCCTTTGAATTTCTGCTGGTAATTTTAAATCAATTGCCACCGTTTTATTTAAGGTAGTTACTGTGCCCAGGTTCTTAAAGAATATCTCCTGGGGGATAATTGGATGCATCCTCGAAAAAACGCTGATTATTCCCTGGTCATGCATGTATTGATTTAAATTGTCCTGGAAATAATGTATTAATTCTGGTTTTATTTGCAAAGGAATTTTGCTTGCGACGGGACCAGGGTAACCCCACACCGAAGTGCAATCAAACAATTTAGTTTTTTCAATTTCCCGCTTAACCAGGGGCAAAGCAATAAAGTCTGAATCATCCCTTGCTACAAACAGGAAAGGGGAGCCAATTTGATCGAGGGAATGATACGAATTACAATGATAGAAATCATATTGAAAAGCTTCTCCAACTACTGTGTTCCATTCAGTTTTATCTGAGCATGGAATTATTTTCGTTTCCATTATAATAATCGTTAATGATTTGAGCTATAAATTCCATATCGCCTGCATTGTATCGTAGATCGCAATGAATTAATAATGATCGACCGGCAAATTCTGCAGCTATGGGGTCTTTTTGATGTGGCCATAATACCGCCGGATAAATATTATTAGAAATTAAATGGCTTTTTAGTGCATCTCTTTTCTGGTTACTTTCCAAAAACATAAATAAACCGAAAGGGCAAATAGACCCGCTGTTTTCAACATTCCATAAAAGATGCCTGGGTTTTATCAATTCAATCAAATAGGTGTAATTTTTAATTTTCTTCTCATTCACAATCTTTAGATCAATTTCATTTATAAGCTTAACAATATTGACAGGAAGCGTAGCAAGGGTCTGGCTTTGTTCAAATAATAACTCGCTATTTAAATAAAGTGTCCTGAAATCCTCCTTTTCTACATTGCTCTTTTCTAAATAAAGCTTTTTCAGGAGCATTGCTGATAGTTTCATATAGACAATGCTATTACTTAAGTTATTTTCTGGCGGCGCCATTGCCAATTGAAGTGCAACAGGCGACCACACCATCCCACCTGCCGGAACGGGAAGCGATTTGCGTAAAGATGCAAAACAATAATCAGCTGTGCTGTTCAAGGCCCATTCTGAAAGGAGGTCGTGCGTATGATCTTCGATAATAAATGCGTTTTTAGTAACCAACCTTGATGCGGTATTAAAGCCAAAATAATTAACATGCACTATAACACTGTCCCTTCTGTCAATTTGGGTCAATTCCAGTTGTTTGCCGGTATAAGGCCCGTCTTCATAATAGTAAACTTTGATAGGCAATGGTTGAAGAAAAGAGTCTACATCATGGCAATAATAAGTAGGCAGATACAGCTTCTTCCAACTATAATTGCTTATTCCAAAATTTAATAAACTAAAAAGAGCTGACCGCCCCGAGAAATAAATAAGAGCATCGGGATAGATCTTATTGATGGACGTATTTCCTGTGCCCGCGCTAATATTATCAATGAAATGGAAATCAGAACCGTATTCAATTTGCATCTTAAAATATTGCTCTTTTAAATTATGAGTATAATCTGACTACAATCGGTTATAAGCTTCTTTATATATCTGATAAAGTTAATTTTTTTTATGTCAACCTTTTAACAATTGGTTCCTTTAAAAACATTGTGGAATATAGGGGCAGGTTATCATTCACGCTCCCCTAATGACTAAAATATATTAAATGAATCCAGGTATGGATACCTTGATTTTAACCTGGAATAAGCAGCTTCAAGCATTGATATTAAAGCCGGGTCTGCTTTGTTCGAACTTTCAGCAGTTGCAAAAGGGATAACCGATGAAAGACCATCTTTACATGAAAAACCCTGGATTTCGATCATTTCTCTAACATTCATTAACACTTTTTCCGGCTCATTACAAACCTGGTCATACTTAACAAAAAGCTTATTAGTATCGGGTATATTTTTCAATTGATCCAGGTATTCATATTCAAGGAACAAAATCTGGCCCACAACCTGGGTGTAAATATCTTCGTCTTTCAACCAATGATATTGCCGGGGTTTTAAAGACACCCAGGAATTGACACTGCCCAGCATCTTCTCCCTATACTTTAAAAGGGATATCGCATTGTCAATATAATTTCTCTTTATATAAATATAACATGTTTTAGGAAGCGCCTCAAATAAGCGATGGGAATGAAAACCCAACAGAACAGATTTAAAAAGTAGCGGACGCTCAATCATATAAGTCATATTAAGCAATACTTTTTTCAGCATTTCCCAATTAATACTTTTTTCATGTTCTGCAGTTTTTTGCTGAAGATCAGGATATCCAAGATGATAGTTCCAGAAGTAAGTGAATTCATGCGGCTCGTAAACAGAGGTCGTTCTGCCAAAAAAAGATGTAAAGCTTGACTGGTAACCCTGGCCCAGCAATCTTTTTGAAAGTTGCATTCCAAATAGAGGGGCTTTCCAGAATGCGGCTATAAGATTGTTGATATAACCAACTTTGAGATGAGTAGAAATAAGCTGGGTTAATAAGGTTGTTCCCGAACGCGCGGCACCAATAATATGTATTGTGGGATACTCCTCCTCAAGGTCTTTATATAGTGACTGTTCAACTTCATAAAGCGTAGTATTCAGCAGTGACAGGTAGGATTCAAATTCCATGTCTTTTGCAAATTCTTTTGTGAGTGGCTGTTCTATTCTCATTTAGATTAATTTGTACCGTCAAAAGGTTTATTATTCAGCAATTCGCCTTCTGTATTTTCTCTTTTCAGCACTTTAATCACTGTTAAAAACAGGATTTTCATATTTAACAAAAAGCTTTTGTTATCTACATACCATATATCCATTTTAAATCTTTCGGTGAAAGAAATTGCGTTCCTGCCATTAACCTGGGCCCAGCCAGTGATTCCTGGTTTTACTTCATGACGCCTTATCTGGTTTCCAGTGTAATGTTGAATATACTCCATGCGCAACGGCCGGGGCCCAACAAAACTCATGTCTCCTTTTATTATATTAATTAGTTCTGGTAATTCATCTAAACTTGTTGATCGCAACAATTTACCAAACTTAGTCTTCCTCATTTCATTGGGTAGCAAATTGCCTTCTTCATTATGTTCATTCGTCATTGTTCGAAATTTCAGCAATTTAAAAGGCTTGCAATCTTTACCAGGTCTTATCTGAAAAAATATTATCGGGGAACCAAGAAATATCCTAACCAGTAAGCCAGTTATTAATATAACCGGGCTTAAAATTAGCAAGAGGGCAATAGATGCTATAATTTCAAATATTCTTTTCATGTATCCACCAGTAATACTCTTTTTTTAGTTCTTCCAAAATTATTTTTCGATCATACTTTCTATGAACTTCATTTCGGGCATGTCTGCCCATACTTTTTCTGATTTCTTCATTTTCTATTAAATAATTAATTGCCTTAAATAGTTCATCTGCATTTTTTTTGCTAACTATTAAACCGTTATATCCGTCTTTTATAATTTCATTTGATCCGGGTATATCGGTTACAATACATGGCAGATCGAAACTTCCGGCTTGAAGAACCACATTGGGCATTCCTTCCCGATAACTCGGAAAAACAAATAGATTGCTCAATGCCAAATAGGGTCTTACATCATTTTTATAACCAAGATGAACGATTTGAGGGTTTGTTTCTATTTGATCAATGTATTTGTCATCAATTGGATCCAGGTGCTGCTCGTATCTTCCCAGTATAATCAGTTTGATTTTAGCATTTGAAGGCAGGATCCTGTCAAAGGCAGTTAATAATTCTTCGACACCTTTCTGTCTTGTTAAACGCCCGATATAACAACAAACAAAATCTCCAGGGTCAATATTTATTTCAGATCTTAGCGCAATTGCCTTTTCTTCTATTTCTTTTGTGCGTGAATAGTATTGCGTGTCTACTCCAATGGTCGCCCCGTTTGCAAGAACTTTTAACTTCCGCTCAGCTGTCAGCTTATTATCGATAATATATTTGAGAAGGCCATAAGAATTAGGCATTACCTGGTGAGCTAATTTATAAGTCAATCTTTCCAATGCAATTAATACTTTTCTCTTTAAGCCAACTGTTTCAACAAAGGGCATTCCGGCAACGGTATGCAAACGGATTTTTGTACCTGCCAGTAACCCTGCAAACATACCCACGAACCCCGCTTTTGGTGTGTGCGTATGAATGATATCTACCTTTTCTTTTTTAATAATTTTATATAATTGTAAAATTGCTCTTACGTCTTTGAAAGGAGTAATCTTCCTGCTTAATGCTATTTCATAGTGTTTATATTTCCATTCTCCAAAATGATTTATATTTTCCTGGTCAAAAGGACCGGCAGCTGTAACGATCTCAAAGTAATTTTTCAAATAGTCCAATTGCGGTTTAAGAAGTTGATGCAGCGATTGAGGGACTGTTGTAACGCGCAATACTTTCATAGTTTTATACTGGTTGATTAATATTACCAGGCAATGGAAACTCCCGCTTAACGGCATCAAACTTGCCATTTTTTCCTAATGAAATATTATCGACATAGTAAAACTTGATGTTAATGCTAATACCCAGGCGTTCCCGCAAATTACCCAGGAATATTTTTTCTATTTCTTCTGTATAGTTCTTATCCACTATACAATATATTTCTATCAGGTCAGCTGATTTTTGAATTATTTGAGTTTTAAGCACATGCTTTAAACCTTTAAATGCTGTATCCATCCTGCCTATATAGCCCCTGTCTTTTGTCCACAATAAATCGTCTTCCCTGCCCACAATTTTCTGAACCATCGGCATTTTACACCCACAGCCGCATTCCTGCGCATCTGCCGGCAATTCAACAAGGTCTTTAATGGCATACCTGATCAAAGGTATTTTATAAGTTTTGAGGCTTGTTACTACCAATTCTGCTGTGTCTCCGGGTTTTGCTTCAGTACCATCACGGCGATAAAATTCAAAAAAGCCGGAGTCCAGGTTTATATGCAGACTACCATTTTTACACTCCGTAATAAAAGGGCCTCCTTCACTTGATGCATATTGATTGAATACTTTGCATTTAAAGGATTCTTCTATCATTTTCCTTTGATAGTCATATAAAGTTTCAGAAGTGGTGGCAATTGCAATTGGTGTAAAAGTCAAAGTTAAACCGGCTCTTTTGATATAATCGGAAATAATGTATAAAGCGGAAGCATGGCCATCTAAAAATAATGGGCGAAACCTATTAAGCTTCTCAACATAAGAATTCATATATTTATCCGACAGGTGATAACTGGACATCAATAATTGTTTTCCTACAAAATTATATACCCAGAAAGGGGGCTTTCGGCACGAAGGCTCTACAAAAATTTTTCCTGAAAACCTTACATTTTTAAATATCGTCTCAGGCAGGCCAATGCTGGTATGAAATCTTCTCCATAGTGCAAATCCTGCATTGATTGATTCTTTGTCTGTCAAATTCAATGATGGGCTCCCGCTTGTTCCGCTTGTATATCCTACATGAGCTATAGCCCGTTCAGGATTCTTATTTATTAATTTATAAGTAAAATTTCTGCGCTCTTCTTTCTGTAAAATGGGGAATCGCTTCAGGGCTGCTACCGGATCTCTTTTTATATCTTCAATCGTAATTTTTCTAGCGCTTGCTTTTTCTTTATACCAGTCTGAAAATGTTATTGCATCGATCAATAACAGCTCTAATTTTTTACTTTGAAAGGCAATCACCTGGTTTACATCTGCATTCCATAATTGTTTATAATTTTTATAATAATCATCATACAGGCCTGTAAATCTTTTTTTATGATTTTTTAACCCCATATAGGATATGGCAAGAACCTTTAGCTGGTAAGGAAGTCTTCGAAATATTTTTTCTTTAATTCTTATGTCTTTTAACTGCATCATCCACGCTTTTAAGAAATTAGGCATAGTAAATTTATTATTAATATTAAGGCAACTTTAAATTAAGTAAAAAATATCATTTCCTCAAATAAGAATCTGGCCCCTGCTATTTTTCAAAAATCATCCAATCCGGCCTGGCTGAGTCTTCCTTTATTGTGCACCCCCTGCTAATGATACGGACCTTTGACATTTTATCCCGTGTAGTGCCGATTTCAAATTTTGGGTTTTCAATTACCCAATTTTCAAATTCAGCAAAAGGCGCATTTGGGCTGATGTTTTCGGCAGGTATAAAGACATAGTTATTTCTCCAAATTGCTTTTCCGTTTGTCTTTAAACTAATAAAAGGTTTTGCTGCTTTTTT
Source organism: Ferruginibacter sp. (assembly GCA_040007015.1). Taxonomy (GTDB): domain Bacteria; phylum Bacteroidota; class Bacteroidia; order Chitinophagales; family Chitinophagaceae; genus Ferruginibacter. The sequence goes on along the minus strand of JBDTVX010000003.1, from coordinate 25,803 downwards.
AAGAGCGGCACTATTATTTATCGTTGTCCCGATAAACCTATTATTTTCAATTAAAATGGATTTCATTCCTTCCGATGAAGCAATCCATTGCTCCTGTCCAAAAGTTACCTTATTATTTCTAAAAATAATCTCAGAGCTACCCAGGTCAACGGGTTTAGAGAATTTGGCAAGGCTGATCACCGCATGCTTAGAAATTATTGTAGAATTCTCAAATGTTACTATTGATTTTAACCCTATCGAATAAATACCTGACGAATAATATCCATGGATACTATCCTCATCCGAAAAATAACAACTATCAACATGAATATCACCATATTTTTTAGGATTTCCCCCGCATACAAATTGGGAATGCCTGTTTGCTATAAACTTACAGTTAACAATGTAAATATTTTTGGTATTCTCGGTAACGGTAACCGATGACGTAGTGGAGTCACCCCAGTTTGGCTCAATGTCACAGCCTGATAAGGGAGCAAAATACGGTGAATTTTCGGCGCCCTGACCTGTATATGAAAATTCTGAATTTCTAACTTTGATATTTACAACATTTCCGATCGTAATTCCCTGCCTTCCGGAATAGTAAGATTTACAATTATAGATTTCTATGTCCCTCGAAGCAATCCTGGGTTTACTCTCATAATCGGAGGTTATATTAAATCCATCGCCGAGGGCATTTATTGAAGTACAGTTTACAAGTTTAACTTTACTGGAAGCCTGGATACAAAAATTATGACTATTTACCCGAACACCATTTGTTTTGCCATTTGTGAAAGAGGGATCATTTACCGTTATATTTCTTTGTCCGTCGATTATAAGATTATCAATTTCAAGATTTTTACAGAATTTAAAATATATCCGCACCATTCGTTGAAAAGATTGACTCCTCGTAAAGTGCCCATCAAAAACAATTGTTGCCCCCTGTCCGTTGATCGTTAAATTTTGCACATTAGTAAAAGCTAAATCCTCCGGGGCTATTACAGGATTTGTAATTTGCTGACTAATAAAATATTTCTTTTTCGGCTCGAATAATAACACCTGCACTTGCCCTGGATGCGTATTAATCCAATTAACCATATCATTAAATCTTTTATATTCATTGCTCCCATCCCCCTGTAATCCAAATTTTGTCACACTAACAATAATTGGGTTGGCCGAAACTTTGCTGATAGTTTTTCCATTTCCTGGCTGAGAAAATGTTTTTAAAAACCCGGGAAAAAGAAGAAAAGAAATCAGATAAAATTTTAATTCTGATAACAGGGCCCGATTTGTATACATAGCTAATTTTTTTGAAATCCGGTATTATCTAAAAAATTTACAAAGTGTTTGCCAGGTAAATACTTATTGGATATGAACAGCTACGACCTATACGCTGGTTACTTCCAACTAAATTTTAAAAGGGCATATTAACATTTTAAAAAATACAAGCTTCAGACTGATAACCATCTATGATAACTTGTGTTGGGCAAATTGAATCGGGAATTTTTTGTGTATATGAATTTCTTTAGCCGCACTTTTTTTAAGCGACTGTCTTTTAATAAAATCATAACTTAAAAAAACAAGCAAATACAACGGGAAAAAATACATTGTCTTCATTCTTACGGCAATTCCAAGGTTAGTTACGGTGCTTGAATGGGCAATTGAAGTAAACATAAAGCTAAAAAAAAGCATTCCGTAAATTCCGGAATACAGCGTTTTGGTCATCTTCTTTCTAAGGTTTAAAAATACAAATATAACCATGGATAACCAAACAATATTTTCAAAAGAACTGGCAAGCGTTCTCCAATCTTTTGCATCATAGAAAAAGGGCCTGAAAAGAAAACTAACAAATTTTACAGGCGGACTGGAATTGGACATATCAATGTAAGAACCTTTTTCGTGCAATAGAGTTAACCGGTAATCAATATAATCGTTGACAGCTTCATAGTCTACTGACTGCAACTTTAGCCGGGCCTGTACAAGCGGCAGTAAAGGAATCATCAGTACGATGCCTATTACCGCTAAAAAGCTTTTCTGAATAATCGTAACCTTTCTATTCATCAATGTATTGCCTGCAATGGTACCAGCCGCAAAAAGCGCCAGAACCGGAGAGCGGATAATACCCATTAAAAAAGCCCCTATGGCTATGCAGATTATATTTCTTCGTATAATTCCCCAGAAAAAAAGAGCAACAGCGAAAAACATTATTGAGTCTTTGCCTAAGGCAACATTCCAATAATGTAAACCGGGTAATAGTAAAATATAGAAAAATGCTTTTTTATAAAACAGGTCATATTTATTTATCAAATAAATGGCTGTTTGTATAATCAGGTAATAAGCCGTTAAGCCAAAAAGTGAGCAGAAAAAGTAACAACCTGTATAAGAGAGTTTTAAATATCCAATAAGAAAATAGGTAAAAAAATAAATGAAATCCACTCCCTGGCCTAATGTTGGATCTTGGAGGTTAGAATTCAGATTATACGCAATTGAAAAATATTTAATTGAATCTTTTCCGTTGGGAATATAAATAATCGTAGTAACAAAGTGAAGCAGAGCAAGAAAAAGAAAAAAATAGAAAAAAAAACGACCTTTCTTAGATAGATCGAAAGCCAGGTAAAAGGCGTAGATACAAAAGACTATGATACTTATTGCATCGGGTATGCGAAATGCTGAAAAGTCGATCATATACTTATGCTTTTTATTGATTTCTTATGTTTCTTTTTACAATCCCTGTCATTTTCATCACTTTTAAAACTTTTGTATTTCTGCTTTTAAAAATTGCTTATAATTTCCAATGTTTTGTAAAACAATTCTTTTAATGGAACTGTTCAGAACCGGCCAGAAAATATAGAATAAACAATTGGCACACCATAGTTGATCAGGGTGCTGGTGGTGTGGTATTGAACGGTACGCTGCCGAAATATATTTACTCAAAAGAATAACATAACCAGGTCAGGCATAGAGTTTTTCTTTTTCCTTATATATTTCAAGCCATTTTCTACCCAAAACTTCTACCGAAAAATTGTCCTCAACGTAAGTCCTCGAATTTTCGCCCATTTTATTTAAGTCCGTCTTGCTCATGTTTACAATCTTTTCCATTGCGCTAAATAATGCCGGCGCATTTTTTGGAGGTACTAAGTAACCATTCATTCCATCAAATACGATGGTATTATTTCCTCCAACATCGGTAGCTACAATAGGTAAATTTGTTGATGCTGCTTCAATTAGTGCAATTGGCTGGCCCTCCCATGCCGACGACATAACATAAGCATCAGCGGTATTTAATAATTGGGGCACATCATTCCTTACCCCCAACGTTTTTACCGAATTGCTTAGGCCCTTTTGTAAGATCATATTTTTAACTTCTTTTTCCATAGGACCGTTTCCTACTATCAGCAATACTGCCTGCGGATATTTTGATGAAAACAATTTGAAAGCGGTTAACAGGTTGTCATAATCTTTTTGAGGAAAAAAACGGCCCACTGCAATCCAAACAAACTTTTCCTGCAGCATTAACTTTTCCCTGTATTCCGCAGCGGTATTTTTATCCTGCTTAAACAGCCTGTCATTAACAAAATTTGTCACGTATATTATCTTGTCGCCCGGAATTTTAGTTTTGTTTTTGTGATTCACGCACGCCTCTTGTGAAATAGCTGTCACCAGGTTTACCTTCCAATTCGTGATACGAAAGAGGAAGTTGAGAAAGTATCTTTTTCTTGTACTGTTATCGTGCACGGTGTTAATGATGGCAAATTTCTTTTTACTGCCTATTGCGGCAATGCGTGAAAAAATATTTGCATGCAACATATGGGCATGAACAATTGAAGGTTTGAATTCAGCCACTATTTTCCGGTAAACACGTATTGCCTTCAAGGCGTTAAAAGTATTGGTAATATTAAGGCATGTTACGGGAATGCCTTTTCTTTTAAAATCCGGTAACAGTCCAAGCCTTTCGGTTAGACAAATAACGTAAACGGGAAAACCCAACTCGTGAAAATGCGAACACTTTGTATATAAAAGTTTTTCTGCACCTCCATGACCTAATGTAGTTATGACAAATAAAATTCTCATCAAAATTGATATAATTGTTCAAAATATTTTGGCTACTTCCATACCTCTGTTAAATTCTTATTCAATAATTGGGATAAGCAAAGAATATCCTCTTCATAATTTTTTCTTAGCTCCTTATACTGCTCTTTACTTAAGGCATCATCTTTCTTTCTATTTTTATCAGTGTTCCAGTCTCTTAGCCAATTTAGAAATTTAACCCGGATTGAAAAAGAAATTATCTTGTCTACTTTCACCTTTTTCAGAATCTTTAAAAGTTTTGGATTGGCAAAAATAAACCTGTTAAGCCACATATATTTCACTTCTCCTGTTTCATTTTTTCTTATTAGCTGTGGCTTAAAGTCAGCACCCACCCCTAAAAATTCGAAAACTTGTTTAAGATAATGCTCCGGATTTTTAAATAATTCCTCATATATAAGAATGCAAAATTGTTCTTTCCTGAAATATTTGAGCCAGTTTTGTAATTGCTTATAATAATAGCCATGATTGAGATAAGTAAAATTGTTTCGGAAATGGTCATCGTTACCTGGCTTCATCATTTCGTCATTAAGTGATTCCGTAAATAAGCGCTTCTCAACTCCCAATTTCTGGAAATATTTAAAAGCGCTAAATGCGCGCCTGGCAGGGTCCCTTAGAACCACGATAAATTTGCTTTCTGCATTATACGCTAAAATTTTTTCAGGGGCTTCTTCAAGGAAAATATAATTTACAGCACCCTGTAATCGCACCGTTGCTCCATTTTTATTACCATAAAAAGACTCGAGCCAGTTATTTCCTTTTTCAAAATATTTGTTTAAAGTAAAATAATGAGTGTCTTTCATTTCCTTTGGCCCTTCTATTTCCGGATGTTGGGAAATCCAGTTATAAAAAGATGAGGTGCCCGCTTTTTGTACACCAATAAGAAAACAGTTTATTTTTTTATCCATCGGTAAAGCGCTTTTTCAAAACTAAATTAATTTAAATTGATCACTTGTTTTTATTATACAGGTTCAAACGTCCAATAAACCAGTTTACAGTTTCGCCAAATACATAAGGCTTGATTTTGAAGATAAGAAAAATAGTAATAATAAGCAATAGAAAGGAGGTAAGAAAAGGTGTAAAATAAAACCCTGAAAACGAGCTTACAAAAAAATACACAGGTACCGTTAAAAGGAGTACAAAAAACACCAGTTTCAGGGGCTCTATAAACGGGTCTGAAAATATCGTAAAATCTGCTTTAAATAGCTTTTTAACAAGCGAGAGCATATTGAAATAATTGAAAATTGCCGCACCGCTGGTTGCTAAGCAAATTCCAATTATTCCCCAATGACTGGCCATGCCAACACTTAAAAAAAGAACAAGCGTATACAAGAATTTCCTATAAGCAGCCTGGTAAACTTTCCCTTTTGCCCGTACTACGGAATCACACATCATAACAGATATTCTAAAGGGTAACGAAAGAAATAATATCCTCAGCGGAAATACCGCATCCGTCCACTTATTTCCCAATAATAAAGCAACTATTTCATTTGCGTACAAAATAAATAAGGCAGTGGAGGGTATCATAATAATATTTACTATGCGAAGCATTTTTTTACCATAATTATACAGTTTCTCATCATCATCGTTAAACTTCGACATCCCCGGAAACATTACCCTATCTACAATTCCTCCAAGATAGGATGCAGGCATAATCATTATTCTGTAAGAACGCTCAAAAATGCCTAAGGCGGAAAGAGGCACTACTTTTCCAATCATAGACTGAAACCCGAAACTATTTAAATAATTATTGAACCTGATCAGGGTCATCCCTATCCCAAAGGAATAGAGATCATTAAAATGTTGTTTACTCATGGCTGAAAATACAAATACATTTTTTTTATTGGCGGCTATGTAACAGGCAGCCCTGATAAACGAACGGAATAGAATAGAATAAACAGCGCCTAAAATTGCCATCCCTTTCCACGCCAGGATTATTCCCATAACGGCAGATAAAAAGTTAGCTGCGGTTTCTATGATACAGATCTTTTTAAACTCCATACGCTTAATGGACATATTGTAAGATACTGAGCCAAATGCCTGTATGATAAAATTTAAAGAGAGTATTTTTAAAATAGGAGCAAGGTCGGCGCTATTAAAAAAATTAGCGATAGCTCCTGACGAGAAGTAATAAATGATGTACAAGACAATTGCGATTAAGATATTGGAAAACATTACGATTGAAATATGTCCCTGGTTTACTTCTCTTCTTTGGATCAGGGCGGTGCCCAGACCACCTTCTGTTACAAACATTGCAAAGTTAATAAATACGTTAGCCAGGGCGAGCAAACCAAAGTCTGATTTTGGCAGTACCCTGGCTAAATAGCCATAATAAGAAAATTGAATAATGGCTGCAAGACTTACGTTAATTAATTGCCACAATCCAGCATTTAAAATTGATCTACTGTTCATAACATGAAACGCAAAATTTAAATGGAAACCTTCTCATCGATTTTTACGCAATTGCTTTTATAAGTGAATGACGGTACTTAAGTTGAACTATTGTATAGCCTTATTAATTTGTAAATATATTTTTTTTCTTAATATATTTTTGTTCTTTATCATCAATATAATGATTTCGGTATCCCTTTTTATAACCATAATTACTGTTCATATTTGTATCGTTCATAATGATAGAAAGGTTGGGAACTTTGGCGTTTTCAAAAAGATCGTTAATTATTTCTATATGGCCGCTGAATGAGAAATTTTGGCGAACTACATAAATTGTTACATCTGCATATTTGCCTATTACCAGTGCATCAGATACAATACTCAACGGCGGAGTATCCAAAACGATGTGATCAAATGACGAACGTAAATGCTCAAAAAGTTTTGACATTTTATCCTGAATTAGTAATTCACCTGGATTATCGGGAATTGGTCCGGATCCAATTACAAACAAATTAGGATGTATTGAGGACTGCTGGATTAACTCATCTATCTGATTTTCTGAATTCAAAAAACTGCTTATGCCAATGTTTTTAGAAAGAGACAGTACTCTGGAAATGGAGGGTTTTCTAAGATCAAATTCTACTAGAATTACTTTTTTACCGGATATAGCTAAGGAAGAACCGATATTAATGGAGGAAAAGGTTTTGCCCTCGCCAATGATACCGGATGTAATCATAATTACCTGGTGTGGCTTTCCGGCAAATGTCAGTTCAAGATTTGTTCTTAATGTACGAAATTGCTCGGCTGATGCAGACCGAAGGTTGTTTCTGAAAACGATCACATCTTTTGACTGCCTGTGACCTATTTCACCCAACACAGGGATATTGGTAATTGATGTAATATCTTTTAAGCCCGTTATTTTATTATTAAAGAATTTACGGAAGAATATAAAAATTGCGGGAAAAATAAATCCGGCACCGATTGTTATTAAATAAATTAATATAGTTTTAGGGGAAAGGGGTATGGGATTGGTTCGGGCTGGTTCAATTAACCTGCTGTTTGATAAAGTATTGGTTTTTGAAATTGCAATCTCTTCACGCTTTTTTAAAAGATATAAGTATAATTCCTGCTTTAAGTTCTGTTGCCTGGAAATATCAAGCAAGGCGCGCTCCTTTGAAGGAACTGCTTTTATATCTTGTAAAAAACCAAAATTTGTTTTAGTCAATTGACCTTTATCGATTCGTATACTTGCTTTAGCATTTTCCAGGCTGGTAACAAGGTCTTTTTTTAGTCCCTCGATCTGGGCATCTAAATTTTTAATTAGTGGATTGTCGGGCCTGGTAGTTGATAATTGCCGATCTCTCTCCAATACCCAATTATTGTATTTCTGAACAGTTTCCAAATAAGCAGGGTCACGAATTCCGGAAGCTGCAGGAACGGTCCTTCCGGTATTATTCTTGATATAATTTTCCACTGATTCTATAACCAAAAGTTGCACATCCTGCTGAACCAATTGTTTTTGAAGTTCTGAAGAATTCGCTACTGCTAGTTTTGCCTTATCCTGCACCGTGCTGGGCAATTGATTGTTTCTCTTAAATTGTTCAAGATTTTCTTCCACTCCTGAAAGTTCCTGGGTAACCGCGTTTAAACGGCTATCAATAAAACTGATAGAACTATCTACCACTGTATTTTTATTCTCCTGGTTAATTCTTGTATAAATTTCATACAGCTTATTTAGCATATCCTCTCCTTTGCGGGGCACTGTTTCCTGAAGCTGCATTTGTATTAAATTGGCTAGCTTGGTTTCGATGGTGATAAAAGAAGTATATAAATAATTATTAGTGAGCGTTTCCGGGTTAGTAATAATTGCAACATAATCTTTGGAAAGACTATTTTTTGAAGCCTGGGGTTTAACCACAAAACTTATTTCAGGAGTTTTAATAGTATCGTTAAAACGAAAAGTTCCATTGATGTTATCACTATTAATGGAAAATGTGGAGGCGCTCAAAAAATGAAAATTCAATTCTTTAGCTTCGGTACTATCCTGGAGTGAAGTAACCGATATTTTAAATGGTGCGGTTTTATATAATTCAGTGCGCTTAAAACTTCCTTTGATAAAATATTGAACATTTAAATTTAATTCATCAACAACTTTCCTTAAAAGATAACCTGTTTTTAAAATTTCGTTTTCACCATCTACACTATTGCCAGTATTTAAGAAGTCAATTTCAGTTAATATATCAGGTGTGCTGCCCGGGGTCTTGGCGCTTTTGATTAATATTTTGCTATAAACCTGGTAGGTTGGAGTTGTATATCGCAAATAAAGAAAACCGATCGCTAATCCTGTAAACGCACAAAGAAGGATCAGCGGCCAATTCTTTACATAAGTTGAAATAGATTGTTTAATATCAAAAGAAGCGTCTTTTGAAAAAGCAGGAATTTTTTGTGGAAAACCTTCTGTCATAAAAATATAGTTACTTTAATATAATGCGGTATGTAATTAATACAAGTAAGGTGAGGACAGAGATAACAAGTGAGGTTTTTCTATAAAATCCCGTATCCAAAGAACTCAGTTTTGAAGCATCAGGCTCAATATACAAGGCGTCGTTCTGTTTGAGATAATAGTAGGGGGATCGGAATAAATCTGATGAATTCAGGTTCAATCTTATAAACCTCCTTTGTCCGTTTTCTTCCCTTACCAATAAAACATTCTCGCGTTTCCCATAGATCGTGAGGTCCCCGGCCATACCTAAAGCTTCAATAACCGTTATATGGTCACCGGGAATGGCATAGGATGCAGGATGTGCAACCTCCCCAAGCACCGTTATCCTATAATTTAATAACCGGACATTTACAATTGGTTGCATTAAAAATGTATCAAGTTTTGTTTTTAATTGTTCCTTTAGCTGCGTGGTTGTTAATCCCATAACTTTTATTCTCCCTAAAACCGGAAAATCAATACCTCCATTCTTATCTACAAGGTATCCTTTATTTCCTCCTGTAGGATCAGATATCGTACTATGGCTTATATTATCATCTGGCGTTCCCTGCGACCGGGACTGGTGGGCTGTACTTCCTATAGCAGGCGTGGTATTCCCCAGGTTAAAAACGGCGGTGGCCTCCGGATTAACACTATTTATGAGTATCTGAACAATATCATCCGGTTGCAATTTCAACTCATATGTACTTTGGATAATCTGGGAATATATCCTGGATGAATCTTTTAAGTCTTTAAAATATCCCAGGTTTTTGGTTGGTGTACAGGAAGAAACTAAAATTAATAAGAAAAGGGCGGGTAAGTATAAATACTTATATCCAAAGGAGAATACAGTCACAGGCAAGTAAATTTAATAGTTTTAAAAATTCCTATCGGCCACATTTAGTTTAATAAAGAATTGAATATATTATTTATTGCTGAGGGTAAGGTAATAACTTTATAAGTAATTATTATTTTCATCAGCAGCAAATAAACCTGTGTTACATTTAAGGCGGATAAAAATTAATGTTATTTTTATAATCTCCCGATTTGCTTAAAATATAAATATAGGGTTTTCATTCAATAAAATTTGAAAAAAACCGGTTAAAATAATATGCCCGGAACCCCCCAAAATATTTTAAACATTTACCGGTATTTTATTCTCGTTATCCCAGGCAAATGGCCGTTGTTCCGTGGTTTTACAAGTGTCCTAAGTCTACCCGGCCAGGAAATATGGGAACGTGTTTACAAACGAGTTTGTCATTTTACTGGTATGTAAATTAAGATCGACCTGCCGGGTGTTTTAATTAGAATTTACCCCTAAAAACACCTCCTTTTTTGATTGCTCTGTATTTTGAACATTATCAAGGCATCCATATTTAGAGTTATTACTAATGAATTCAGGAACTATCTTCTTCATAATTTTCACACACTCCCAATCAAGTTCCTGCTTTGCAGCTTCAATTAATTCATTGATCGATTCATTTAAACTGTAATAACTATTATGTTTCGCCTTTGCTAACTTTATCTTCGGATGATAAGTAGGCAAATTATGTTCAAGATCACTTAATACTTCTTCATACAATTTTTCACCCGGACGTAAAGCTGTATAAACTATTTTTATATCAACTTCCGGTTTATAACCTGCCATGGTGATCATCTTTATTGCGAGGTCTAAAATCCTCACAGACTTGCCCATGTCAAAAACAAATATCTCGCCACCTTTGCCCATTATTGCAGCTTCGAGCACTAATTCGGCGGCTTCCGGGATGGTCATAAAAAAACGGGTTATTTCGGGATGAGTTACCGTAACAGGACCACCTTTATCAATCTGGGCCTTGAATGTATGCACCACACTTCCATTGGAAGCAAGTACATTACCAAAACGGGTAGTTATAAAACTTGTCGGTTTCCGGAATTTGTTATCATTATTTACGCTACCTGATAAAAACTGGTTCAATGACTGGATATACATTTCAGCAATTCTTTTAGACGCCCCCATTACATTGGTAGGGTTTACCGCTTTATCAGTTGATATAAATATAAATCTTCCTACATTATAGGAAACAGACAAATCAGCCAGAATTTTGGCACCTAAAATATTATTTAATATAGCCTCCATGGGATGGTCTTCCATCATGGGCACATGTTTATACGCTGCAGTATGAAAAACAACATCAGGTTGAAAATTTTTAAAAATATTGTCCATGCGCTTTTCGTTGCAAACATTTGATATCACCAGTTTGTAATTGACTTCCTTCAGTTCATCCAATTCAAGTCCGATGCCGTGCAACGGGCTTTCTGCTGCATCAACCAGGATTAAGATGCCTGGCTGAAACTTTGCCACCTGCCGTACAATTTCGCTTCCTATAGAACCGGCAGCGCCTGTGATCAATACACATTTACCTTTGATTTTCGCATCAATTTTTTGTGTATTGATATTGATCGGATCACGTTCCAGCAGGTCCTCAATTTTGAGGTCTCTAAGCCGGTGTATATTAAAAAGATCATCGGGCGCTTGCTGTGAAAAAGGGATCGATACTTTTATTCCGAGGTCGATAAAATAAGACGCAACCTCATTTTTTCTTTCGGCTGAAATATTGCTTGTCGCAATAATTACTTTTGTAACAGGATACCTTTTGATGAGCCTGTTGATCATTTTCATTCCATAAATAGGTATATCTTCTAAGGTCTTTGAGATTTTTTTAGGGTCATCATCAATAAATGCAATTACCTTCCAATTAGCAACCCTGTTATTTGATATGGTTTTTGCAGCAGCTAATCCCATCTTGCCTGCACCAAAAATGATGATAGGCTCTTTTTTCATGTTGGAAACCGCTTCAAACATTTTTCTGATAATTATCCTGCTTGCAGCTAACTGGCAAAATGAAACAAAAGCGCTGATAACCAAAACGGAATAAGGAATTAATTGTGTATGGTTAAAAATATAATTTAATTTATTTAACAGGATAATGACCAGGTTAACAGCAACAACAGCCAGTAGTATTTTTGATATACTGTGGAAAGTACTATGACGAATAATTTGCTTATGCGATTTTAGACAAATAAATCCAATGATATAGATGCCAATTATTATTAAAAAATTACCAACAAAGAAATTGGCCCTGGCTTCTTCGACATTGAAGTTGAACCGTAAAAGGTAAGATATTATTAATGAGAGAAAAGTATGAAAAATGTCCATTAAAAGAATGATCCAACCAGGAATATACCTGATAGTTACAATATTAGCTAGCTTCATTTACCTTACATTTACGGAATAAAAAGACGTATATATTTCTATTTAAATGATGCGGTTATTTTACCGATAATCATTCTGATATCGCCCAGGCTCATATTGCTTCCGGAAGGAAGGCAGATGCCCTTATGGAAAAGCTCTTCACTTATACCTTCTCCAAAATAGGGAGCATCTTTAAAAACCGGTTGCATGTGCAGTGGTTTCCAGAGTGGCCGCGTCTCTATATTCTCGGCCTCTAAAATATGCCTTAATTGTTCCTGGGTGACATGGCAATGTGATAAATACGGATCTATCAGCATTGTGGTAAGCCACCTGTTACTGGATGTTCCTATAGGTTCTGGTTGAAAACTTATTCCCGGATAACGTTGAAGAACTGTTTTATACCGGTTGAAAATTTCACGACGCGCCGCCACTCTTTCATTTAAAACCATTAGCTGACCGCGCCCGATTCCTGCACAAATATTGCTCATCCTATAATTGTAACCAATTTGAGAATGTTGATAATGGGGAGCCGGATCACGGGCCTGGGTTGCAAGGAAACGAGCGTTTTCAGCATCTTTCCGGTTTTGGCAAACTAATGCACCACCTCCTGAAGTTGTAATTATTTTATTTCCATTAAAAGAGATACAGGCGAACCGGCCGAAGGTTGACATTTTTTTACCATCGTAGGAAGAACCCATTGCCTCTGCGGCATCTTCTATTATTGGTATCTCATACTTTTCTGCGATTTGGCATATCTCATTCATTTTGGCCGGCATTCCGTAAAGGTGTACCACAATTATTGCTTTAACCTTTTTGCCTTTTCTAAGGCGGTGTTTGATAGCAATTTCAAGATGCTCCGGAGACATATTCCAAGTGTCGGGTTCACTATCAATAAAAACAGGTATAGCTCCCTGGTAAACAATCGGATTGGCAGATGCCGAAAATGTCATGCTTTGGCACATTACCTCATCATCCTTCCCTACTCCCAATAAGATTAAAGCAAGATGAATAGCAGCAGTACCGGAGTTTAGGGCCACAACGTATTTGTCATCTTCCAAATAATCGGCAAGCGCTGATTCAAAACCATCTATATTTGGACCTATTGGCGCTATCCAATTGCCCTGGAAGGCTTCGTTGATAAACTCCTGCTCTCTCTTTCCCATGTGAGGTGAAGAAAGCCATATTTTGGGCTTTATTTTAACCGCTGAACCCGGTTTTTGTAACAAATCAATCATACTACTACATTTAGTTAATCTTTATCTTGAGTTCCAAAGTGTTTAAAAACACGGCAAATCATTTTTAAGGTGGTAACACCAAAAAGATTTCTCTACGATAATTTTTTTACCAGTATTTTTCGGAGATCGGTAAATAAACTAATTCGTAAAATTTATATACAATAATAGATTTTAATGAAATATTCCGGTCAGCACACAATGATCACAGGCACGGCCTAAAGCATATCAAATATGCAAACAGCAACAATTAATAATTATTCATGGCGTCGCATATCATGAGACTAATGTTCATTGAGAAAGTCAAAATTGCCTTGGTTGGTAACCATGCTATTTTCGCTGAACAGATCGAGCTCAACTCTATTAGTGGAATTATTAAAATACCGGCACAAGCGGGAATTGAGGTTTAGCAGATAAGATATTGAATTTTGATTTAGCGTTCTCTGGACAAATACACAAAAATATATTTATGCAAAAAATTTTTAAATACCAAGCAATCTTAATAATACGGGAAGCCGGTTCAGCAAATAAGATATTAAATTTTTGGAATAGCAGTTACTTGAAAATATACAAGAATTTTCTTTATGCAAAAAAGTTTTTTATACTGGCAACATAATTATAAATTAAATCTACAAACAATTTATTTATAAAAAAAGTTTTTTCTTTAAATTCTTAACGCAGGGTATTTGCCATCTCAAGTAATCGGGCCTCCCTTATTTCAGCATTGAAAAAAGGATAGCTTTTATTGTGAAGTTTTTGAGAGACAGCCTTAGAAGCTTTTTATTTTGCAATAGATTATTATGCGCCAAAATCTTCGGTAAGTTCCTTTACGGGAAAAAGCTTTTCCATAAAAAGGATAATAAATAATATATTAGAAACATCGTCTAACCATTGGCGTGACTCTTTTCCTTTTCAATTTTGAGTCAGCCGGACAAGCGCCTTGCCCTTGTTCATGGGTAACTTTTTTCTTCTTATTTTTTTTACAATTTGCTGGCTCAATCCCGTAAACTCATTAAGGCTGTTTGCAATTGGCCTGCTTCCTACGAATATATTTTTGCAACACGTCATTGATATCACAGAACTTAATACCCCTTTTATATGTACCCGTTGGGCCACCGGGCCGGAAAGTGATATAAGCAATGATGTTTTATATGAACGGAGCAAGTGATCAACCGTGAACAGGTGATGAGGAAAATTTTGCTGTAAGTTCTAATATTATAAAAGTAATCTTACCAGGAATAAGAAAAAAAGAAAAGAAACTATGTATTTGCAAATAAAGTAATATATTTACCCGGTCTGCCATACCCATATTTGGTTTGTACATTGCTTGTTAAGGCTGATAAGGCTTTCACTTATCCAATATTAAAAGAAAAATAATAATCTGCTATTCATCTAAGGGTTATACAACCCATAGGTATATATCAAATCAATGTTTTTAGTTTGGATATTTATTGATGCTTGCATGTTGATACAGGTTGCAGGCGCTTTGTTGTTATGCCTTATTTATGTCTTCTTTTGTAGTTATCATTACGGTTGTATTACTGATTGTTGCTTTATATAGCAGCAAGATAAGGGCATCTGTTTTGTTTTTAATTGCCATATTTATTTTTTTATTTTTTGGCATCCTAAATCTTCCCGACATTCTAAAGGGTTTGATCAACAAACAGATCCTGATAATCTTTTTGCTGGTGATACTTTCGGCAGGGTTAAAAAAACAGTTTGGTTATAATTTTTTTAACCGCCTCTTTAGACCCGATTTGTCGCCCAAAAAATTTTTACTGCGACTAATGCTATTTGTTTCTTCCTGTTCGGTATTTATCAACAATACACCTATAGTGGCATTTATGATCCCGTATGTAAAAGATTGGGTAGACCGTAAAGGATTACCTGCTTCCAAATTTATGATACCACTGTCTTTCGCAGTGATATTGGGTGGGATGATAACAGTAATAGGCACTTCAACTAATCTTTTATTAACCGGGCTGATTGCAGAATCCGGCTTAACGTTATTAGGTTATAAAGATTTTCTTTTTATAGGATTGATTGTAACTATTTTGGGGTTAATATATATCTATACGATCGGTTACGCGTTATTGCCGGAAAAAAAAAGCGCCACCAAAGAAATGGAGGAAAATTTGAATGAATACGTTGTAGAAACAATTGTAGAACATTATTCGATATTGGTTGGCAAGCCAATCAAAAGGCATCTGCGCAATCTAAAAGATATTTATCTTTTTGAAGTCATACGCAACGGCCAATCTATATTTCCGGTATCGCCTGATGAGGTGGTGGAGGCAAATGACAAACTTTTTTTTTCCGGACGCACTGCCGCCATCGCACAACTGGTAAAACAGGTAAAAGGTTTGACCTTACCTAACAGTACTACCCTTAATAAATACAGACACCACAATTGTGTAGAAGCGGTTATTCCAGTTAACTCTAACCTGATTGGAAAAAAAGTAAAGGATTCAAATTTCAGGCATCGATACAACGCTTCTATTATTGCACTCCACCGACAGGGTAAAAGAATTGCCGGTCCGGTTGGAGAAACAGTTTTAAACGCGGGGGATCTGTTATTGTTATTGGGAGGCGATAAAATGCGCAATGATCAATCTGGTTTATTCACGCTCAAACGGCATGATATCAAACTTGTTACGGGGAAAAAAAATTTCGTGCAAAAAACAGCCCCTTTTATAGCATTGGCCTTATTGGTTTTGGGTATTACGAGGGTGATTGATTTATTCCTTGCGACTTTTCTGGCGATACTGCCGCTGGTATTTATTAAAACGCTTCGGCTAAAGGACGTAAAAAAGGCAATTGATTTTGACCTGGTGATATTGTTAATCGCCTCTTTGGCTATTGGTATGGCACTGGCCAAATCTGGAGCAGCGCAAAAAATCGCATCGGCCATTTTGAGCGTGAGTGGTACGCATCCCGTTGCTGCGATATCACTGCTTTTTATTGTTACTGTATTCATCACGGCTGTTATTTCAAATCCGGCCACAGTAGCCATTGTTTTTCCCTTTGCCGTATCGCTGGCTCACCAATTACATATCAGTACCACGCCGGTATTTGTGGCTATTGCATTTGCTGCGTCCTGCGATTTTATGTCGCCTATTGGTTATCAATGCAATTTAATGGTTTACGGCCCCGGGAATTATTCATTTAAAGATTTTTTCAAAATAGGTTTTCCACTTACACTTTTGTATGCTTCGGCATGCATTATTTTTATTTCATGGTATTACAATTTATAATTTATGACCAACACGATCTTTCCTTTCGATTCTAAAATTACCTACGAGCAGCGTAAAAAAACAATGAGCCAGGACCCCCACCTTTTGTGGCTTACCGGCCTGTCGGGGTCAGGAAAAACAACATTAGCCCTCCGCCTGGAACAGTATTTCTTCTTTAAAGGCTATAAGGTGTTCGTACTTGACGGAGACAATGTACGTAACGGCCTTTGTAAAGATTTAGGTTTTTCCGAAGACGACCGCAAAGAAAATTTACGGAGGGTAGGGGAAGTAGCCAGGCTGATGCTGGATGCAGGCCTTATTGTTATCAGCGCTTTTATTTCACCTTACAGCGAAGATCGCATGGCTATTAAAAAGATCGTCGGAGAGCAGCGGTTTACTGAAATATATGTAAATTGTTCGGTGGAGGTATGCGAAGACCGTGATGTGAAAGGGTTGTATGCCAAAGCACGAAGTGGTACCCTCCCCAACTTTACCGGGATAAGCGCGCCCTATTACCCACCGGTTTTGCCGGATGTAGAAGTATCGACTGCCGAAGAAACAGTAGAAGAATCAGTACATAAGATCATTCAATTAGTAGAGCCGCTTATTTCGGGTGGTAAGTAGGTACAAAAAATAAATTATGATTGATATACCGTATCTGTTAGAGTTGGCTAAACAAGCTGCAATAATGGCAGGAAAAGCCATTGTGGAAATATATGTTTCCGGTGATTTTGGTGTGGAAATTAAAAGTGACCTGTCACCCCTTACACTTGCCGATAAGGCGGCCCATGAAATCATTGCCTCAAATCTTGAAGCCTCTGGTTTGCCCGTGCTTTCGGAAGAAGGCAGTTCCATTGGCTATGAAGACCGAAAAAATTGGGAATATTTATGGCTCGTGGATCCATTGGATGGTACAAAAGAGTTTATTAAAAGAAGCGGTGAGTTTACTGTGAATATCGCGTTGGTGCATTTTAATATTCCAGTTGCGGGTGTTATTTTTGCGCCCGCTATGGATATCTTATATTATGGTTCTAAAGAAACAGGTGTATATAAGATAGAAAAAGGCAGGCAGGTACAATTATCATCTATACCAAAAAAAGCGACCATCCGGGAACTACAGCAAAAAGAACAAATAACGATCGCCGCATCTAAATCGCACATGAATGAAAAAACCAGCGCTTTCATCAGTCAATTTCACAATGCAGGCCTTTTATCAATAGGCAGTTCTCTAAAACTGATGTTATTGGCCGAGGGGACAGTAGATATTTATCCAAGGCTGGCACCCACTATGGAATGGGATATTGCGGCCGGGGATGGTATTTTAAGATCCCTAAACCGCGGGGTGTATGAAACAGATTTACAAACACCACTTTTTTATAATAAGGAAGAATTGCTGAACCCCCCATTTATTGCTTTTTAAAAAGCATTAATGCCCGGGTGATCGTTTTCCTGGAATACCCGGATGATAGCCTTCCTGTCTTTATACCGGCTAATAAGTTTAGTTTTATCCAGACGAATGAACGATCCCGCAGGACTGTTTTGAAAGATTATCTTTCCACATCCTGGAATTTTATTTGAAGTAGTGACAGCCCGTTACGCCTTATCCCTAATGATTTTCAACATTCCCTCCTAGCAGTGTTCGCGGCAGTATTAAACATTTGACGTTATAATCCCGGTATTCAGACATCGACAGCAGTCAATGAATAGGTAGCCAATATAATTTGGCGGGAGTTGCCCAGCTGTTAATTTAATGATACGAATGACTGTCGAAATTTTCGTCAGTACTGTAGAATTTCTTCGAGCAATAACAGATTAAAACGGGCGTTTTAAAGGAGCAAGTATGGCAAACTAAGAAAAATTGGAAAGGTAAATGCAATGCACACACCCGAATAGAGTACTTTAATTGCACTCTTACTTTTAACTGGTTTACAAAAAAAAGCAGGTGTAAAAACATTTTCAAAAATGCTGGCTAGCCGTACTCATATTTAATCCAATATTTAAAATAATTAAAAATCACATTTTTATCCCAGTAACCTATGAAAAAATCTCTCGGAAAATCCGTTTTCCTTGCTATTCACCTAATAGCATTCACATTTATTATCATTACAATGGGCTGTCGGAAAAACCTTGATGAAGAAGTCCTCAGCCAGGCGAGGGTTCAAACAACCGCTAACAGAATGGTAACTATCACAACGGGAATTGACATCTCTTTTTTTGGCGCGAAGGCAGACGGCAAAACAGATAATTACCAGGCATTTGTAGCTGCTGCGGCTTATGCGTCTACTCATGAAAACACTACTATAAATTTTTCTGCCGGAAAATATTACATCGCTAAATACAGAACTGTAAAAAATGACCCGATTGATCATATCTACTGGACAAACTGTAAGGGATTAAAGATAATTGGACAACAAGGAACAATCATCAGCTTAAACGGTAATTTTTTCAGACCATTAGATTACGCATCCTCCGACGGGTCTTTAAAAAGCTATACAAGTGGGTTATGCCCATTCTGGTTTTTTAACTGCACAAATTTAGAAATAAGAAATCTTGAGATTACAGGAAATGTTCAAAATACCACAAGAGCACCCGGTATTGACGACAACAATCCGAGCGTGACTGAAAGCGACAATAAGTTACTAAGATTTACAAAATGCGATAGCGTAATTATAGATAATATTTATGCGCATCATGCAGAAGCTGATGGCATTAAAATTGGCGGCGATAGAATAAATGGCATTTGGGTTAACTCAACCAACTTTAATGTGAGCAATGTGAGATCAGATTATAATGCCAGGTTAGGAATGTCCATAGGCGGATTATCCAAAAGTTATTTTAAAAATTGCGAGTTTAATTACAACGGATTCAATGAGGGCAGCTACGGGCACAACGACCCTGCCGGCGGCGTAGACATTGAGCCGGGAGAGTTTCACAACAATGACAACATAAAATTTGAAAACTGTGCTTTTGAAAACAATTTCGGCAGTCATTTTATGTGTACAGCACCCACAAATACATCCTACATTACTTTACTAAACTGCTCTCTTTTTACGGGCATAGAGACATCAAAAGTGCAAGCAATCACTATCCTTGCAAAGAATGTATTAATTGACGGCTGCAAAATAAGGTTGGGTAGTAGAACCATGAAGTTTACAAATCCTAAGACGCCTGGCAGCACAGCTACAATAACCAACTCTATCATTGAAGGTTCCGATAATTGCATCACTTCTAATTCAAAAGATTTAAGAGACAACATAATTTTTTCTAATAATCAATTCAAGTATACCAAGGATGTGCTAACCAAAAATTTCATTACACTGCAAACGGTCAATTTACAATTTTTGAATAACACGGTCTTTATTTCTGCGGCGGCGATTAAATCCAGGCCAACCGGAACTCACGTCCTGGTTCAAAATGCCATTATTTCAAAAGGTAATAAGTTTTATTCCGAAAATCCACTTGTTAAACCAAAAGTAAGCTATACAGGAACGAAGATAGTTGCGGATTTATAGCTAAAACGGTAGGCCGCATCCGGGTTTCCCTAAATAAACAATTTTCTGATCCAGGTTGTGCAAGCCTTGCATAACCTGGATCATTTATTTAGATTGCGCACAAAATCCCTTCTGCACCGCATGACATTTATATTCATCGCTTTCTCCTTCATCCACTTCATAGCCTCCGGCCGGATGACCCTGGCCTGACGGAGCGGGGTTGCTTAGCCCGAACGCAGTGCTTTTGCTTCTTTCATTCCCCGGTATTTACCTGTCATATAAGCAAAATATCAACTAATTTTTTAAGCAAGATTAGCCCAAAAAACAATTGCCGGAAAATTTTCAAAAATTCGAAATAAAGCAACATTATTTTTCATAACCGGCATGGTATTTGTGTTGTATGTGGCCGTTATAAAGGACGATATCTTAGGGGAATTTTCTCCAATAATTTGGCAATATAACTTACCTGTATTTGAAGTCACTCACGTTCTTTTATTTAATATCGTACCTTTTTTAAACTACCCGGTCCTGGGGAGCTGTAATTACCCACTACACATTTTCATTTATTTGATTGACATTAATAACAACTAATTACGTTATGATTAAATACCAAACAAAAAACTGGCTTACTGCATCACATATAATAGTATATGCATTTATTATTGGCACTATTGGCTGTGCAAAAAAGATTGAAGAAGACGTATCAATACAGGACAGGGTTCAAACATCTCTGAAGCAACCCTCCGTGGCAGCGGTAGGAATAGATATAAGTTCTTTTGGAGCCAATGGAGATGGTAAAACAGACAATTACGCGGCCTTTCAGGCAGCAGCTGCTTATGCAGCTGAACATAAAAACATCACTATAAATTTTCCTGCCGGCACATATTACATCGCCAAATACAGGACTAAGAAAAACGACAAGATTGACCATATCTGGTGGAAAAATTGTTCGGGCCTGAAACTAATAGGGCAAAATGGAACAAAAATCAGCATGAACGGAAGTTTTTTCAGGAAATTAGATTATGTTACTTCCGGTGGAGCTTTAAAAAGTTATACAAGCGGTTTATCGATGTGGTTTTATCATTGTACAAATTTAGAAATAAGAAATATTGAGCTAACAGGAAATGTTCAAAATACCACCAGGTCGCCTGGCGCTGATGACGCCAGTCCAAGCGTAACCGAAAGTAACAATTACTTACTAAGGTTTACAATGTGCGATAAAGTAGTTATAAATAATATTTACGTGCATCACTCAGAATCCGATGGCATTAAGATTGGCGGCGATAGGATAAATGGCGTCTGGACTAACTCAAGCAACTTTAAGGTAACCAATTTACGATCTTACAATAATGCCAGGTTAGGCATGTCAATAGGAGGATTAAATAAAAGTTATTTTAAAGGTTGTGAGTTTAAATATAACGGATTCACTGATGGCGACTATGGTCGTAATGACCCTGCCGGTGGCGTAGACATTGAGCCGGGGGAGTTTCATAATAATGACAATATAAAGTTTGAAGCGTGCGCTTTTGAAAGTAATTACAGCGGTCATTTCCTTTGTACAGCACCTAACACCACTTCCAACATTACTTTACTCAACTGTTCCATTGTTACAGGGATTGAAACACCCAAAACACAAGGGGTAACAGTTCTTGCAAAGAATGTCGTAATTGACGGCTGCATAATGAAGTTAGGCAACAGGGCTTTGAAAGTTACAAATCCTAAAAGGCCGGGTAGTACCGTTAAAATTACAAATTGTAAGATTGAATGTTCCGATAATGTTATAAATTCCAACTCAATGGAAAAAGATGATAATATTATTATTTCCAATAATCAATTTACATACACTGAAAATGTGTTAACTAAAAACTTCATTACCCTGCAAACAAAAAACTTACAATTTTTAGATAATACTGTCTTTATCCCATCAGCGGCTATTAAATCCAGGCCAACCGGAACTCATGTCCTGATTCAAAATGCCATTATTTCAAAAGGGAATATGTTTTATTCTGATAAATCGGGTGTCAAACCAACTGTAAGCTATACGGGTACGAAGATAGTTCAGGATCTCTGAGTAAAAAGAGTGAATGTGCGAAGAAAGCATGTATGAGAAAAACCCCCTTTTAATTTCAATTGTTCTATTTGTAAAACCATTTCCTGTTTTTACACATGCGGCTTCATAGCGCGAACATACACTGATGGATTTGGGCCGCCCTTTTTGCATTGGGCGGCACCTTTCACACCAAAAAAGATTTTTGCAGGTGCGCGGGTTACTCTCTTAACTTAAAGGGCTGGTTATTCGCTGTACTCTAATACAGTTTGCAAATCAGCTTAGTTGCTTCATTCACTCCGGCGTTTCGGAAGTTGCTGTCAAAACCGGGTTTTTCGGGAGGCATCGATTAGTTGGACATTCTTTTTTCTTCCTCAACACCACAGGGAAGGTGCCTTGCCCTTGCTGACGTATTTTTTCCAAAGCGGTAAGTGTATGAAAATGTTACAAACATCGAATCCGAATAAGCTAAAAATAAAATTCGGGGATAATCCATTTTTTGATGAGCATTGTAATGTTTTTCCATATGCAGGGTTCCAAAAATTAATTCAGAAATCTTCAGTTCCTAATAATAAATAGTTTTGCCATTTTGAAAAACAATTGGCAGCGCCAATACTTTTCCGGGGGGATATCAACTTGGGAAACAACGGATTGGCCTGGTACCTTACACGGATCATACAAATATCATAACACAATCTCCGCTGCAATCTCCTCCATTTCCCCCCTTCAGGGGAGATAGAGAGGCTCTACTTAAACGCATTCAATCCCGTAATATCCATTCCTGTAATCAATAAATGGATATCATGCGTTCCTTCATAAGTGATCACGCTTTCCAGGTTCATCATGTGGCGCATGATCGGGTATTCGCCTGTAATGCCCATTCCGCCCAGCACCTGGCGGGCATCCCTGGCAATATTGGCCGCCACTTCGCAGGCATTGCGTTTGGCCATGCTCACCTGTTGAGGCGTTACCTTTCCTTCGTTCATTAATACACCCAGGCGCCAGTTCAGTAATTGAGCCTTAGTTATTTCGGTAACCATTTCCGCCAGTTTTTTTTGTTGCAACTGAAAGCCTGCAATGGGCTTTCCAAACTGCACCCTTTCTTTTGAATAGTTCAATGCGATATCATAACAATCCATAGCCGCACCAATAGCACCCCAGGCAATGCCGTAGCGGGCCTTGGTCAGACATCCCAGCGGTCCCTTTAATCCTTTCACATTGGGTAAAATATTTTCCTGCGGAACTTTTACATTGTCAAAAACCAGTTCCCCGGTTGCGCTTGCCCTTAAGCTCCATTTGCCATGGGTGGTTGGGGTGCTAAAACCTTCCATCCCTCTTTCTACGATCAGCCCGCGGATCTCGCCAGACTCATCTTTCGCCCACACAACCGCTACCTGTGCAAAGGGGGCGTTGCTGATCCACATTTTTGCGCCATTTAAGATCACATGTTCACCTGCGTCTTTGAAAGTGGTTAGCATTCCGCTGGGGTCGCTTCCATGGTTAGGTTCGGTTAGACCAAAACATCCCAGCGATTCGCCACTCGCCAGTTTGGGTAAATATTTAGTACGTTGTTCTTCGCTTCCATATTGATATATGGGAAACATCACCAGGCTGCCCTGCACACTGGCCGTAGATCGTACACCGCTATCGCCGCGTTCCAGTTCCTGCATCATTAATCCGTAGCTGATATAATCGAGTCCTCCGCCGCCATATTGCTCCGGAATGGTAGGGCCAAAGCACCCAAGGTCGCCCAATTGTTTTACGATCTGTTGGGGAAATTCAGCCCGTTGCGCATAGTCTTCAATGATAGGCGAAATCTCTTTCTTCACATAATTGCGTACGCTTTCCCTGATGAGCAAGTGCTCTTCTGTCAGTAATTCATCTACATTAAAATAATCAGGCGATTGAAAGTTATCTGTTTTAGCAGCCATAAAATAGTTCCAGGTTTTATTTTGTTACGGTTTTTTGTTAACCAGCATTTCTTCTTACTCATTTTTCCAGCCTGTACGACGCAGTTAGGCAGGATTGTATCACTTGCCCATCTTTACCGGCATCCTACATTACATTTAACCGGCACTTCTGCTGCATACCATTGTGGATCTTTTATCGACGTGGAGACTGGCAGCGCTGCAAATATAAAGCATCTGACATTTATGTATTAATTGTTGTGGAATTGGTAAACAAAAAGTATTTTCAATTAAATATTGAATTATGAAACATTTTTTTATTCTTTTAACCGGGTTTTTATTAACTGCTACTGCACTATTGAGCCAGGAAAGTTCTGGTGGTGATAAAAAACCAGCCATGAAAGACCAAATAAAACAATATTGGTTTGTTTTGATTAAAACCGGGCCCAATACGGATGCTGACTCTACTTCAAAAGCAATTTTGTTTGAAAAGCACATGGCCAATATTAGTAAATTATATAACGATGGAATATTAAAAGCAGCTGGCCCCTTTGGAACAAATGATAATCAATGGCGGGGACTTTTTATTTTTGATTGCGCCACCAGGGAAGAGGCGGAGAATTTTGTTCAAACCGATCCCGCGGTGGCAGCAGGCTTGTTCACGGTGGAAATTACACCCTGGTATACCTCACCGATCGGTAGTTTCAAAAAGGGTAAGCCTGAAAAAGTTAATTAGTTGATAAGTCGATTAAAATTAACAACAGCATCATGAAAGCATATTCATATTTAGCATTGGGCGATAGTTATACCATCGGGGAGCAGGTGAGCCTTACAAAAAGTTTTCCTTATCAAACCGTACAGTTATTGAGAAAAGCCGGGTTTAATTTCCATGCACCTGAAATTATAGCCACAACCGGCTGGACAACTGAAGAACTAAAACTGGCCATTGATGAAAATATATTGCAGGCATCTTATGATTTTGTCAGTTTATTGATTGGAGTAAATAATCAATACCAGGGCAGAAGCGCTGAAGAATTCAGGCAACACATAAGGGTTATAATGGAATTGGCAATACAAAGGGCAGACGGGAATACCAATAATGTGATCGTTTTCAGTATTCCTGATTGGGGCGTTACACCTTTTGCATCAGGAAAGAATAAAGATCAGATCCGTTCTGAAATTGACTTGTATAATTTTATTTGCCAGGCAGAAGCGGATTATTTTCAAACAAATTTTATAGACATTACCACAGCGCAGCGACAGGATGGAAACGCAGATGATTTCCTTGCACCCGATAAACTACATCCTTCAGGTAGGGAATATTTTAAATGGGCAGAACAATTGAGCGCAAAAATTATAACGGCGCTTGAAGGAACTTCATAAAAAATGTGAAAATGTGAAAATGTGAAAATTCGAAAATGTGAAAATTCGAAAATGTGAAAACGGGAAATGGAAAAGGATTTAACCGGCTAATCCTAAAAATGCACTCATTTCCTGTTGATATTGTTCTGCAATGGCCCTTGCTTCAATGGCGAAATCTTCTTTTTCACTGGCATAGATAATGGCCCGGCTGGCATTTACCAACAGGCCGCAATCTTTATTCAGTCCATGCCTTGAAACTTCATCCAAACTGCCACCCTGGAAACCTACACCCGGTACCAATAAAAAATGACGGGGGATCATATTCCTTATCAATTCCAGATCCCTGGTTTTTGTAGCACCTGTT
>JBDTVX010000002.1:0-48464 GCA_040007015.1 Ferruginibacter sp. | reverse complement strand
AGAAAGAAAGCGGTTGGGTGTTATTGCATTTGATTATAGCCACAAGGAAAATTTAACGGCCGGACAGCAAAATTTACGAAGGCCAGGATTAATAATTTTAAATGCACTTCTTACGATTTTCCTTATCATTAATCTTATTACAGGCTGGGTGCCTGCCCCGGTTTTATTTGTGGTAGCCAGCATGGTTGCTTTGCTCATCAATTATCCAAAACTGACCGACCAGCAAAGAGTTTTAAAAAATCATGGAACAAATATTTTTATGGTGGCCAGTATGATTTTTGCCGCCGGTATTTTTTCAGGCATACTTACGGGTTCCAAAATGATCGAGGCAATGGCCACTGCTTTGGTTGCTGTAATCCCTTCAGATCATGCCAGCCTATTACCTGTACTTACGGCAATCACGAGCCTGCCTGCAAGTATACTATTTACACCCGATGCTTATTATTTTGGAGTAGTACCAGTGCTGAGTCATACGGCTGCACAAGTTGGTATCGATCCATTGGAAATTGGCAGAGCTGCATTGCTTGGACAAATGACGGTTGGATTTCCAATGAGTCCGCTGACAGCTTCCACGTTTTTATTGATAGGATTAGCGGAAGTTGAATTGGGCGAACATCAGAAATTTATTTTCAAATGGGCATGGGGCACCACAATTGTGATGACACTAGTGGCGCTGTTAACGGGCTCAATACACTTATAAAAAATATGTTTATAACCATTACAATTTAAACAGATGAGAAAGATATTATTATTCATTGCAATTACTCATTTGTGCTGTTATGCAAACAGTCAAAACATTTCCGGCAAAGTAATCCGCACTATCATTGCTTCAAAATATCTTCAAAATAGCGGAGGTGAAAATCCAAACCGCAAAGTTTCAATTTATCTTCCTCCCAATTACGATTCTTCCGATCAACGGTATCCGGTCATATACTATTTACATGGTTTTATGGGTACTGACAGCATCAATCCTAATATGAAAACCATATTGGATAAGGGAGTCAGCAAAGGGAAAATCCGGCCATATATTTTTGTAATTTCTGACCAGTACACCATTTTTGAAGGAAGCTTTTATAGCAATTCTTCTTTAACCGGAAATTGGTCGGATTTTACGGCTAAAGAATTGGTTGAATACATCGATAAGAATTTCAGAACGATTGCCAACCGGGAAAGCCGTGGTATTGCCGGGCATTCAATGGGCGGATATGGTGCTTTCAGGATTGCTATGTTGTATCCTGATGTTTTTAGCAGCGTGTATGCCGTTAGTCCGGGACTGCTGGCATTTGTAAAAGAATTTGGACCCAACAGCACTTCGTATAAAGAATTGGCTGCTGTGAAAAATCAGGCGGAATTGAAGAAAACGTATTATCCAAAAGTGTTGGTTGCCGTGGCAAGGGCATGGTCGCCCAATCCTTTAAGACCGCCATTTTATTGTGATGTACCTTTCACCTACGATGGAGATAAACTTGTGGTTAATCAAACTGTTTTAGAAAAATGGGAACAGAACATGCCTGTGTATATGGTAGATAAATATGCAGAGAACCTTCGGAAATTGACTGCCATAAAAATGGATTGGGGCCGAAATGATGCACCTCGTTTCCCTGTTCAAATTAGCATGTTAAGTCAGCGGTTAGAAAACTTAGGCGTCAACCACTACGCGGAAGAATATATTGGCGATCATAACAATAAAATTTGGACACCCGATGGGAGGGTATTGAATGATGTATTGCCATTTTTTAATGATTATTTGAAGTTTTAAAATGCAAAAGGAAAAAATCAGGATTGGTTGCGGCGCAGGTTTTTCCGGCGACAGGATTGAACCTGCCGTCATTCTTGCCGAACGGGGAAACCTGGATTATTTGGTACTGGAATGTTTGGCAGAGCGCACAATTGCATTGGCACAAAAACGTAAAATGCAAAACCCCCGCAATGGTTACGACCCATTGCTGGAAAGAAGAATCAATACATTATTGCCGTTGCTTGTTAAAAATAATATTTGCTTAGTCACAAATATGGGTGCGGCCAATCCAATTGCAGCTGCAAAAAAAATTAATGAAATTGCCCGGCAACAACATATAAAAATAAAAGTGGCAGCCGTTTATGGCGATGATGTTTTTGATAAGATAAACAGGGAAACACCAGGCATCGAAACAAGCGAACCCATATCAGCATCGGGTGAATTGATTTCTGCAAATGCATACATGGGTATTGATGGGATTTTAGAGGCATTAAATGCGAAACCAAATATTATTATTACAGGCCGTGTTGCCGATCCATCGCTTTTTCTTGCTCCAATGATCCATGAATTTGGATGGAAAACCAACGATTATGATTTGCTGGGAAAAGGATCTGTTATCGGGCATTTATTGGAATGCGCAGGCCAGGTAACAGGTGGTTATTTTGCAGACCCTTACAAAAAGCCTGTGCCTGACCTGGCACATTTGGGACATCCATTCGCAGACGTTTTTGCCGATGGAACAGCGATTATCAGTAAAACAGCAGGTACCGGAGGAATTGTAAATCTGGCAACAGTAAAAGAACAATTATTGTATGAAGTGATTAACCCGCATGAATATTATACCCCTGATGTGATTGCAGATTTTACAACAGTGCGTTTAATAGATTTAGGGAATAACCAGGTGCAGGTTGTAGGTGGAACAGGAAAGGAAAAACCCCGTACTTATAAAGTTAGTGCGGGCTATAAGGCATTTTATTTGGGAGAAGGTGAAATATCTTATGCAGGCTTTAATGCTTTAGAAAGAGCAAAGCTGGCAGGTGAAATTATAAAAGAAAGATTGAAAGATGAAATCGCCGTCTTAAAAATAGATTTCATTGGTTTTAATTCCGTACATCACAACAATTATCAACATGCCAATATCCCATCCCAATATCCCAATGTCCCTCCATACGAAATACGTTTAAGGGTTGCAGGAAAAGCAAATACTGCAGAGCAGGCTGCCCTTGTTGGAGAGGAAGTGGAAGCGCTTTATACTAATGGCCCGGCGGGTGGTGGCGGAGTAAGAAAATATGTAACTGATGTCATCGGGATTGTATCCATCTTAATTGACAGAAAAAAAATTATACCTCAGGTTAAATTATTTCAATCATGAAATTGTATGATATAGCACATGGCAGGGCAGGTGATAAAGGGAATATTTCAACACTTTCTTTAATCCCTTATTATGAGAAAGACTACGAGTTATTATGTTCAAAAGTAACCATAGAAAAAGTGCAGGCACATTTAAAAGATATCGTTTCCGGCGAAATTATAAGATATGAAATGCCCAATATTTCTTCCTTATTATTTGTTTGTCAAAATGCTTTAATGGGCGGTGTAACCACTTCTTTGGCGATGGATACACATGGCAAAGCATTGAGCTATGCTTTGCTGGAAATGGAAATTGATATTGAATGAAAATTTTAAATTCTATTTTGAAAAGGAAATTCTTATTTATAAGCCTTTGTTTTTTAATAAACATCCTTTCTTATGCTTAAAATAACAAAGCTTTTGCTATACAGGTTAAAATGGAAAATGGAACAATTGAAGGCAACTACGATACTAAACCGAAAATTCAAACTTATCCGGATGTACCTTTTGCCAGGAAGCCGGTTGGTGAATTGCGTTGGAAAGAGCCACAGGCATTGGAGAATTGGCAAGTTGTAAAAGAGGCCAAAAAATTTGGACCCCGTACCCTGCAGACTGTTATATTGGGTGATATGAATTCCCGTTCCAATGGAGTGAGTGAATTATTTTGCCAATTTTATAAAAACCGGGAATTCAAATGATTATTAATGTGGAATCAAAAACGAAAAATGCACCAAACGATTCCCGCTATTTTTTTTAGACAGGGCATATAAGAACAACTGGAATAGGAACGCTGATACTTTGTAACGCAAATTAAAGCAGATTTTATCAGCGCATAGCTGCTATGCCTGCATCTGTGTCATCGGCGTTCTATTTAAAAAATAATTTACATTGAAATCAAAAACACAAATAGGGATTATCGGCGCAGGACCTGCAGGATTAACATTGGCGTTATTGTTGCAACGGGCGGGAATAGATTGTGCCATACTTGAACTTCGGAGCCGTGTATATGCAGAAAGCAGAGTAAGGGCCGGGTTGCTGGAACAAAATACAGTTGACTTGTACAATGAATTAAATGTTGCTGATCGTTTAAATAAAGAAGGCCTGCAGCATCAAGGTGTGTATTTAAGTTTTGATGAAGAGAGAATAAGAGTGCCATTTGGCGAGTTAACCAATGGCAGAAATATTACCATTTACGGCCAGCAGGAAGTCGTAAAAGATTTAATCAACGCCTGCATTGAAAAGGGAATAGAAATACAATTTGAAGCAGCCGTAAAACAAATCAATGGGATTGAAACAAATGAGCCAACTGTTGTTTATCAGCAAAATGATGAAGCGCATATTTTAAACTGTGATTATGTAGCAGGCTGCGATGGCTTTCATGGTGTAGCAAGAAAAGCAGTGCCAAAAAATTCTTACAACGAATACCGCAAAGACTATCCATTCAGTTGGCTGGGTATATTAGCACATGCAATACCATCAAGCGATGAATTAGTTTATGCATATCATAAAAGAGGATTTGCATTGCATAGTTTAAGAAGCGAAACCGTAAGCCGTTTATACATACAGGTGGATAATGATGATAAAGTGGAAAATTGGTGTGATGACAAAATATGGGAAGAACTTTCGTTGCGTTTGCATACAGATGGTTTTAAAATGAACACCGGAGAAATTTTTGAAAAGAGCATCACTCCCATGCGGAGCTTTATGATTGATAATTTGCAGTATGGAAAATTGTTTCTGGCCGGTGATGCTGCACATATTGTTCCGCCAACCGGAGGCAAGGGGTTGAATCTTGCAGTAGCAGATGTTCGCTGGATGGCCGCCGCATTTATTGATTCTTATAAAAACAATAAAAATGAAAAATTAAAATCATATACTGCTGATTGCTTACGAAGAATATGGCGGGCACAGGATTTTAGTAACTTTATGACACAGCTTTTTCATTTGCAGCATACACATGGCTCATTTGATTATCAATTGCAAAAAGCAAAGTTTGATTACATAAAATCGTCCAAAGCTTACGCAACAACTATTGCGGAGAATTATGTGGGGTTGGAAGTGATATAGCGCCCATCCCCTAAAGGGGTGTAAAAAAATTTATAACTTATGACTTTTATAAACATAAATAGCGTAACCATTCATTATAAATGGATTAACAATAAAAAGGATAAAACTTTTCTATTTATTAATTCATTAGGCACCGATTTTAGAATTTGGGATGAAGTTGTTGGGTTGTTAAAAGAATATGGAAATATTTTGCTGTTTGATAAAAGAGGTCATGGATTGAGCGATATAGTAACCGGCGCCATTGGCTTAAATTATTTTGCAGATGATGCGGAGGATTTATTAAATCATTTGCAAATCAATAAATGCATAATCATTGGTTTGTCTGTCGGTGGAATGATTACACAAATTTTGGCCAATCGCATTCCGGATAGAATTGAAAAATTGGTGTTGTGCGATACAGGACATAAAATAGGTAACGAACAGGTATGGAACACCAGGATACAGCAGGTAAAAGAAAATGGGCTGGGCGAAATAAGCGATGGCGTAATGCAAAGATGGTTTTCTGATAAATTTAGAAATGAGCAATCTGCAAATGTGGCAGGTTTTAAAAATATGCTGGAACGTACACTTGCATTGGGTTACATACAAACCTGCGAAGCTATCAGGGATGCAGATTTAGCAGAGATTGCAAAACAAATAAAAATACCAGCTTTGTGTGTGGTGGGTTCAGAAGATAAATCTACCTTACCAGAAGAAGTAAAAAATCTGGCAGATTTAATTGAAGGTTCAAGATATGAGGTGATTGAAGGTTCGGGGCATATTCCCTGTGTTGATAATCCGGAAGCATTCACTAAATTGATTATTGATTTTATAAAATAAAAACTATGACCGATAGATTATATAATGACGGCATGAAGACCCGGCGCTCTGTTCTGGGTGATGCACATGTTGACAAAGCAGAAGCCAACAAAACAGATTTTGATAAAGATTTTCAGGAATACGTTACTAATAATGCATGGGGTGCAGTATGGAGCAGGCCGGGATTAACAAAAAGAGAAAGAAGTTTAATCACCATTGCATTATTGGCGGCATTGGGGCATGAGGAAGAATTGGCGATGCACATCAGGTCAACAAAAAATACTGGGGCAACCGAAGATGATGTAAAAGAGGTATTACTGCACACAGCAGTGTATGCAGGAGTGCCGGTAGCAAATGGAGCGATAAAAATTGCAAAGGAAATTTTTTCAAAAACAAAATGATTCATGTGGAAAATTTAGATTTAAATACCCAGCCGCCACATTTGTATCCCGAATACAAATCCACTATTTTACGTAGTCCTACAAAACCATTGATGCCTGTTGCTGAAATGCTGAAAGAGGTGAGTTTACCTGCATTTGGCGAATCTGTAATGGGCAAATTTGATAATGACTTAACAAAAAATGCAAGAGTTAGCCACGACCCCATTGGCGAACGAATAAAAGTGTGCGGCAAGGTAATGGATGAATATGGACGGCCATTAAAAAATGTATTGGTGGAGATATGGCAGGCAAATGCAGCCGGCAGGTATGTTCATAAAGAAGAAATTCATGATGCACCACTTGATCCCAATTTTGTAGGCGGCGGCAGGATGTTGACCAACAGCGAAGGCAGGTATCAGTTCTACACCATCAAGCCCGGAGCTTATCCATGGGGCAATCATTTTAATGCATGGCGGCCAAATCATATTCACTTTTCTGTAATAGGCCATCAGTTTGAACATCGCCTGGTTACTCAAATGTATTTTCCCGGTGACCCCTTGTTTGAATATGACCCCATCTTTCAATCGGTGCCGCAACATGCAAGGCATTTAATGATTGCAAAATTCAGGATGGATTGGACAGACGCCGAATTTGCATTGGCTTACGAATTTAATATTGTATTGAACGGGTCATCAAAAACCATTTTTGAATAATGGAAAAATTATTAACCACCCCATCACAAACCATCGGGCCATTTTTTGCTTATAGCTTAACAGCAGAACAATATGGTTATAATTTCACCAGTATTGTAAATGATCAGTTGCTGACCGGCGAAACCACCGCAGAAAGGATTTGCATTACCGGAAAAGTATTTGACGGATCTGGTAAAACTATCGGGGATGCGATGATAGAGCTTTGGCAGGCTGACGAAAACGGGCATTACAGGCAGCCAGCTATAGAGAAAACGAATGATGGATTTATTGGATTTGGAAGAATGGGTACCGGCACTTCCCCCGGTCATTCCTTTAATTTTTATACGATAAAGCCAGTTGCCTTAAACGGACAGGCACCACATATCAATGTAATATTATTTATGCGGGGCTCATTGCACATGCTTACCACCCGGTTTTATTTTAGTGATGAACATGAATTGAATGACACTGATCCTCTATTAAATTCGGTTGAGCCTGGAAGAAGAAGTACCTTAATTGCCCATAAAAAAATGGCCGGTGGAGAACCAGTGTATGAGTTTAATATTTTTATGCAGGGCGAAAACGAGACCGTATTTTTTAAGCTTTAAGTGACAACATGAACTATCAACCAGGCATATTTTCAACCTATCTTTCTGATGAAGAAATGGTATCCATCGTTTCGGATGATGCATTGATAAAATACCTGCTGCATTTTGAAATGGTTTTGGCAATGACACAGGCAAAACTCGGCATTGTTCCTCAGCCAGTAGCGGATGAAATTGGAACCATACTCCACCAAATACAAATTGCACCGGCTGATTTAACAGAAGGTACTTTAAAGAATGGCGTACCCGTTATTACTCTTTTATCGTTTGCAAAACAAAAGTTATCAACAAAAGCAAGTCAATATTTGCATTATGGGGCTACCTCACAGGATGCAATGGATACCGCACAGGTATTGATAATTCAGGATGCGATTGTAGTAATAGAGAAAAGGGTAAATGATTTACACGCTCATCTTACAAAATTAGGTGAACAATACGGTAATGCGGCCTGCATGGCGCATACCCGTGGCCAGCAGGCGATGCCCGTAACATTTCAGCTAAAACTAAATGCATGGTTGCAGCCATTGCAAAGACAATTGCAACGCTTATCAGAAATAAAGAGACGATTATTAAGTGTTCAGTTAGGCGGCGCCGTTGGAACACTTTCCGTTTATGACGATAAAGGAAAACAACTGGTGGATGAATTAGCCGGGGAATTAAAACTGCTGGCTGCATTGCCCTGGCATTCGCAGCGGGATAATTTTTGTGAGTTCACCAACTGGCTGGCAATGCTTACAGGTGTACTAGGGAAAATGGGCGCTGATGTTTTAGCAATGTCCCAATCGGAAATAGATGAAGTGATGGAAAATGGGCCAGAAGGCGGCAAAAGCAGTGCGATGCCTGGTAAAAACAATCCTGTGTTAAGTGAAGCATTGGTAGCATTAGCAAGATTAAATGCAACACTTCAATCGCAAATGCTGCAAAGTTTAGTTCATGTAAATGAAAGGGATGCCACTGCATGGATATTGGAGTGGAATGCAATACCACAAATGATAATTAATGCAGGCGCTTCGCTCAATCATGCCCTCACAATCAGCACGAATATAAAGGTAAACACAGCGCGTATGGCGCAAAACGTTGAACAGTTTTTAAAAAAATCTCCCGACAAATGAGTGTATATATATTTGATGGAATTCGCACACTCACAGGTAGTTTCGGAGATGGTCTTTCAACCGTAAGGTCAGATGACCTGGCGGCTATGGTGATCAGGGAATTAATGAAAAGAAGTGCAACAGTACCTGCATCTGTAATTGATGATGTGATACCCGGTTGGGTAAACCAGGCAGGCGATGATAACCGAAATATTGCAAGAATGGCGTTGCTGCTGGCAGGTTTGCCTTACACAGTTCCGGGAGAAACAGTACCGTTTCTGTGCATCCGTTATGAGTGCGGTGTTGCGGACGGCCCGTGCAATTAACAATGGCGATGGAGATGTTTTTATTGCGGGTGGTGTAGAGCACATGACAAGGGGCTCCAGGTGATTTCAACAACAAGCAAACCCTTTGGCGCCGATGCAAAAATGTTCGAAGTAGTTTTGGCTGGCGGTTTATAAATCCCCAATTAGAAAAAATGTATGGTGTGGATGCTATGGGGGTAACCGCAGAGAACCTTGCAGAGAAATTTAATCCCAGCCGTGAAGAGCAGGATTTATTTGCTTATCAATCGCAAATGAAAGCAAAAAAAGCTACCCAAAGCGGACGATTGGCCGAAGAAATAATGCCGGGGGAAATTACCAGTAAAAAAGGCGAAGTAAGTTTGTTTGCACATGATGAATTGATGAAACCTGCTACAACATTGGAAGAGCTGTCAAAATTAAAAGTATCTTTTAAAAAAGAAAACGGAACCTTTACAGCAGGCAATGCTTCAGGATTGAACGATGGCGCTGCTGCATTACTAATAGTATCGGAAGCTGCGTTGAAGAAATATAATCTTACTACCAGGGCAAAAATCATATGCAGTGCCATGGTGGGTTGTGAGCCATGTATGATGAGCGTTGGCCCGGTGGAAGCAACAAAGAAAGCTTTGACAAAAGCCGGCTTAACGTTAAATGAAATTGGCATAATAGAATCGAATGAGACATTTGCGGCACAGAGTACTGCCTGTATAAAAGAACTGGGATTGAAACCACATGATACCAGAATAAATGTAAATGGTGTCGCCATTGCATTGGGACATCCATTGGGTATGAGTGATGCAAGAATTATTTACAGCGCCGCATTGGAATTACAAAAACAAAATAAAAAATATGCATTGGCAACAATGTATATTGGTGTGGGACAAGGGTATGCGATGGTGATTGAAAAAATGTAAATGATATTATATTGAGATATTAGGTATTGACATTGTTGAATAGAGGACAGCGTGCATAAGGAGTACACAACAAATGCTTCATGGTAATTCAAAAACTAAGTACAAGAAATATATTTTAAGCTTAAAAAACAATTTTCCTTAGGGGGATAGGGGTATGAAGACAGTTCCACAAATAACAACAGCGCAAGCCGCGGCATTTGTAAAAGATGGTGATATCATTTTTGGCGGGGGATTTGGAATGACGGGCAACCCCGTTCATTTATTAAATGCACTTGCAAAAACATCAACAAAAAACCTAACCTATATTGGTAATAATGTTGGTGAACCCAATTTAGGTGGTGGTAAATTATTATTGAATGGGCAGATAAAAAAAATGATTGGTTCATTTTTTACCAGCAACCCCGATGCTGTAAAAGCCGCACAAAGCGGCGCAGTGGAATATGAATTATTGCCACAGGGAACATTGGCCGAAGCCATCCGTGCAGGTGGTGCAGGCATTGGTGGCTTTTATACACCAACCAGCGCAGGTACGGTCATTGCAAAAGATAAAGAAGTAAAAGTTATTGATGGAATTGAATATGTTTTAGAAAAAGCATTACACGCAAATGTGGCTTTTATAAGAGCATGGAAGGCAGACACAGCAGGCAATTTACAGTATCGCATGACTGAACAAAATTTTAATAAGGCGATGGCAACAGCTGCTGACCTCGTTGTTGCCGAAGTGGAAATAATTGTACCCGTTGGAGAAATAGAAGCAGAGCATATTCATACACCGGGTTGCTATGTGGATTATTTAGTGCAATGCAAATTGACCATTGAAGATTTAGGCTCATCAGCATCCGTAAAAAACAGCAGTAAAAAAGTGGATAATGCAAGATTGAATATGGCAAAGAGGGCATTTGCCGAATTGAAAAAAGGTGATGTAGTAAATTTAGGAATTGGCATTCCAACTTTAGTTGCCGATTTAATTAAACCGGGAAATGAAATTATACTGCATACAGAAAATGGAATGTTAGGAGTTGGTCCCGAACCGGAAGGCGATGCCGGTGCAATGGACTACCCGGTGAATGCAGGCAAAACTCCTGTTACCGCATTAAAAGGCAGCAGTTATTTCGATAGTGCCGATAGTTTTGCCATGATACGTGGTAAGCATATTGATGTAGCCATCATGGGTGGATTAGAAGTAGATGAAGATGCTAACCTTGCCAACTGGGCTGTACCCGGTAAGCCCTTGCTCGGTGTGGGTGGCGCAATGGACCTGGCCAGCGGGGCTAAGCGCTTAATCATCACCATGACGCATAACAATAGTGATGGAACTTCTAAAATTCTACCATTCTGTACTTTGCCATTAACTGCAATGAAGGCGGTGGATATGATCATTACTGATTTAGCAGTATTTACTTTTGACGATGATAAACTTACCTTGATTGAACTAATGCCAGGGGTAAGTTTAGAAATGGTAAGGGCAAAGACAAAGGCATCGTTTGCTGAAAAATTAAAATAGAAAAAATAACTTCGTAAAATAATAATTTGCAACGAATTGCCCGGTGGTAGATTTCGTGATAGTAGACTAACGGCAGGTTCCTATGCCTTTTATCGTTAACCATAGGCATCATTCTCCTTTTTTTAACGCCGGTTGAAATAAAGCAAATGAGTTAGAAATTTTGCCGGAAGTTTCGTTTTAAGAAATATCATTCACATCGATTTATACTATAATGTAAGAAGTAAGAATTTAGAATTGCCAGGACATAAAATAAAAATCATGAAAATTCATTTAAATTAGGTAGCAGCATTATTGACGATGACGCTGGGTTATAATAGCCAGGCGAAAAGAAAAAAGATAGTAATTAAAATAAAAAAACATGAAAAGATTGAAAACAAAATTTGCCTGGTAACCGGTGGAGGTTCCGGCATGGGAGTAGATACGGCTATCGGATTTGCAAAAGAAGGCGGTAAAGTAATTATAGCAGACATCAACAAAAATGCTGCACAGGAAACAGTAAAAAAAATAAAAGAATTGGGCGGCGATGCTATTGCTGTAAAAGTAAATATTACTGAGAAAGTTCCGTGCAGAATATGATTGTTGCCGCAATACAAAAATTTGGCCGCTTAGATTGTGCGGTAAACTGCGCAGGTATTGCGAGGCAGATTACTGCCAGCCTGCATGAATATCCGGAAGATGAATGGATGAACATGATGCAAATAAATCTTTTGGGAACATACTATTGTTTAAAAGAAGAAATAATACAAATGTTGAAAAATGGCGGTGGATCAATTGTAAATGGTGCATCTGCGGCAGGTTTGGCGGCTCAACCCGGAAACTCACCTTATTCCACTTCAAAATTTGCAGTGGTGGGATTAACCCGTAGTGCAGCAAAAGAATATTCCACTCAAAATTTTCGCATCAATGCCGTTTGCCCTACAGCAATTGAAACACCGATGACAATGGAAGGAAGAAGAAGGCTTGCCACCAATCCGGAAGCATTGGAAGCCGCAAAAAACTATCAGGCAATGAAAAGCATGGGGCAACCAAAGCAAGTAGCGGAGGTCATTTTATGGTTGTGTTCAGACCAGGCAAGGCTTATAAACAGGACATGCGATGCCGTAGATGGCGGGGCTTTTACGTAATTAAGATATTGGATAGTTTGCTTATCGTGCTTGCATATAGGGCTAAAACTATAAAAATAATCCGGCATTTTGCCGCTTATCTAAGTTTTATATACGGCCAAAACCTCTATTTAAAAAAGGCAAATGCATCAAAGAGGTCGTCGCAGGATAAAAGAATATAGAATTGACCATGAACTGCGTATACAGAAATCGTGGTTGTCAAATTTTTCGATCTATTTATTCCTGGCATATTTTTATTGAATTTCATCTATGCTATTTAAAAATTTTAATCCATAAAATCATTTTGGTTCGCCGGTACATTTTTAAAAGATGCGCGTCTTTGGGCAAATTCTTTTTTTTATCTCTTTGTCAAAACTGTCAGGATAATTTTCTGTAGTCTTAATATTACTATGGCTCCAAGTCTGCTGAATATATTCTGTGCTGGCACCGGAACGTTTCAATATTTTTGGGAAAGTATGCCTTGCCACTTAGGTGGTTCCTTTTTTATCAATTCCTGATTTTCCATTAGGTGCTTCAGCCAATTGTTTATAAAGCTGACGAAAAGCTGCATGAGTTCGTATGGGCGCAAAGGAGTAATTTCTGCGCCATAATAGTAAGGCTGTAATTATTGGCAGATTTATCTTTATTACCCCAACTTTCCATAATGGTTTTCATATCATCATTAATGAAAACCGCGATTGGTTTTGGGGCGTTGTGCAATACCCATTCGGTTTTGCTGCCTTTAAAAAACCAGGTAATCATCATGAATATTTTCGTACTTAAGACAGGCAATGTCTTTTGGATTTATGCCATTCCAAAGTAGCTGAATAACCAATAAACTTTTACTCTTTGCCCACTGTCCTTCAATTTTACAATGTTTTCAATTAGTTGTAACCGTTAGTTTTTAGTTTGAAATATACTGACCAGGACGTGATTCAATCAAAAGAAATTCCCTTCAAATTCTTTCGGAGTAATATAAAAATTTATTGATTCAATGATCATTATTGGTCCGTTACTATAAACGTAACCGGCTGGCGGCGATATGCATTTACGTTCTTGCCGTTTTGAAGGGCCGGTGTCCATTTAGGGCCACGCTGAATGATCTTTATGGCCTCATCTTCCATTCCGAATCCATGTTTGGTTTCAGCGTTCACATTGCTGATACTGCCATCTTTACTTACAATGAATTTAACAATTACCTGGTAAGTGCCGGGAGGGGCGCCATTTTCCACAGGTGTGTTTGGGTCCAGGTTTTTTTGCAGGTACCTCGCCCATGCCTGTTGACCGCCGGGAAATTGTGCTTCGTTTTCCACCCTCACAAAAACTATATCCTCCTCATTAGC
Source organism: Ferruginibacter sp. (assembly GCA_040007015.1). GTDB lineage: Bacteria > Bacteroidota > Bacteroidia > Chitinophagales > Chitinophagaceae > Ferruginibacter. The sequence continues at coordinate 34,574 of JBDTVX010000002.1, read as the reverse complement.
CTTAGGAGCTTCAATTACCTTGCTGTTGTTATCCTCTACAGGAGCTTGTATTACCTGGGTATTATTTTCAGTTTCCACGGTTTTGCTGCTGATCTGCTGGTCATCGTTTATATCCTGTATTTTTTCATCATCCTTTACGTCATCCTCCTTTACAATTGTAGGAATCGTATATTTTACCTGGTTAGGCTGAAGAGGTGGTATTGGCTTTATAAGCGGTGGTGGTGGAAGCGGTAATGGATCGGACTTTTTAATATCGCTCATACTGATATCGATAACATCAATTACACTTGAATTTTTCCTTCCCATGCCTGAGTATACCGTGCCTAAAAAAGCAAATAGTACCAGCACAATAGTAAAAAAAGTTGCTTTAGCCAGGCGCTTATTGTAGGTTTTCCGCAGTTCATAGGCGCCATATAATTTGTTTTTGCCATCGAAGATGATATCAAGGATATCAGCGTTCAGGATTTTATTTTTTTCCATTGTAAAATGATTTGTTAATTAGAATCAAAATTTAATTAATTCCATAAACCATTTTATGCACGGGCATTTTTTGTAAATATGATTAACCGGACTTCTGTATAACCTATGTATGCTCTTGAATTATTGCCACTTCATTTAATTTTTATCAATTTCAATTCTCTTTTGAAGCTGGGTTAAAGTTATTGGTGTTCATTGCAGAGCCGCATTTACAAAAGATATTTCATAAAATTATTTTTGTCTGGCTACCAATAAGGTTTTAAAAATAGTTTTTTTGTTAACCAGCTTTGGTACTGAGCGTAGCCCAAGTATTCGTGGCATCTGTATTGGCGTTCCGCCGCAAGGTGTATTAGCCTTCATAAAATATGATTGGAAGAAATTCTTATGATAGTAAAGGGTCCGACGGGGGATACCCGGCCAGGAGGGACAAGAACCGCATGTACAAATTGCATTTTAAATAATTCTATGGTATGATGATCCATTCCAAAAAAATTATCGCAGGAAATTATAAACAAAAAAAATCCCCCGGAATTCTTCGGGGGATATAAAAATTTAATAATAAATTTAATTATTGCTCTTCAACTATAAAGGTAATCGGTTGACGGCGATATGCATTTACATTGCGTCCATTTTGCAGGGCCGGTGTCCATTTAGGGCCACGTTTAATAATCTTTACCGCTTCGTCTTCCATTCCATATCCATGTTTGCTTTCAGCATTTACATCGCTGATGCTGCCATCCTTACTCACAATGAATTTAACAATTACCTGGTAAGTGCCGGGAGGGGCGCCATTTTCTACCGGAGCATTTGCATTCAGGTTCTTTTGGAGGTACCTTATCCATGCTTGTTGCCCACCGGGAAACTGCGCTTCGTTTTCCACCTTTGTAAAAATCTTATCCTCTTCATCCGCCTTGGGAGCTTCCACTATCTGGGTTCCTTTGTCTTCCACAGGGGCTTGTACTATTGCCTCTTTATTTTCACTTTCCACAGTTTTGGTGCTAATCTGCTGGTCTTCCTTGATCTCCTGTATTTTTTCATCTTCCTTCACCTCTTCATCCTTTACTATTTTGGGAGGCGTAAATTTTACCTGGTTAATTTCCGGGGGCGGCGGGGCTTTTGGAGGAGGAGGCGGTGGAGGTGGTGGCGGCGGCGCATCATTCTTTTTAATTTCTGCCATCTGGGTATCCAACACTTCTATCTCTTCCGTTGAATTTCTATCTATCATGCCTGATACAACGGTACCTATAAATGCAAATAACACCAATGCAAGCGTAATAATGATGGCCCTTATTAATCGCCTATTGTAGGTTTTCCGAAGCTCATAGGCCCCGTATTCCTTGTTCTTGCCATCGAAGATTATATCGAGGATATCAGCGTTTAAAATTTTACTTGTTTCCATTGCAACGTACTTTATTAGTTAGATTCAAAATTTAACAAATTCCATAAATTATTTAATTCCATTGGCCTGTTCTGTTAATTTGATCAACTGAGCCTCTGTATCACTCATATCTACCTCTGCATAGTGCCCGGGAGGTACTGTATTAATAGCCATTTCATCCAATATATCGATAGCATTTTTAAAAGTGGCTTCTTTATCGGATTTTATAATGTACATCAGGTCACCAATAGGGGTAGCATTTTTTTTGTCCAGGATTATCTTTCGGATGTCTTTAAAATTGCTGCTCTTAAATTGTGCAGATGCGTCAGTAGGAGATAATTCACCAAAATAATAATAGACCTGGTCATTTTTACCTAATAACAAAGTCATAACCCCTGAATTTTTTACTTTCAACTGGTTATCCAGGTCATCCTTTGGTTCATTCATATTCATGGCCGTTGGCGTGCTCATGGTAGTAGTAAATACAAAGAAGGTGATCAGTAAAAAACCCAGATCTACCATTGGTGTTAAATCAACCCGGGTACTCATCTTCTTGGACTTTTTGACGCCGGGCCCCTTTTTGTGTCCGCCACCGGACGAGGTATCCATTTCTGCCATAACGATAATTTTTAGCTGCCCTTTTGTGAAGAGCAAATGTTGGGATAATTATTATTTCTTTTCTGGCTCAGCCGCTACGCCGCCGGGTGGATGCAGCGCCAATTCTGAATCGGCTGGAACTCCTTCCGGATTAGTAACAATCTTGAATTTAAAAATACTATTCTTTTTAAAAGCATCTTTTATAAGTTTAAAGGCAGGATATTTAGCCGCATTGTCCCCTTTGACCAGGAGATTGAGATTGTCCAAACTTTCGCCAGCATAGGAACGAACCACACTACCTATCCAATCCGTTAGCTCATTGTTTGCACTGTCAACAACAGGAATCCCCTCCATTTTCTTTGCGTCCATTGGCTCGGCTAGTTGCAACATGCTTTTAAGCTTGTTAAAAGGCATCCCAATAAATTCCATTTTTCTAAGCTTTGCCAATTCTGCAGGTGTTAGTCCAAGACCCTTGGTGGTATTCACATCATTCAGGATTGCTTCTTTTTTTGCCTTATCCCCTAACATTAAATAAATTTTACCTTCTTTGGTAAGTGTTACCAATATCGCATTTTCTTTAGCAATTTTTGTAGACACCGAGGAAGGAGTCATCACAGTGACAGCCTCCGGTGGCTTGGTTTTTGTTGCCAGGATAAAAAAAGACAACAGCAAAAAAGCCACGTCGCACATTGCAGTCATATCCACCGCCGTACTTTTTCTTGGTAGTTTAACTTTTGGCATTTGAAAAAATTTTAGTGTTTTACTTTTAGATGCAAATGATGGTAATTTCCATATAATTATTTATACAGCGAAGCAAAACTTTGTGTTAGTGTAAAACCGGACTCGTCAATACCATACGTAATGCCATCAATTCGCGTGGTAAATATGTTATAAAATATAATTGACAATGCAGATGTACCAATACCCAGGGCTGTATTATACAAGGCTTCAGAAATACCCACAGATAATTGTGTTGCAGCCGCACCACCACCAGAATCTTCACCAAGGGCAGAGAACGCTTTAATCATACCTATAACCGTTCCCAACAACCCGATCAATGTTGCCACTGAAGCAAGCGTGGATAGGAATACGAGGTTTTTTTCCAACATTGGCAGTTCAAGAGAGGTCGCTTCTTCCACTTCCTTTTGGATAGCCATCACTTTTTGGTCTGTAGCCAATTCGGAATTACTGATCATGTCCCTGTACCGGTGTAATCCTGCTTTCATTACATTTCCAACTGATCCTTTTTGTTTATCACATTCCGCCAGGGCAGCATCAACGTTCTTGTTTGCCAGGTGATATTGTACTTTACGAACAAAATCAGCGTTACTACCGGTACCGGTAGCTTTGGAAATAGTTAACATCCGCTCTATCACAAAAGTTACTACGGTCAAAAGACATCCTATTAATATCGGTACGATGATACCGCCCAAATACATCCTATGCATATTTCCTTTCGGGCCTTCATGAGCAGGCCAGAATGCACCGTGACCTGGTTTGGTGAATCCTGCAGGATCTCCAAGAATAAATCTCCAGAATACATATCCAACAATTATACAAACCAATGGAGCAACCCATGATATAGCATTTTTGGATTTTTTTACCTGTACTGATGTAGATGGTTTTACATTTGCAGTTGATTTTGTGTCTGCCATAACGTTCAATTTTTAGAGTGTTAAAGTGAAATGCGGTTGATTAAATATTTTGTTCTACAATGCTAAGCAAAAAAACTATTTCTACAATCAAATGATGATTAGAAATTTTTTTAGTGATGCACAAGTTAATAAATTAATTGAATGAAACAAACTCACTTTAAAAAAAATCAAAGTTTTTTAAAGTGCCGTATAGAGATTTACAATTTCCAAATTTTTGAGAATCGGCCCCAGGTGGGGAAATGATTGCTATTCATAGCGTAAAGCGACGATGGGATCGAGCTTGGCGGCCTTGTAGGCCGGGTAAATACCAGCCAGTAGTCCAACCAGGGAACATACCATTACCCCGATCAGTATCCATAGCCAGGGGATTACAAAACCGGTTTTCAATAATACAGCAACAATGTTTCCAAATAAAATCCCAGATACAATGCCTACGATGGCCCCCATCAGGCTTATAAGGATGGATTCCCAAAGAAACTGTGCCCTTACCTCCGATGCTTTTCCGCCCAGTGATTTGATCAAACCGATCTCTTTGGTCCGTTCATTGACTGCTACCAGCATGATGTTCATTAAACCAATAGCCGCCCCGATCAAAGTAATTAAGGCAATTGCCAATGTTGCATATTTTAAAAACCCAAGATTTTTCATCAAGGATTGAGCGATGCTGTCACTCTTGTCGATATAAAAATTATCTTCTTCCTTAACATCTAATTTACGAACTGGCCTAAAGGCGCCCTTTGCCTCTCCCACAGCCATATCCATCATCTTCAGATCGTTTACCATAATGGCAATATTGTAGGATTTATCTTCAGAGCCGTAAATGCGGCGGATATTATTATAGCTGGTGATAACCACTTTATCTGCATTCATGAAAGCACTGCTGCCTTTATCTTTTAAAATACCGATCACCCGGTATTTATTATTTGATACACTGATGATCTTATCAATGGCACGCTGCGTATTGTCCCCAAATAGCTTTTGGGCTATTACGTTACCAATTATGCAAACGCTTCTGCCAGTTTCCACATCTGTTAAATTAAAGTTCCTGCCATCAGATAATTCGTACCCATTTAATTGAAGGTAGTTTTCATCCCCTCCCAGTACCCGTATATCGGGGTTTGTTTTTTTAGTATCCGTATTTACGATCACACCATTGGGGCCGCCTAATGCAATACCCACTATTGCCGGAAAAGAGTACCGGTTTTTAAATGCCCGGGCCTCGTCATAAGTGATCGGTCTTCCTTCGCTGGATTTTTTGCTTACCAATGATTTACGGCTTGATTTTTTCGCTCCGTCACGATTTGGCCCTCCGCCAAATCGCACATTACGATCCTTAAACCTTATACTGAATGCATTGGCCCCCATCGTGGAAAAGCTTTTGGTAAGACTTTGGTTAACCGCCTCTACTGCAGTAATAATGGCTATCAGCGCCATTATGCCCAATGCAATGATGATCACAGTAATAGCGGTACGCAACCGGTTACTTTTAACGGTATTATAAGAGAGTGCAATGGAATCTATTGTCTTCATGAAACTATAATTCGCATTAAAGTTAATTCCGAAAAACTAATTAGTCGCTAAAAAGTTTATAAATGGTACTGGGTGTAGGGTGTAAGGTGTAGGGTTAGTGCCGGGATCAAGGTTTTTCAGATGCAAAAAGTATTAATTATTATTGCGATATTTTCACATTTTTACATTTTCAAATTTTCACATTTTCACATTATCAAATTTGCAAAGCCCGGGTTACAGGTTATAATAATGTACCCATTCCGTGATTAGCGAAGGGAATAAACCCAATACTATAATCAGTACAGCGGTAATGATGAGCAATAACTTAAATGCCGGTGTAATATCATCCCCGATCCCTATCGAACCATCGGTCTGAATGTGCTGACTGCCTTCTTTAAAGAACATCGCCTGTATGATCTTAAAATAGTAATATGCGCTGACAGCGGCACATAATACGGCAAATAAAACCAGCCAATGCTGGTGTCCATCCCTTAGCGCTGCTGTCAGCATATAAAATTTACCCTGGAAACCAGCTGTTAGTGGAATACCAGTCAGGGATAATAAAAATATGGCGGCCGTAACTGCTAAAACCGGTTGCTGTTTTGCTAACCCGTTAAAGCCGTCAATGGTGTAATCATGCATTTTAATTAATATCGCAAACAGGCCGATGGTAGCCAAACTATAAGCCGCCGAGTATAAAACCAGGCCTTCTTTGGCAGTATCGTTCAGGGCAAAAATGGCCAATAACATAAACCCGGCCTGGGCTATACTTGAATAGGCCAGCATCCGTTTTACGCTCTGCTGGAATACCGCCGTCAGGTTGCCTATAAATAAGGTTGCGGCAGTAATTAGGGCGATCAGCATTTGCCATTGGCCATGCACTTTGCCAAAAGAGTTTTCAAATAAACGAATAAAGGCTATAAATCCGCCAATCTTCACAATCGTTGCCATAAAAGAAGTGAAGACGGTGGGAGCCCCATCGTATACATCCGGCGTCCAGAAATGGAAGGGGGCGGCCGACACTTTGAATGATAGGGCAATCATAATAAATACCATCCCTATTGCAATCATTACTGGCATTTTCCCTTCACCTAAATTGATATTATTTATAAAAAAGGATCCTTCGCTGTTGCCTCCGTACAAAAAAGCGATTCCCATCAGCATGATACCTGTGGAGAAGGATCCCATCAGAAAATATTTCAGCGCAGCTTCATTACTTTTTAAATTGCGTTTATCGCTTCCCGTTAAAATATAAAGCGGTATAGACAATATTTCGATACCCAGGAATAAAATCAATAGTGTATTAAAAGTAGCAGCGAGGCAAAGACCACATAAAACAAAAAATATCAGCGCAAAATATTCCGAAACATTCGGACCCACTTTTTCAATATCCCTGCCACTCAGCAAAAAGAATAATAAAGTGCATACCAGTGCAACGGTAATAAAGGTTAAATTAAAGCTATTAAAAGACAGCATACTCCTGACATCAATTTCAAAGAATGCCCCGCCTGCTTTCAGCGCAAACGGCTCACCGGATATCAATTCAAGACAGTTGGCAATGATGATTAGTACGATGCCGCCAATAGCCCAGTATTTAGGCGTAGCTCTGGCTTTGAAGAATACACCTCCAAACATCATTACAATTCCCCAGATCGCTGTTAATATAATTGCGTTCATATTTTCTTCCCGTCCCGCCAGCGGGATTAATTTAAGATTACTATTATTTAAACCTTGTGATAATTGCCGCTACCGTATCCTTTGTTAAATTGAAAAATGGCTGAGGGTAAACACCAGCGACAAAAATTGTAATTACAATAACACCCAATATTATTTTTTCATTCAATGAAATTTCTTTCATAACATTGGTTAAAGTATTTACCTCCCCGTAAAAAACCTTTTGTATCATATTCAAAGTATATACAGCCGCCAATATGATACTTAAAGCTGCTATAGCTGTATACCACATGCTAAATTTAAATAATCCGGCAAACATCATAAACTCACCAACAAAAGCATTGGTAAGCGGTAATGCAATATTTGCAAGCGCAATAACTACCAGCATGATCGTTAGTACCGGCGCTTTGTGCGCCACGCCGCCCAATTGAGATATTTTGCGTGTGCCCGTCTGCTTTTCAACCAGGTCAATCACAATCCACATCCCGATGATATTGATGCCATGGCTGAACATTTGTATCATCACTCCTTCCAGCGCCAATTGTTTGGTAGTGAAAATTGCTGCACACATTAAACTAACATGCGCTATTGAGGAATACGCAACCAAACGTTTCAGGTCATCCTGTTTGATGGCTATTAAACTGGCATAAATTATCCCTATAACCGATAACCCGATTACCAGGTGATCAAATTTTGCAACCGCGGCCGGAAACATGGGCAGTATCCATCGCACTACTCCAAACAGCCCCATCTTTACCATCACACCGCTCAATACCATTGTAACAGCTGTGGGCGATTGCTCATAAGTATCGGGCTGCCAGGTATGAAAAGGGAAGATGGGCATTTTTACCGCAAAGGCAATAAAGAATAACCAAAACAGCCAGTTTTGCTGAGACGGTATCAATACTACGGAATGAAAAGCCTGCATCGAAAAACTATGATCCGAATTGGGTGTTTTCCCTGTCTGCAGGTAAACATAAATTATCCCGATCAGCATTAACAGGGAACCGGTAAATGTATAAATGAAAAATTTAAAGGTAGTGGCAATTCGTTTTTCGCCACCCCAGAGGCTGCATAAAAAATAAACCGGGATCAATGCCAGTTCCCAGAAGAAATAAAATAACAATGCATCTGTTGAAAGAAATACCCCCATCAAACCCGCCTGTGACAGCAACATTAATCCATAGAAAGCCTTCGAATTTTTATATGAATTTCTATAGGTTGCTATAAAAATTACAGGAAAAGAAAAAGCTGTCAAAAAAGTAAGTAACCTTCCCATCCCATCCAGGCTTACAGAAAAACTGCAACCCATGTATTTAAGCCACTCATAATTAAAACCCAGCCCGCTTAATTCCCTGTTATCGCGATAATAAATACTTGCGAATGATATAAATAATGTGATGATTGCAGCTAATAAACTCCATGACTTTACCAATGAATCCTTCCTTATAAAAAAAGTGATTATTCCGGCTACCAACGGGAAGAAGATCAATAAATGAGGGATCGTTATGTCGTTACCAAACATCAGGAATATATTTTACAAAAACAATTGAATAATAAATAAAATTAAAATACCGAACACCATCAACAGTACATAGGTACCCACCTGCCCGCTTTGCAACAACCGGATCTGCCGGCTGCTATAATTGACAGCCTTACCTACCCCGTTAACAAAACCATCGATGATGCTTTTTTCCATAACGTTGTTACAGAACGTTGCCAGTGATTGAATTGGCTTTACAATAAGGGAACCGTACAATTCATCTACGTACCATTTATTGGCCAATACTTTTCCCAGGCCTGTTTCTTCCTGCCCGCTTTTTTGATATTTACTGAATTTATTCCAGGCGTAAAGCAAAGCAATTAAAGCACCCGCAACTGATATGCCCATCAGCATATATTCCGTGGTGTGCGAGATATCCTGTTTTGCCGCAATAATGTTGCTTTGTGCAAAAATGGGTTCAAGAAAGGCTTCTAACCGGTGCCCTCCATGCATAAATACTTCCGGTATCCCGATCCATCCGCCAATTACGGCTAAAATTGCCAGTATGATTAATGGAAAAGTAATAGCAGCCGGGCTTTCATGTAAATGATGCTCCTGGTCCGGAGTGCCCCTGAATTTTCCCAGGAATGTCATTGCATATAAACGAAACATGTAAAAGGCGGTCATAAAAGCTGTTAAAAAGCCAATGATCCAGTATACCGGATTTTTTGCAAATGCGCCGGCCAAAATTTCATCTTTTGAAAAGAACCCGGAGAAAGGCGGCATACCGGCAATTGCCAAACAACCTAAAAGGAAAGTGATATGGGTAATGCTCATGTATTTTTTTAAACCACCCATGTTCCGCATATCCTGTTCTCCGCCCATAGCGTGTATAACGCTGCCCGCACCCAGGAATAGTAAAGCTTTGAAAAATGCGTGCGTCATCACATGAAAAACAGCACCCGTATATGCCCCTACACCCAAACCTAAAAACATATAACCCAACTGGCTAACGGTGGAGTATGCCAATACTTTTTTAATGTCATTTTGTTTTAGAGCTATTGTTGCAGCGAGAACGGCTGTGGCGAGGCCAACAATTGCCACTACCGCCTGTGTGGCGGGCGCCATGGTAAATAAAATATTGCTGCGGGCAATCATATAAATACCTGCGGTAACCATTGTAGCAGCATGAATCAATGCACTTACGGGGGTTGGGCCCGCCATCGCATCCGGCAGCCAGGTATATAACGGTATCTGTGCACTTTTACCGGTGGCGCCGACAAATAATAATAAAGTGATCCCAGTAATATCAAAAGAAGTCAGCTTCGGGGTATTGGTAAACACCTGGTGATAATCGGCTGTGCCAAGTTTTGCCAATAACCAAAATACAGCCAGCAAAAATCCAAGATCGCCTATTCTGTTCATGATAAAGGCTTTCTTTGCGGCGTTATTATAGTCATTATTTTTAAACCAGTAGCCTATCAACAGGTAAGAACATAATCCAACGCCTTCCCAGCCAATGAACATAATGACGTAATTGGCTCCCATTACCAGTAACAACATGGAGAATACAAAAAGATTAAGAAAAGAAAAATATTTTGCAAAATCCTTTGGAGATTCATCATGCATATACGAAGTGGAGTACGCATGAATTAAAAAGCCCACCCCGGTAATGATCAGCAGGAAAAGAGAAGACAATTGATCAATTTGGAAATCGAATCCTACTTTAATGGAGGTGGTATTTATAAAATCAAAATAATGTACAACCTGTGTATTGCCACCTTTTACACTAAAAAAAACAAATACACTTACCAGGAAGGAAGCCAGGATTACACCGCTGCCGATAAGCCCTGTAAGTGTTTTAGATAAATTATTTCTACCCAATCCATTGATCAAAAAACCAATCAATGGTAAAAATGGTATCAGCCAAACTATTTGTGTTGTATCATTCATAAGCCGCCCTATCCCCTAAAGGGGAATTTTACCTACAGTCTTTTAAAAAATGTAGTTTTTTTATTAATGATTTTAAATAATAAATCTCTTGCCTTACTCCCCTTTAAGGGATGGCGGCCTCAATTTTTCAACCTGTTCAAAAAATTCACATCAACGGAACGTGTGTTCCTATACATCATTACGATGATGGCCAGGCCCACGCTTACTTCTGCAGCTGCCACTACCATAATAAAAAATACAAATATCTGTGCATCACCAGCTGCATTGGGATTGGTAATACCCAATGCCTGGTAGTGCATTTTTGAAAATGCCACCAGTAATAAATTAGCAGCGTTCAACATCAGCTCAACACACATAAATATTATAATCGCATTGCGGCGGATCAATACACCCACTACCCCGATACAAAATAATGCTACTGATAAAAATATGTAATCATATACCGGCATATAATAATTATTTTAAATAAATACCGATCTCTGCTTGCACAGAAATGCTATATTCTACGTTTTGCTTCTATAAAAATGAGTACTGGAAATTGTTTGATTTCCAGCAACCTTCTTTTGGATAGCCATGTTATCACTCCTGCTATCACCGGGAAGGATTTTGCTGATAATTGTTAGTGCAGATGAAATGCCTTTCATTGCAATTTCAAAACAGGCACTCATCATCATTTTTTTCATTTGCTAAGGTTTAGTTTTTACGCTTCTTTTTTTGAAATGACCACCGCTCCGATCATTGCACTTAAAAACAATACGCTGCTTATTTCAAAAGGAAAAACATAGTCCGTAAACAATATCATACCTAAATTTTTGATCAATCCTACATTGCCGCTATTCATTTGGACCATCTGCGTGGTTGTTGCCGTTTGCTTTAAAGCAGCTACAATTACCAATAAAAGGCTTCCGCCGGCGATCGCTCCAATGTACAAAAGCCACTTATTTTTTTGAGGCGGTTCAGAATCTGCATTTAAATTCATCAGCATTACTACAAATAAAAACAATACCATGATAGCACCCGCATAGACAATGATATTTACGATCGCCAAAAATTGTGCGTTCAGCAAAATATAATGGCCGGAGATTGCGAAAAAGGTAACGATCAGATACAAGATACTATGTACCGGGCTTTTGCTGGCAACCACCATAGCCGCACCGCCTAAGGTCAGTACACTTAAAAACCAAAACAAAATTTCTATTACACTCATAAGTCTCTGTATTCGTTCCTTCAAACAGGAAAGTTGTTTTATAAACGACTATTTTACTTTTACCCTCCCGCCCTTCGCCTTTGCATAAGCTTCTGGTTCCGTAACAGGGTTTGGAATTAATAAATCCTCCTTCCCGTAAATAAAACCTTTGCGCTGGAAATTGGCAGGGGCAAATGTTTCGCTTAAATAGATAGCATCTTTGGGACAGGCCTCCTCACACAATCCACAAAAAATACAGCGAAGCATATTGATCTCGAATTTAGCCGCATATTTTTCTTCCCTGTATAAATGTTCTTCGCCTTCTTTTCTTTCAGCGGCTTCCATTGTAATGGCTTCTGCCGGGCAAGCCACCGCACATAAACCACAGGCAGTACAGTTTTCCCTTCCTTCTTCATCCCTGTTTAAGATCTGAAGCCCCCTGAACACGGGGCTAAAAGGACGGGTGACTTCGGGGTAGTTGATAGTGGGCCTTTTCTTAAACATATGGCCAAACGTAATTGACATGCCTTTAAAGATCGCCGGCAGGTAGGCCCTCTCCCAAAAATTCATCGGCTTACGATCTACTTGCCTGGCCCGGTTAGTTAATGCTTCCATATGTTTTGTATTTATTGCAACATAAAGGTTGCGCAAATATATTTTTATTTTAGAAATGCCAGTTATTTTGGTGAAATAAAATAAGCGCTCCTGTTAACAGCATATTGAAAAGCGCCATTGGCAATAAAATTTTCCAGCCCAGGTTCATTAACTGATCGTACCGGAAACGCGGGATCGTCCATCTTACCCACATGAACAGGAACATGAAACAGGCCGCCTTTAAAAAAAACACCCCTGCATGAATTAATGCGATCCAGTTAGTCCCGATTTTTTCCGCGAGGGAAGCATCGTTTACAAAAGGAATATCATATCCGCCAAAATACAGACTTACCATCACTGCACTGCTCAGGAACATATTGATATATTCCGCAAAAAGGAAGAACCCAAGTTTCATGGAAGAGTATTCAGTATGATAGCCGCCTATCAATTCATTTTCTGCTTCAGGTAAATCAAATGGCGTTCGGTTACATTCAGCAAAGGCACAAACCAGGAATATGAAAAATCCCAGGGGTTGTTTTACAAAATTCCAGCTATACCAATGGCCTCCCTGTTGCTGTTCTACAATTTCTTTCAGGCTAAGGGTACCGGTCGTCATCAATAATGCGATCAACGCGATTCCCATCGCCAGTTCATAACTGATAATCTGTGATGCGGCCCTTAACCCACCCATTAGGGAAAATTTATTATTGCTTGCCCAGCTGCCGATCATGATACCGTAGACCCCCATGCTTACCACGCCAAAAACATATAAAATCCCAATATTGATATCCGCGATCTGGAGTGAGATATCCCGGCCAAAAAAATGAACCTTATCGCCCCAGGGGATAACAGCCCCGGTCATCATGGCTGTTAACATTGCCAGGCAGGGCCCAAGGATAAATAAAAATTTAGAAGAGAATTCAGGTATGATCTCCTCTTTGAAAAATAATTTTAATCCATCCGCCACCGGTTGCAGTAAGCCAAACGGCCCTGCACGGTTGGGTCCGCGGCGGTCCTGCATTATTGCCGCCACCTTGCGTTCTGCCCAGGTTGCATACATTGCAATCAGCAGGGATGACATTACCACTACGATGATTAAAACTAATTTTTCAAAAATTAAAAACGAATCAATGGATAATAACATAACCTATTGTATAATTTTTTCTTCCCGGTTTATAGTTTTTTTGTTCAATATAGAACTAGCTGTTTCGTTCAATTTCGGTTTATCGGAACTTCGCAGGACCGGAACTGCTTATGCTGCAGCGTATTTTTAATTTAAACAATGGTAATGAACGCTGTTCCATCCTTCCCGGATCCCATGTATCAGAACAGGAAGATTAGATAACAAAGAAATGAATAAAGAAATTATAATTATCCATTTTATTTGCCCCATTGTAAAATGCTTTCTGATATGCTGTTATTTTATTTTCATTTATTCAATCTCTTCTTTATAAACTTTCTCAAATCTCCCGGGGTTTGTTGTTGAAAGTATCCGAATGTGCCGGACCATTTATCTCACTCAGTCGGATATTTGGCTCATTTACCTCGCTTTCATCATGAATGTCCATTAATATTTTAGGCTCCCTTCCGGCCATTACTTCCTGTATCGTTTCTTTTGGAATCACCAATCCATTATATTTTCCCTGCGAGATCACAGAATGGCGGCTGATATTTGTAACTCCTTCTACTATCCAATCAGTCGTTTTCTTTTTATGAAAACGGCAATCATTGCAGATCCATCCCGGCTTGCCGTCATAGCTCTGCACTTCGCCCCATTGATCCTTACGCGTAGTAACCCTGTACACTTCATCACCGCGCAGCCACAGGGTCGTTTTACCGCAACAGCCCGGCGTTTGGCAATTACGATGCGCATCTACCGGTTTTGTAAACCATACACGGTTCTTAAACCTAAATGTTTTATCTGTTAAAGCTCCAACCGGGCATACATCGATCATATTGCCGCTAAAATCATTTTCGATGGCCTTGGAAATATAGGTAGAAATTTCGGATTGTTCACCGCGGTCTAAAATACCATGTACTCTTTTATCTGTTAACTGATCAGCCACGTAAGTACAGCGGTAGCACAGAATACATCTTGTCATGTGCAACTGGATATAGGGGCCGATATCTTCTTTTTCAAATGTTCTTCTGGGGAATTCATAGCGGGTACCTTCTTTGCCATGTTCGTATCCCAGGTCCTGAAGATAGCACTCACCCGCCTGGTCGCAGATAGGGCAGTCGAGGGGATGATTCAATAATAAAAATTCCACCACTCCTGCCCTTGCATCCTTTACCTTGTCGCTTGTAATATTTTTTACGATCATTCCATCCATTACGGTAGTGCGGCAGGATGCCACCAGTTTGGGCATCGGTCGTGGATCTACGGTAGAACCTGCCGCTATTTCTACCAGGCAGGTACGGCATTTTCCACCGCTGCCCTGCAGCTTGCTGTAATAACACATGGCGGGCGGCGCCACATCGCCCCCGATTTTACGGGCCGCGTTTAATACCGTAGTACCTGCAGGCACATCGATGGTGATGTTGTCGATGGTTACTTTAAATATTTTTACTTCGTCAGCCATTTTATAATAAATCTAAATTGGAATTGAATTTGTTTTCTTTTAAAAACTCAATCCAGTTTCTCAGGTCTACAACTGGTTGGCAGTTTTTATTTTTCATTTGCTTAAATAATTTAATTAATCTTTCATCTCTTCGGGAACCAACTTCTTTTGTAATTCTCAATAGAGGCTTCATATCTTTCGGTAAATTGAAATCTGATAAATTAATGTCATTCTCCATACATATTCTTAAAAACCATTTTTCAATTACAGGTCTTATTTGTATAATATAATGATGCTTTTGCTTATGCTTCCATAATTTCAAAAAATCAGTCGTTTTTTTTTCTTCAAAAAACTTTAAATAATCCTACTGCTCCTTATCCTCATCAATGATACCTGTACAAAAATCATCTTTAAAATTATCCTGCATTTCTTTCGCGACTTTGCCATTGCCTTTATGATGATTAACATAGTCTTTATCAGCAATTAAAAGAACTTCTGCTAAACAGGAATCAATGTAACATTCTGGAATAATACATTTATTGCTGTTGCGCATGAGGCAAATAATTTTCTAAATTCAGAAATAAATCTACCCCCTATTGATAAATTTCATGTAATTCTTCATCCGTCATCCTCCTTATCAAAGTTTCACCTGTTTCATTGTCATATCCCACCGTATAAATTGAGTAATCATCCTTCCTAAGGTTTTCCATAAAGTCATTTATTACAAAGGGACTATGAGTTGCAATAAAAAACTGGTTGTTATTCTCGTCATACTTTATGTTACCCTTGAACTTAGAAATATAAGGCGGAAACATATGGGCTTCCGGTTCTTCAAAGAGCAAAACAGTGCTCTTGTGTTTATTACTCAAAATGGCGGCTTTGTAAAAAATTAAACGAAGTAAAGTATCCGCCAATAAATTAAATGATATGATAAAAACATTTTCATCTGAAACATTCTTGATTACTTTCGTAATTTGCGAACCCTGATCAAAAATTAAAGAGAGTGAATACTCTTTCAAAAGTTCTTTTACTTCATTTCTCAATTCACTGTTATATTGTATAAGTGAATACAAATTATTCCCAAAAGGCGAATTCAAAACCAAATTATCGTCTGATGGTTCGTTAAGAGCTTCTTTTTTGAAACTATATTTTACGATATTACCAATAACTGAAGTGTCATTATTAAGATCATAATTCAAGTTGGACATGGGTTCAGTAAATGAGAAATCCTTATTTATTGTGAACTTAAAAATCGATTTATCAATCTTACCTAATTCATCTACTTCCGAGCAATTCACTAATAGTTTCCCATCATTCACGTACTGAACATTGATTTCAACGATTCCATTTAGCTTTATACTTGCAACGTTCTCAATATCCCCATTAAAAAAAATATTGGGAGGGTTTTCTAAACGTACTAAATCTGCAATTGAATGGTTGTCGATATTATTTACACCATACAAACTTAACGCCTGCAAAATATTACTCTTCCCTTCATTCGGATAACCTATAAAAACATTCACCCTCTTATACCCTTCAATTTTTTGATGGCGTATCGATTTAAAATTCTTAATTTCTATGTTATCAATTAAATTCATTCAAATTTTTTAAGCTGTCACAGGCACATGTATTTCATCGGCATAATGCGCCAATCCATAATTTCTTTTTAAACATTCTTCGGGGTTCAATACATGCCATTCAAACTCATCCCTGAAATGCCTGATGGCTGCAGCAACCGGCCAGGCCGCAGCATCCCCCAAAGGGCAAATCGTATTTCCCTCTATCTTCCGTTGTACATCCCATAGTAAGTCTATATCTTTCATGGCTCCTCTTCCGTTCTCAATCTTCTTTAGTATTCTTTCCATCCATCCGGTGCCTTCACGGCATGGACTGCATTGGCCGCAACTTTCGTGATGATAGAACCTGGCAAATGTCATGGTATTTCGTACCACGCACTGGTCTTCATCCAATACAATAAAACCGCCGCTACCCATCATGCTGCCTGTCGCAAAACCTCCGTCAGCAAGACTCTCATAGCTCATCATCCGTTTCTCCCCTTTGGCAGTGGTTAATAATAAATTGGCCGGTAATATAGGAACGGATGAACCTCCGGGTATACAGGCTTTTAATTTTTTGCCATTGGGTATGCCACCACAATATTCGTCACTATAAATAAATTCCTCTACCGAGATGGTCATGTCTATTTCATAAATTCCGGGTTTATTGATATTGCCACAGGATGAAATTAATTTTGTACCAGTGCTTTTTCCAATACCAATTTTTGAATATGCTTCTCCGCCTTCATTGATGATGGGCACCACAGCGGCCAGTGTTTCTACATTGTTCACCACGGTTGGGCAATCCCATAAACCTTTAACAGCAGGGAAGGGTGGTTTGATTCTTGGGTTACCCCGTTTGCCTTCCAGGCTTTCTATCAGCGCGGTTTCTTCTCCACAAATATAAGCGCCTGCGCCACGCTGCAAATAAAGCTCGCAATCAAAGCCGGAACCCAGTATATTTTTGCCCAGCCATCCGTTTTGCTTTGCCTCCGCTATGGCAATTTCTAAAATATCGGTGATCCAGTTATATTCCCCACGGATGTATATATAACTTACATTACTGCCCAGCGCAAAGGATGAAACGATCATACCTTCAACCAGCAGGTGTGGAAGAAACTCCATCAAATACCTGTCTTTGAAAGTACCGGGCTCGCTTTCATCCGCATTACAAACCAAATAACGTGCAACGCCTTCCGGTTTTGCCAAAAAACTCCATTTCATGCCGGTTGGAAAACCCGCGCCCCCGCGGCCACGTAAGCCGCTCTTTTTTACTTCCTCTACAATTTCCGAGGGGGAGAGCTTTAAAGCTTTTTCAACACTATTGTAACCCCCTTCACGGCGATAAACATCATAGCCGCGAATGCCCGGAACATTTACTTTATCTAATAATAGTTTTCTTGCCATAAAGCCTGGATCTCCCCAGGAAGATTTGTTTATTTAATAATTACTTTGTTTGTTCTTTCTCAATTAACATTACATCCTGCCCGGAAAAACCGGGTCATGCTCTTTTAAACCTCCAAATTATTGAACCTTAACTGCCTGTCTTGCGAACAAGTACCAGTCTTCACCTCTTTTTGTCCATACTTCTAAAACTTTCAAATGAGAGATGATGCCCGCGCCTTTTAATGTTGCTGTCACATCCGCCAAAAAACGGACATTCGCCATTGTTCCATTTATTGAAACGGTGATACTGTCTTCTTTAAAGCTTTGGTAAATGATATAGCCTGTTTCCAGGTCCTTTACTATATCTGCTTTTGTTTCTACCCATCCATTGCTGTGCCCATAACTCAGGGCTATATCTGTTAGCCCGTTTATGGAAACTAAATCCTTTTTAACCAATGCCATGTGAAATCCTTTAACCGTTGCTGTTAATTTATCAACGTCGGATTGCGCTACACAGCACGCAATTACCAAAGAAAAACAGATAGTAATAAAAAGTTTCATTATTTCTTTATTTCGCAATTGAACATCCAGCTTACACCAAATTTATCTTTCAGCATGCCAAAACGCGCTCCCCAGAATGTATCCTGTAAAGCCATGATTACTGTGCCGCCTTCAGCCATTCTATTAAAAACCGTTTCCAGTTTACCGGCGTCTTCAACATCTATATTCAATTGCACATTACCGCCTGTTGAAACAGGGTTGCCTTTAAAAGAGTCTGAGATCATGATCATATTATCGTCAAATACCAGGCGGGCGTGGACAATCTTTTGCTTCCAGTCTTCACCAGATTCCATCGGGCTATCACCGTAGCGGTTTATTTGTTGAACGGTTCCATTTAATGCGGCCGCATAGAAATTCAGTGCTTCTTCCGCATTTCCTGAATAATGTATGTAAGGAGTCAGCTTCATAGTACTACCCTTTTTTTTTATAATTTAATTTGCAAGTAACATTCTCATTGGATGCAATGTCCTGGTAAAAGGATTTAGAATCAACCCTAAAGATTCCAATGTGGTTGCGCCTAAAAGCGGCTCATCCCCCTCTTCACCATATACAACCGGCGCCGGACCGCCTTCACCTTCAAATTCAAAATAAGCACTGCCTACTTTTCTTTTTAAAGTGCTGCCATCTGCCAAAGAAAAAATCATTTCTTTATAAGGCTCAATATCCAGTTCATCTAAAATTTTTCCCGATACCAAACTATACACAACCCGCTATCTATCAAAAAATTAACTTCAGCTATTTTTTCCGACTTGCGGTGTTCCTTAACTTTTAATATGGCATTGATTATTCCCATTATTTAATTTGCTTTTGTCCTGCATTCTTCAATGATCGCGTCTACTTTTTCTTTGGTTAAATGCTCCCGGTAAGTTTTGCCCAACTGCATCATCGGCGCATAGCCGCAGGCTCCAAGGCACTCTACCGTTTTTAATGTGAACAAGCCATCAGCCGTTGTTTCGCCTACCCCAATATTCAGTGTATGTTTGATATAATCAATGATCTGATCGCTGCCATTCAGCATACATGGACCTGTCTGGCAAACTTCGAATAAATATTTACCAACAGGCTTTAAATTATACATGCTGTAGAAACTTGCCACTTCATACACTTCGATGGGTTCGATTTTTAGTAAGGTAGCCACATAGTCCATCACCGGTGTATCCAGCCATCCTCCAAATTCTTCCTGTGCCAGGTGCAATACAGGCAGCAAGGCACTTTTATGCTTGCCCGGCGGGTAACGGCTAATGATTTCCGCTACTTTATTTAATTTATCTTCCTGAAATACCATCCTATTTTAATTTATTACGTTCTTTCAATTTTTTTATATCCAATAAATCCTGGTCCCTGCCGGCTCTTTCTTTGTTAGTAAGCAACTCATTATACCCTATGAAATTTGTAGGGATGCCGTTCATGTTCACCAATCTTTTGTTATTAAAAGCCAAATCAAAATCAATCCCGTTCAGGTCATTTAAAATATCTATCCTAACCGGCGGATAACCCAATTGAGCTATCATATCCGCTTTTAAAAAATCTTCCATTTTAAAATTTAAAGAACCAAATCCAAAATCATTTAAAATCGATAAAATTTTTTTCGCATTTTCTTCTGTCCTGTTTATACAAACGTCTAAATCTTTAGTGGTCCTTGGATAACCGTGTATGCTAACAGCAAAACCGCCAATTACCAAATATTCCAATTCATATTTATTACAAAGGGCAATAAAATCTTCAAAATCCTTTTGAAATTCAGGCATTTTCTTTTTCATGATCTTTTCTTTTAATCATTGCCCCAACTTTTTTGATTACTGGTAAATTGTTTTTCTTGCCTTTAAAATAATTTAGCCTTCTTAAATCAAAACATTCTTTCAATAGTTCCTCAGCACTCAATTTAGAATAATACAAATTGTCATTTTGTTCTGCTTCTTCATAAGAAACAAAATTTAAAACAATTTCTATATCTCTTTTTTTTTTCATTTTTGGTATTCAAATTTGAATTAACAAAAAAAATTGCTATGCATCCAATTCTCCCGCAATCAAATTCAAACTACTCATTGTTATTACCGCATCGCTCAGCATACCACCCTGCACCAGTTCGGGATATGCCTGGTAATAAATAAAACAGGGTCTCCGGAAATGTAAGCGGTACGGGGTTCTTCCTCCATCACTAATGAGGTAAAAACCCAACTCGCCATTGCCACCCTCTACAGAGCTATACACTTCACCCACGGGAATATCCGTTTCTCCCATGATGATCTTGAAATGATAGATCAATGCCTCCATTTTGGTATAGACATCTTTTTTTTCTGGTAAATAATAAGCGGGTACGTCTGCATGAAATACTTCCGCATCGGCGCCTTTAAACTCCTGTACTTTTTTGTAAGCCTGCTCAATCATGCTCAGGCTCTGCCACATTTCCTCCTCGCGAACTAAAAAACGGTCATAGCAATCACCCGTTTTACCTACAGGAATCGTAAATTCCAGGTCTTCATAAGAACTATAAGGTGTATGTACACGCACATCATAATCAACACCGGCTGCTCTTAAATTGGGGCCGGTAAATCCGTAGTTCAATGCCCTTTCGGCCGAAATAGCGCCGCATCCGATGGTACGCTCCATAAAGATGCGGTTGCGGGTAAACATGGATTCAAATTCCTTTAGCGCCTTTGGATAAGTTGCCATGAATTGTTCCAGTCTTTCAAAGGCGGTATTGGTGAAATTTCTTTCAAAACCGCCAATGCGGCCAATATTTGTAGTAAGGCGCGAGCCACATACTTCCTCATATATTTCATAGATCAATTCCCTGAATTGCATCAGGTAAAGAAAACCCGAATAAGCGCCACTATCTACTCCAACGATCGAATTACAGATCAGGTGATCGGAAATTCTTGATAGTTCCATAATGATGATCCGAAGATAGTCAACCCGTTTTGGCAGTTGTATACCAAATAATTTTTCACAGGTAATGTGCCAGCCCATATTATTAATTGGGGAAGAGCAATAATTTAAACGGTCGGTAAGTGGTGTAATCTGGTAAAGCGGTCTTCTTTCCGCTAGTTTTTCAAAAGCCCTGTGAATATAACCTACCGTTGAGGTGGCTTTCATGATGCGCTCACCATCGAGTTCGAGGATATTTTGAAACACCCCATGGGTAGCGGGATGTGTAGGACCAAGGTTGAGCGTGGTAGTTTTTTTTTCTATACTTCCTTCCGGTAAAAGAATATGGTCACTCATTATTTGCCTTTAATATTTTTATCAGCTTTGAATTATTTTAAAAAAACCTTATTCAACGGAATCTAAAAATCTCAAAGGGCTTCTTACCTTCCAAACATCTCATCATCTTTGTCCGTCCTTGTCTGGTCTTCCAATGGAAATTCTTTCCGCATTGGAAAATAATCCATTTCATCCACATTTAAAATTCTAATTAGATTGGGATGCCCTGTAAAATTAACCCCAAAAAAATCGTAAGTTTCCCGCTCCATGAAATTAGCCGACTGGTACAATGCAGTGGCACTATAAACATCAGGTGTTTTAATATCAGTAAATACTTTAAAGCGGATACGGATATTATCAACCAGGTTATGCAAATGATAAACTACCGCTAATTCTTCCCCCCTTCTATCCGGGTAGTGAACCGCCTGCAAATCCGTTAAAAAACGGAATTTAAGTTCCGGATCATCAAATAAGAACTGTAAAATTTTCAGGTTTTGACCCTTTGGGCCCGTAAAAGTAAGCATCCCATAAGGCTCCTGCCAGTCAGTAAGCTGATCGACAAATTTTTCCGAAAGCTTTTGTTTAACTATTTCGTTATTTAATGCCATATTTTGTTAGCTTATTTCGCTGTAAATATTTTTTTTATTGCCCCCGTTTCAATCTCCTTCCTACCTGTAACAGGATTATTATACCAGTACCCATGCTTCCGATAAACACCTGCTGTAATTACTGTGGTTATTTTTGTTATGTACAGTGATTCTTCCTTTTTTCCGGAGAATATGCTTCGTAACCATCCAGGGTCGCTAAAACATTATCAAAATTTTCGCGATCTACCTCATAGATTTTTCCAAATCCTTCTTTTGATTTGGAGGTGGCTGGTTTTGCACCCGGGTATTGTCTTCAATCAAATAGCCGGGATTGATCTTCCCGCTTTTCTTTCTCTTTATGAGCAAATCTATTGCGGGAACAGCATCTTTTAATAATCCATCCACCAGGGTCTATAGCCATTCAGAACTTTTGAAAGATTTTTCTTTGTATGCAAAAGCTACCTGGCTTTTATTGTATTCCATAACTTGTCATCAGTTCTTTGTATTTGTCACCGTTTCTTCTTCTGAGGCTTTCCTGCCCTACCAATTCCTGTATTTTTAAAAATCCATCCAGTATAGCTTCGGGTCTTGGAGGACAACCTGGCACGTACACATCTACCGGTATTACCTGGTCGATGCCCTGTAATACAGAATAAGTGTCGAATATCCCACCGCTGCATGCACAGGCGCCGACAGATAAAACCCACCTGGGTTCTGCCATTTGCAAATAAACCTGACGTAAGACGGGGCCCATTTTTTTAGAAATAGTGCCCATTACCATCAACAAATCGCACTGGCGTGGGGAAAATCCTACCCTTTCTGAACCGAACCTGGCCAGGTCGTAATGACTGGCCATAGTTGCCATGAATTCAATACCACAACAGGATGTGGCAAATGGAAGTGGCCAGATAGAATTTTTGCGGGCAAGCCCTACCACCTTTTCAAATGAAGTTGCCATAAAGCCATCCCCCATCATTCCTTCCGGGGCCTCTACCATTTTCAGTTTCGTGTTATATTGTACTGGACGTGACATAATACTAATTTGAAAATTTAAAAATTGCTCAATTTGAAAATTAATACAATTAAAACACCATTTTAATGAGATTGTTGCCTTTCTAACATTTTCACATTTTCAAATTGGCACATTTTCGCATTTATTCGGATTGTTGCCTTTCTAACATTTTCACATTTTCAAATTGGCACATTTTCGCATTTATTCGGATTGTTGCCATTCTAACATTTTCACATTTTCGAATCGGCACATTTTTACATTTGTTTTAATCCTCCCAGTTTAAAGCCCCTTTTTTAATAATATATATAAACCCTGCTAAAAATAATCCTACAAACATAGTAACTGCTATAAAGCCCTGCCAACCTAATGCCCTGAAATTAACCGCATAAGGATAGAAAAATATTACTTCCACATCAAATAATACGAATAGAATTGCTACTAAAAAGTATTTAATAGCTACTGGCTGACGGGCATTTCCTTTTACTTCTATACCGCTTTCGAAGTTTTGCAGTTTCTCCCCTGATTGTCTTTTGGGTCCAAAACTGTGGGTAAGAAGCATCATGGTAGCAATAAAACCAATTGCAAAAAACAATTGAATACCAATGGGCAAATAATTGGAGGCGTTGTTGATATTATTGGCTTGAAGGATAAAAAACTGCATAGTGCAAAAATAAGGCAGGGTGAGCAAATAACAATCCGGAGTTTGCAAAAAAGAAAATCCCCATTCTTTTCCGGAATGGGGATCATGTTAATTCGAGGTGATTGAATTATTTATTTGCCACCTGGGCCGGTTGTTTGGTAACTGTTCCCTGGGCTGCTGGTTTGTCTGCTGTGGGTTTACTACCAGCAGGCTTGGTCTGTTTTGGTGTTGCAGGTGCATTCATATTCATAGAACTGATTACGGTTTTATTATTTAATGCCTCTGTATCAGCCGGATCAATGGCTAATACACTATCGCAATAGCTGATCGCGGTTTCCTTATCTTTCTTTATATTAGCAAAATAAGCGGTAAAATATTTGTAACTGCCAATCAACTGAGCTTTATATTTCGCTTTATCAACGGTTCCAACCTCAATTGCTTTTTGAAAAGACGGATTGGCCAGTCCTTGTTCCATCGTAGTATCTATCGCCCAATATGCTTTACCTATCATATAATAACTAAATGCATCGTCGGGATATTTTTGACCATACAGGTTAAATACATCTATTGCAGGTTGATAATCGCCCGACCTGTAATAATTGTATCCTGCATTATATAAATCCGTTTTAGAGGGCTCTTTTCTTATCGTAAGTACATTCTTGTACCAATCCGCAGCTTCCTTAAACTTCTTTTGGGTTACATAATAGGTTGCTATATTCTTTATATAAGTAATCTTATTTGTTTCAAGGGTATCTAACAGAACCGCTTTATTTACATACATTCCGGCCAAAGAATCATTACCGGGAAATTTAAGCAGCACACTCGCATAGGTTGAATAGTCACCCATACCTATCTGACTTGTATCCGCTTTTTTAAAATAATTTTCAAAAGAAGCTTTGGCTTTTACAGAGTCGCCTAACCTATTGTAAGCATACCCCTCTATCCCATATAATTTTGAATAGGGATCCGGCTTGGCAGCAATGCACTGGTCTGCCATAGTGATCGCCTCCTTAAATAGACCCTGGGCGTATTTCATGGATGCTTTATAATAACAATTTTTAGGATCGTCATCTGTGTTGGCCAAATACTTGTCGAGGTACATTGCAGACTTTGTTACATCCGTGTTATAGTACAGGTCGGATAAATTCTTATACACAGGACCATAAGCCGGGTCTTTTGCGATGGCTTCATTGAAATATTTCATATAAATTTCTTCCTGTCCCGCGCCTTGTGTCTGGTAAATTTTGCCAATCCTATATAAAGCCCAGGCATAATTAGGATCTATATTCAGTGCGGATTGATAGGATATTTGTGCATTGCCCCCATCCATCAGCATCCGGTAGGCATCTCCCATATGAACATAAACGGAAGGCTCTTTAAACTTCTTTAATGCAGTGGCTATCTTTAATTTTTCGATCGCATAATTAGGATCCCCATTTTTATTATCAAAATTAGAATTGGCCCTTCCAACAGCGGTCAATACCACAAGATCCTGGTTTTTGCTCAAAGAAAGCGCCGTTTCAAAACGGTTGCGGGCGTCCTGCGATTTGCCCTCCAGTAATTCTATATTGCCCATCCCCACTATCAGTAACGGGTTATTAGAATTTGTTTCCAGGGCCTTCCGGTATAGCTCCCTGGCTTCATTTAATTCTTTTTGCCCAAATTCCCCCTGCGATATTATTGCAATACCCAGCCAGTATATTGCTTCTGTATTAGTAGGAGTAGCAGCTACAATTTTTTGAAATGCAGCTTTAGCGCTTTGGTAACGCTCATAATACATGAATTTTTTAGCCTCCTCAATGGTTTGCGCTTTCATTGCACCTGAAAAAAACAAAGCAGTTAAGCCCAGCAATCCGGATTTTATCTTGTTCATTTTGTTTTATTGTTTAAGACTTTACAATGATATTAATTTTAAATGGAAACTAATACAATTGGGGATTATTCTTTTTCTAATTTTTCATTGATCTTTACGGTACGTATAGCAAACCCCATTTTACTTGATCCCAAATAAGCCCTTTTGAAAATCAATTGCCCTCTTTCATATTGTAGAAAATTCATAAATCCCGAACCCAGACCAGTGTAATTTTCTTTCAGTATATAAAACAAACCACGTACCAAAGGATACCTTCTTGTCATAATGTTCAATTGGTTTGGCTTTACATACGGGGAATCGGCACACTCATCACATTTTACATAAACCATTTTAACTTTCTTTAACATTTGTACCTGTGCGGTATCCTCAGGATTGCCTATCCAGCTAATTCCGACCAACCCAATTGCGTTTTCATTTGCAGCAACATAATCCAATACGGCTTTGCTGTCACTTGTCGCCCTTACTACACTTGTATCAAATCGTTTTCCTTTCAAAATACTATCAATAGCAAAACGTACCGTACTGGTAGCACTTAACCCGTCAAAAATTATTTGTTGTTTTTTACCCATTAAACCTGCTAACTGTTTCTGTAATCTTTCAAAAGTAAAAACAGTATCGCTGCTGCGGCTATTTACTATTATGGCAATAGCATCTGTCGCGATTTCATCCCAACGGGGATAGTAATCAAGGGAATCTTTAAAAAATGTCTCCTCTTTACTACTAAGCCCCCTGGTTACAATTACCATTCTTGTAAGGGAATCCCTTAAAATATCCCTTAAGCATTCTGCCTCGGGTTTATAATGGGCAATAATTTTTGCCCGGGGGTAAGTCCCTTCAAATGCTTTTATTTGCTCATCAATTACCGGTTTAAATGACTCGTCTACACTAATATGAATAGTTCCACTGGTAAGGGTATCAGTTACTTCGTTACGTTTTTTTGACTTACAATTTATCAATCCAACACACAAAATAAATAAAAATCCGATGCTAATTATTCTTTTTCTTTTGCCTGTCTTCATTAGTTTCTAAAATAATTTTTCTTGTACCCCCTGTATATTCGGAAAGCTCCGTACACCCAACACACTACCGCAAATGCTTTAATCAATACAGGGTCATAACGGTTGATATAAACCTCCGTAAGTTTAACGGGAAACATAAAAAAACACCCGACAAGGATCATAAATACCCCCATGCCGTAATTGGTGATCGAACGCATGCGTATAAAGCCTTTCTCTCTTTCACTAAGTTGTTCTTTTTCAAATTCTTCGAGTGCCATATTTTTATTTTTTTTAACAAAAAACTCTGACGAATTGATCTGCACAGTTTTTGCGGAAAGGCAATTTACTAAATTAATTACGAAATTAACCGTCCCGTAGAAACTTAACAGGAATAGTATAAAATACGGATATATTTTGCCCTTTGGATTTACCTGGTATCCATTCGGGCATTTTTTTCAGTACCCTTATCACTTCATTATTAAATTCGCTTCCGCCATCCTTTACTAATTCAAAACGCTGCAATTTCCCATCTTATCCAACTACAAACTTTACTTTCACGCCGATGATTTCCTTATCTTCCAAATTCCCTGGATTACTAAGGTTGCTTACCATGAATTTCCTAAGTGCATCCATACCGCCCGGGTATTCCGGCATAATTTCCGGGTTGTCCACCCGCTTTGAGACCCAATAGAATTTAAAAGGATATTCGTGTTGCTCCCTGGTGTACGGTTATTCAAATTATGCAAAATATCGGCTGAATCTTTATTATCTACCATGATTATATTGCTGATCAATTTAAATGCCGATGCCCGTGCTATATTTGAAGGCTTTACCGGCTTAGGCTTTATTTGGGAATCCCGGGGAAAGGTAGAATTTTACTAAATCCCTGTTCGGCAATAAAGAACTCTTCAGATCGTTCAACTTTCCCCGGAAGAAAGGTAAATGCGGAAAATACAATTTCGGAGGCCATCATTGCACCGATTGATTTAACCAACCGGCTTTTATAAATCTTCGTAGCGTATATGCCCATAAGCTTTATTTCTTTTCCCGAAAGAATGTCCAATATATCGCTGGTCATAATTAATTCGCATTTCATAAAGGTTGGTTTTTTGTGAAAAAATCTGAATCAAAACCGGTGCCGTTTGCTATGAGATGCTTTTAGCTGGTAAATCCACAAAGACCCCGCGAACAAGATGTGCTAATTTGCTAATGTGATGATTTGGTGATTTGTTAAAGAAGGGCCAATATATAAAATAGGGAAATGATTCATCCTTCAGAAGATTATAAAAGCAGGAAAATTATCAGTTATCAATTATCAATTATCAATTAATAGCCCCGATAGCCATCGGGAATCATTAGCATCTTATATTTGCTTCATGAAAATTTTGATGGTATGTCTAGGCAATATTTGCCGAAGTCCTCTTGCAGAAGGTATTCTACAGGATAAAATCAAAAAGGGGGGATTGAATTGGGAAGTAGACAGCGCGGGAACCAACGGGTATCATGTGGGTGAGCAGCCGCATTTTCTTTCCCAAAAGGTTGCAAAAACGAAAGGGATCGATATCAGCAACCAGGTATGCAGGCGTTTGGTAAAAGAAGATTTTGACCGGTTTGATAAAATTTATGCAATGGCCGCCGATGTGATAGAAGAAATGAAATGGATCGGGAAAGGTTCGTATGATGCCGCTATTGTAGATTTACTATTAAATGAAGCTTATCCCGGGGAAAACAGGGATATACCCGATCCATGGTATGGAACAGAGGCGGGATATCATAAAGCGTATCATTTAATTGAAGAGGCATGCGATGCAATCATAAAAAACCGGGGAAATCACAAATTTTAATACCGCTTTCGAACACAATATTTAAAACATATAAGCTAAGAACCAATCATGGCAAAACCCAGTATCCCCCAGGGCACGAGGGATTTTTCAGCAGAAACCGTGCGAAAACGCAACTATATATTTTCCATCATCCGATCTGCATTTGAACTATATGGATTTGAACCATTGGAAACACCCGCAATGGAAAACCTGGATACCCTGATGGGCAAATATGGAGAGGAAGGTGATAAGCTGATCTTTAAAATACTAAATAATGGGATCAGCAATCCTAAAAATATTGACAAAGCAAAGGCGGGCTTTGAAAAAGCTTTGTTGGGAAAAAGCAGCAGCGAACTTACAGAAAGAGCACTGAAATATGATCTAACGATTCCCTTTGCACGGTATGTTGCCATGAACCATAACAGGCTCGTATTTCCATTCAGGCGCTACCAGGTGCAGCCGGTTTGGCGGGCAGACAGGCCGCAAAAGGGCCGTTACCGTGAGTTTACGCAATGCGATGCAGATATCGTAGGAAGCACATCCTTACTTAATGAAGTGGAGCTGGCAAATATTTATCACCAGGTATTTGTGAAACTTGGGCTTGGCGACTATGAATTAAAAATAAACAGCCGCAAAATTTTAACCGCCCTGGCCCATCTGTGCGGCGGAGCTGCAAAAATGACGGATATTACGATTGCTATTGATAAATTTGATAAGATCGGGCTGGCAAGTGTAAAAGAAGAGCTACTATTGCGTGGGCTTACGGAAGAGCAGGTAGGAATAATAGAAAAATATTTGTCCATAACCGGCACTAACGAAGAAAAATTAACACAAATAAAACTACTGGTTGGAAATATTAAACCCGGGAAAGAAGGTATTGAGGAAGTCGAATTTTTATTTCACCAGGCGGGTAATATCAACATTGCAATTGATTTTACTTTAGCAAGGGGGTTAAATTATTATACGGGGATAATTTTTGAAGCAAAGGGCCCACCGGAGGTTCAGATGGGCAGTATTGGAGGAGGAGGCAGGTATGATGACCTCACCGCTTTATTTGATGTGCCGGGGATCGCGGGGGTAGGCATCAGTTTTGGTGTAGACAGAATATATGATGTATTGGAAGATCTCGGTCTTTTTCCGGGCGAAGTGTATACCGGAACCAAAGCGATCTTTTTTAATATGGGCGCGAAGGAAAGCCTTTATGCTTTTCAGGTGATGCAGCAGTTGAGGGGAAAAGGAATTTCGTGTGAAATGTATCATGAATTTGTAAAGATCACGAGGCAATTTAGTTATGCCCAAAAAAAGAAGATCGGGTATGCCGTTATTATAGGCAGTAAGGAAATAGAACAAAATTATTGCCTGGTAAAAGACCTTGGTACCGGCTTCCAGGAGGTAGTTGTATTTGAAAGGTTATTTGATTACTTTAACAAATAAAAAAATTAAAAATTAAAAATAGTACATCAATTATTATCAACACAAAAAATCAAATTATGCAAAAACAATATTTTAGCGGGTTAATGATCATTGGCATAATGGCAATTGTATTTGCGTCCTGTGCCAAAACGAATACCCAGGGTAAGTTAATACCAAAAGAAGCAGCCGTTGTGATCATGATGGATGGTAAAACTTTATCCTCCAAACTTCCCTGGGAGGAAATAAAGCAAAACCCGTTATTCCAGGAAATGAAGGGCGATTCAACTATGCCCGCGGCTATTAAAAGCTTATTGGACAACCCGGAAAATTCAGGCATAGATATTAAAGCCGACTGTATGTTTTTTGCAATAAAAGATAGTATGGGCGGATATATCGGTTTTGAAGGGAACGTAAAGGACGAAAGTGTTTTTAAAACATTTAATAAACAAGTTACAGAAAACGGTGTGGAGAGTGAAAAAGGCGATGCTCAGTTCATCAGCAAATTTCCGCTTTGTGTGGGCTGGACAAAAGAAAAATTTGTATACATTTTTGATGCCCCGCAAATGTCTCAAATGAATGACCTGTACAAAAGAATGAGAAGAGATTCAATTAATGTAAGCAGCGTTTCCGGAAGAGATATCGGGGCAACCTGTAAAGCGGTTTTTGCATTGGAAGAAAGTAACAGCCTTGCAAAAAATGAAAAATTCACCCGGCTAATGAAAGAAACAGGGGATATTCATTTTTGGATGAATTCAGAAGAATTGATTAAAAGCGGCCCTTCAGGGAATGCCCTTTCAATGATAAACATGGACAGGTTTTATAAAGGAAGTGTTACAACCGGCGTCATGAATTTTGATAATGGAAAAATGCTTGTGCATGCAAAAAGCTATGCCAGTGGGGAAATGATCGACCTGTTTAAAAAATACAGCCGGATGCCGGGGAAGGATGTAGTAGGCTTAATGGCTTTAAATTTTAAACCGGAAGCGCTCAGCGAATTAATAAAGATGACAGGGCTGGATGGCATGATTAATATCGGACTATCGAAGATGGGTTTTACAATGGACGATTTTATTAAAGCCAATAAAGGCGATATCCTTATCGGGATATCGGACCTGGCAATAAAACCCGATACTACCTCCTTTAAATTTAAGGATCAGCAGGAAAATGTATCCATCTCAAAAAAACCAAGTTTTAATTTTATTTTTGCCGCATCCATCGGTGATAAGGACGCGTTCAATAAACTCATTAATGCAGGTAAAAAAATAGGCCAGGGAGTGTATAATGATAGCAGTAAATCACCCGTATCATTCAACTCAAATGGCAAGTGGTTTGCTTTAAGCAATAACAAACAAAATGTTGATCAATACCTGGGAACAGGCAGTACTAATTTTGATTTCATCTCTAAAATAAGCGGTGAGCCTTTTGGTGGCTACCTGAATATTCAAACACTGTTAAAATCATTTGGAGAGGAAGCTTCAAAAGACAGCTCGGGCAAAATAGCCTATGATGCATCCATAAAATTCTGGGACAATATTATATGGAAAGGAGGTAATTACAGCGATGGTGGTGTAACTCAGACTGTTGAAATAAACCTGGTAGATAAATCAACCAACAGCCTGAAGCAATTAAATCAATATGCATCAAAATTAAGCGAACTGTATAAGGAACACCGAAAAAAACAAAAAGAAGGAATGATGGCCTTCGACGATTTTGAATCAAAAGCAACACAGGTTCCACCACCTCCACCGCCTAAAACAAAATAAGCTTATGTTCCTGACCTGCTGCCAATTCCGGAACGGATTGGCAGTTTTTTAATATTTATTCATGAAAATATTACTGCAAAAAGTTTTACCGGTTTTTTTTGAGGAAATGAATGTTGATGACTCGCAGGTATGGAATAAAACAGTGTCATTGAACAAAGGGGAAAATATACATATCATTGCCCCCAGCGGCAGTGGAAAAACATCTTTGATACATTTTTTGTATGGGCTCAGGAATGATTATAAGGGCCAGGTATCTTACGATTCCAATGATATCAAAAAATTTGATGCGGAAAAATTTTCTGTATGGCGCAGGCAGCATATCAGCATCGTTTTCCAGGACCTGAGATTATTCATGGAGCAAACCGTGCTTCAAAACCTGGAAATAAAAAGATCCTTATATCCCTTTCATGAAGTAAATAATATTGACGCAATGGCTATCAGACTGGGCATAAAAAGTAAGCTCCACAAGCCTTGCAAAACGTGCAGTTATGGCGAGCAGCAGCGGATCGCCATAATAAGGGCATTGCAGCAACCGTTTGATTTTTTATTGCTGGATGAACCTTTTAGTCACCTGGATGAACTGAACCGAAAAAAAGCGATGGACCTGATGGAAGAAGAAAGCAAAAAAAGAAACGCCACCATTGTTTTAGCCGACCTCAGAGAAATAGAATATTTTAAATCAGAAAGAACGCTGCATCTTTAATGAATAATGAATAATGTGAAGGCACAGTCTATAAAATTAGCAGTGCCGGGATCATATCCTGGTACCTTCCTAAATTATTAATTTCAATTATTTATTATCAATTATTCATTATCAATTATTCATTATTAATTCATTATTAATTATTCATGCCTTCCTACAAAAACATCGCTCCCTTCTTATCCGCCAGTCAAAATATGCTGTCGCGGTGGCTGAGTTATATTGGCCTGGGGGTGGGTGTTTTGCTACTGTTATGTTCCATCCAAATGTATGTTAACATCAATGATCTGCTGAAAGAAAAAAACAGCCGCAAGGAAGGGGCTGATTTTATTTCTGTCACAAAAACAATTACCAACGACAATATGGGGAAAGACAACCGTTTCACCGAAGCGGATATTAAAGATATAAGATCACAACCTTTCATAGAAGATGCTGCTCCACTGATCTCCAACCAGTTCCGCGTAAAAGCAAGCGCAGGCAATATCATTCCATTTAGTACCGATCTTTTTTTAGAATCACTGGATGAAAAATTCCTTGACACCGTGCCGCCCTCATTCACCTGGAAAGAGGGCCAGGCAGATGTACCCATCGTTTTTTCATCAGACTTTATGGAAATGTACAATGTATTCGCACCCAGCCAGGACCTTCCCCAGTTATCCGACAAAACCATGTCGTCTGTAAATATCATATTAGAATGCTATACTCCTTACGGCGTACAAAAATTCAGGGCGCATATCGTTGCATTGAGCGACCGGATCAATTCCGTATTGGTTCCCAATGATTTTATGCAATGGGCAAATAAAAATTTTGGCGGGGTTACACAGGTTAATGCATCCCGCATTTATCTTAAAACGATCGATGCCAATGATCCGCAATTACTCAGCTACCTTCAAAAAAAAGATTACCGGGTAAACAAAGACAAGACCAAATTCGGCAGGGTAAAACAAATATTGGAAGCCATTGTGAGCGGACTTGCAGGCTTTGGCGTATTGGTGATCTTACTCGCCATGTTGTTGTTTTCTTTTTATCTCCAGTTAATGATCGCTAAAAGTAAAGACAACCTGCAATTACTGTTAACACTCGGTTATTCCCCGGATTGGCTCAGTAAAACGGTTGCCAAAAAATGGATCCCCGTCTATATCATTATTATATTATCGGCTGTATTGCTAACAGCATTTTTGCAATTCAGCTTTCAACATTTTGTAATGTATGGCAGGGAAGAATTATCGCCTTTTATTCATTGGACAGTGGTGATAATTGCTGTCGTGTTGCTGGCTTTGTCGATCCTTACAAATTACCGGCTGGTAAGAAAATTATTATACCGACTCGCCTGAAAAATCTAATTTTAAAATAAAAAATGCCTGTTGTGATAAGAAAATATTACAGTGAGGAAGATTTTTTGATACTGGAAAGAATGTCAAAAACCAAGAATGAATATATTAGTGGTGAAATTTTTGCAAGACCCGGCGCTTCTTTCCAGCACAATCAAATTGTTTCAGCACTGATAGGAAATATTAGCCGGCATCTTGAAGACAAAGAATGCAATATTTTTGGAAGTGACCTCAGGGTACACACCCGGCTAAAATCTTTTTATACATATCCTGATGCCGTAATTATCTGCGGCGAGCCATCTTTTG
This sequence comes from Ferruginibacter sp., assembly GCA_040007015.1. GTDB lineage: Bacteria > Bacteroidota > Bacteroidia > Chitinophagales > Chitinophagaceae > Ferruginibacter. The sequence goes on along the minus strand of JBDTVX010000002.1, from coordinate 354 downwards.
TTGATAATGAGTTTGATACTATTATTAATCCCGCCGTCCTTTTTGAAATTCTTTTACCGTCAACGGAAGAATATGACAGAACTATAAAATATAAATTTTATAAAAACATACTTTCGTTAAAACAATATGTTTTGATCGATTCACAAAAAATTTTGATTGAGGTGTTTACAAGGCAAAAAGATAATTCCTGGCTCTCAGAAACATACACCGATCCGGAAGAAGAATGGACGCTTGCATCAATAAATTATAAGAGCAGGTTAAAGGAACTTTATAGAGGCGTTAAATTTAAAAATTCTTAAATAGAGTCTGCAAGAAAACTCTGAAAGTCTTTACAGAGCGGAGTTATATCGAATT
>JBDTVX010000001.1:0-55699 GCA_040007015.1 Ferruginibacter sp. | reverse complement strand
ATCAAAGATAATAGCTTTCTTTTATTAACACTAATAAATTTAGTATTTTTTAGTAAAATATTTAGCCAAGCGGGTATTTAATAAAATACCCCGTTCCGGGAAGTCGGAACAGGGGCCAGTTCGGGAGCGAGAAAAACTACTTTTTTAACCCTTCAGGGTAATAGACGGATGAAAACGGGCGCAAATTTTTTATTCTTGGGTTGAAGCGCTTTCTTCTCTGAATTAAACAATACAAATAGACGACAGTTTATTCAACTAAACAATACCGCAAAGTGTTAGTTTTTTTATCCTTTGTAGAGGATTATATATCTTTTTATCAGAAAACATTAAACATACTGCATGTCTTCCTCACATTGGGAAAAGGTTTGACGGGGCTTTTAAATTTAATAATAAGTTGGTTCCAATATTAAATAATTGTTACCTGCTTACACAAAGGGTAGTTTTATTTTATAAAAAGGTTAACCTTTGTGGTTAAATGATTAACATATGAAATGGGAAGTAATTACTAACGAACGTTCTTCCTTGCAGGAATACAGGTTAATCGATAATAATGCATGCAAAGTAATTATTAAATATAATCCCCTCCACCAATCAGCCAGGATCACCAGTGGCAACAATCACCGTTTATTTTTTTTGGAAAGCGCCGGTTCATTAAGCGGTAAAACAATTTTTAGAAACGAATATGGTATGGAGATCGGTAACCTGCTACACGACAAATTTCATCCTAAGGAAGGCTCCCTCGTAATAGATACGAAAAAATATCTATATCAGTTACATAGCGATCCTTTACCGGAGCTGACCATTTATGAGAACGACCTTCATAAAAAAGTTGCAAACTGTAGTTTACCCACCAGCAAAACCGCCACACAGAATATTTTATCCGTCAGCAGTCAGGCAATTGATAACAATTGTTATTTACTAGGACTTTGCTGGTATCTATTTTTGCCTTTCGCAAAAGAAAACATACTCCAATACGCTTCAGCAGATTTTTGATTTTCCCAAAAAGCCGTTTTCAAGTGATGAAATAACTTCATTAGGTAAACTTGCTACTATTATCAGTAACGACTTAATGGATTTATACAGGAAAAGAAAATTAAAAGAAATTATAAAGAAATCTAATCCGGATTTTGAAATAGTCATTACCACATATAGAAGAAGTATGAATGATTTCTTCAAAGATATTCTGTTAAAAAATGATCATGATACCAAGTTACCTAATTTATATAGTGATTACTTTAAAACCAACGAGGCTTTATTATCGCCCCTTGAAAAAGCCAGGATATATGAGGAGTATATGGTAAAGAGGGCAACCTTTGAAAAATATGCAGTTCTTTCAGGTAAATTTATTGCCGCATTGGATACTATCAAACTTGCGCATAATGAATTAAATAAAAAGTCGGATAGTTTAACAAATAAAGACTTTAGAGAACTTAATATCCGGTATGCAACCGATATGGAAGCAATATTAAGTGAGTTTAAAAAGTTAAAAAAATCTAGTCAAAAATAAACTGAATGTATGCACCACCTGTCAACAAATCAACTAGCTCAGTTAGCTAAAGATTATCAAAAAATAGCGTCCGTATTACTGGAGTATAAATTAGCGATGCAAATAAGTTATCAATTACCGAATTCCAGGATCTGGGTAGAAGGATAAATTCAATTGTTGATAATTCCACGATGATTGCGGGGCTTGCAGTCGTTGAAAAGGCACAGGATTCAGTGAATCATTGGATTCTTTAAAGCAGTCGACAGAGGACCTGAATGAGGCTTTACAAAAAATTAAAAGGGTTCAGGATGTAATGAATATTGCCGCAACTGTGATAAATATTGGAACGGCCATATTATCTAAAGATATTGGAGGGGTGGTTAATGGTATTGGTGAGTTTTCAAAAGAGGTAAGTAAGCATGTTAAAGAAGAAGATGATGATGAAGAATAAATTTTTTTAACCCTGCTGATTTGGCTGGAAGAGATAAGTTTTGTTGTGAAATCATTACCCGTTATTAAATGATGACATCAATAACCTGCGGACACATTTTATGTTGGTATTAGAATTTATTCCTGTGACTTATATGGCCGTTGCTTCCCAAATTTTCGTTGAGGGTTGATCATCAGTTTTAATAGGTTTGCTACCAAGGCTTTTTATGTACCAGGCGTTAATCGATTGTATTTTTTAATGGCTTGTTAATGGACACATTTTACTGTTATTTTATTTAAATTGCCAAACACCGGTTAAGCGAAAGAGGGATTTGAATAACCGGTAAAATCAAACATGATAACGATCAACCTTGCTGAGTCAAATAACTATACCGGGAAAAGGCTGGATACGCTGAATCAAATCCTGGTAATTATTCAAACCGTTTTGAATAGTGATCAATTTAAGAATGAAGTACTGAATTTTCAAACGGATGGCAGTAACAGGTTTTACTTTCAAAAAAACTTTTTTGACAAATGGTTAGACATACCATATACCAACCAGGAAATATATAATATCATCATGAACGGGGTAGAAACACCGGGCAATACCGGCGACAGCATCATGGATTTATACCTCGCCCTCGTAAACGGATCAGATGGAGATGTAATAGGATATAGCAACCCCGGCACCAAAGAAATATTTACTTATTCGGTTATGTTTGACGGGATGAAAATGGCTGAACTTGCCAATCACTATGCTCATGAATGGTGCCACAAGCTGGGCTTTACACATTCATTTCAACGGAACAGGCTGCGTAATAATTCTGTGCCTTATGCTATTGGAAATATTGTGGAAAAAATAGCTGATAGCCTTGTGCCCTGATATAATATATCAACATCGGAAAAAATATTAACCCGGTCGGCCGAAAACGGGATCGAAGAGTAGGCAAAAGAAATATTTTTATGACCCCAGATACTACATGTTATGATTTTATTAAAAAGAAGGAAGGATTAAAACTTAACGCATACCAGGATAACGCCGGGATATGGACAATTGGTTATGGAACCATATTGTAAGAAAATAGTATTCCCGTAAAAAAAGGCGATAGCATAACCCCCGAAATAGCACAATCGGCCTTCGAATGGGAAGTGAACATGAAATCCGTTGCCGTAAACAACGCACTGCAATCAGCAGTTAACCAAAAACAATTCGACGCATTGGTGAGCTTTGTGTACAATGCGGGAATACAGGCATTGCGGGGTTCAACATTATTGAAACGTGTTAATGCCGATCCGTCAGATCCATCCATTCGCGATGCGTTTATGATGTGGGACAAAGCACATGTTGATGGCAACCTGGTGGTGGTGCAGGGATTAGCCAACAGAAGAAAAGAGGAGGCCGACTTATACTTTTCATGACTTTTTTTACCCTGTGCAGGGTAAAAAATTATTAAATTCCACTTTTAAATAAAGCCCCGGTTAATAGTCGCTGATGGTAAATACCATGTTTTCAGCGGCCTCGAAAAAAAGAAGCCTTCCCGGCTAATCAACCTGGTAAAATGTGAGATACATATTCAATAATGTTCATATCTTGTAATATATAAACAAGCGCTATGATCCCTATCAGCGACGATAATTCGGACAGCAAAACAATACCATTTGTAAATTATATTTTTATCGCAGCTAATATACTTGTTTTTGTATATTATCAAAATTTCGGGAGCAATCTTGGTTTCACTTATAGTTATGCCACCGTGCCCGCTGAAATATTGAGCGGCCATGATATAGTTACGGCCCCGGTAATAGTAAATGATCCTGTAAGCGGAAAGCAGGTGGAAATTCCAGGGTTGGGAATCACTGCAATCCCAGTATGGTTAACGCTTATAACATCTATGTTTATGCATGGAGGCTTTGCCCACCTTGGAGGAAATATGCTTTACCTGTGGGTATTTGGTGACAACCTGGAAGACAGGCTTGGGCATGTGCGCTATTTTTTCTTTTACCTTTTATGCGGTGTTATTGCTTCACTGACACATGTTTTTACCGATTATATTTTTGGTGAAAATCATTTAATCCCCAGCCTGGGCGCTTCTGGCGCTATATCAGGGGTAATGGGTGGATATTTACTACTCTTTCCTACCAGGAGGGTTACTGTTCTTATTATATTTTTATTTATACCCGTACCCGCATTTATTGTTTTGGGGTCATGGATATTGCTTCAACTGGCCAACGGTACAGGATATCTCGGGGGAAGCGAAGCCAGCGGAATAGCCTATGCGGCGCATATCGGCGGTTTTATTGCAGGATTGCTTTTAATAAAGAAATTTCATCCGGTGAATAATATAAAATATTATAAAAAAAGGGCCTGGTAGATAGCACATGGAGACTTGTAAAAACAATTGCCGGAGGACGTGCATAAGTAAAGGAAAAATATTCATTTACCGCGGAGATTTTTACAGGCCGGTAAATTCACTATTTTAATTCCTACCCGGATTTTTTCCCTGCCCAATTGCTAAAATTCCAACAGAATATTTGCGTCGGCAAATTCAACTCAGTAGTTTCGCCTGCCGGGAGAAAGGGGCGAATTTTTGATGCGGGGAGGTTTATTAACCTTCCCTTTGGTTAAGGAAACAGCCAAAATACCCCTTGAGCAGGTATCTTTGCAAACTATTAGTTCATACAACAAAAATAAAAAAATGGAAACAAAAATTGGTATTAAACAAGAAAACCTTGCTGCAGTAGCGCATTCTCTGGGTAAGATCCTCGCAGACGAATTTGTGCTATATACAAAAACACGTAAAGCACATTGGAACGTAGAAGGCCCCGACTTTTACAACAAACACACATTTTTTGAAAAACAATACGGGGAATTGGAACAGATCATTGATGACATGGCTGAGCGTATCAGAACCCTTGGCCATTACCCGCCTGCTTCTTTAAAGGAATACCTCGAACTTACGCATCTTACAGAGCAATCCAGGGGAAAAAACGATAGCCTGGGATTTATTAAAGAACTGCTGGATGATCATGAAAGCATACTGATCCATTTGCGGGAAAATATAGACGATTACGCATCTTCCCTTCATGATGCTGGCAGCAGTGATTATATTACCGGACTAATGGAAACACATGAGAAAATGGCGTGGATGCTAAGGGCGCATTTAAAATAGACAAATTTTAGGCATTGCCCTCCAAAATTATCACCGGTCTGACCTTCGGTGCCGACCGGTGGTAAAACAGGCGGCGGCCCAATGTCTTAGTTTAAAGATTCAGCAAGGTATTATGTTTCGTAGGAACAATGGGTGGGCAGAAAAATTGATTCATTTTTTAGCGTTCCGTAGGAACGCATGGTGCAAATACAAGACCATTTGAATGATAAATTATGAGCTAACCACCAGCCGTCCGTTCACTAACGGGCGAAATAAACCTCTCGCTTAACTAAATGGCATTAGGCCCAGCCATTTTATACACAATAAAATCATGCCATAGCGGTAAATAAACAAACTGATAACCAGGATTTAAAAATTTGTGACATGAGTAAAAATGTAGCAGATCAGATAGTAGAAATGCTCGCGGAAAACGGCGTAAAAAGAATTTATGCCGTAACCGGCGATAGCCTGAACCAATTGAATGATGCCGTGAGAAGAAGCGGGAAGATCAAATGGATCCATGTACGGCATGAAGAAGCGGGGGCCTATGCTGCAGCCGCTGAAGCAGAACTGGATGGACTGGCCTGCTGTGCCGGTAGCTGTGGTCCGGGGCATGTGCATTTAATCAACGGATTGTATGATGCCCATCGTTCGGGTGTGCCAGTAATTGCTATTGCTTCTACAATCAATACGAAAGATTTTGGCACTGATTATTTCCAGGAAACCAATACTATAAAATTGTTTGATGATTGCAGTTGTTATAACCAGGTGGCTTCAACAGCTGCACAGGCGGCACGCATGTTGCAATCCGCCATACAACATGCTATTCACCACAAAGGAGTTGCCGTGTTCGGATTGCCCGGGGATGTATCTGCTTTACCTGCTGAAGAAAGCATTAGCGCCATGCATAACTACAGGAGCCAAACGATTATGCGGCCGGCCGATACCGAGCTTGAACTCATGGCAGGGTTGCTGAACCAGGGAACTAAAATATCTGTTTTCTGTGGCATAGGTGCAAAAGAAGCGCACGATGAGATCATTGCGCTGGCTGCTTTGCTGAAAGCCCCCATCGGTTATTCATTTCGTGGTAAAATGGGCATGCAATATAATAACCCCTATGAAGTAGGGATGACAGGCCTGCTCGGGCTTCCTTCAGCCTATCACAGCATGCATGAATCTGATGTGGTATTATTGTTGGGTACCGATTTTCCTTATACCCCTTTCATGCCCGCAAAAAATAAAATTATACAGGTAGATGAAAAACCTGAAAGACTGGGCCGCCGCGCAAAACTGGCGATGGGGCTTTGTGGTAAAATTAAAGACACCGTTCAGGCTTTGCTGCCTTTGATAAAAGACAAAACAGACGACAGTTTCTTGAAGGCACAGTTAAACCTGTACGATAAAGTAAAACATCACTTACAAACATATGTTCTTGACCAGGGAAGCGAAGACAAAATAAGTCCTGAGTTTGTGGCGTCCACGGTAAATGAATTGGCTGATGAAGACGCCATCTTTACCGTAGATACAGGCATGTGCTGCGTGTGGGGCGCCCGGTATATACAATCAACCGGTAAAAGGGAAATGCTTGGTTCATTTAATCACGGCTCTATGGCCAATGCGATGCCTATGGCAATCGGCGCATCGCTGGTTTACCCGGCAAGACAGGTTATTGCTTTTTGCGGAGATGGCGGATTGTCTATGTTATTAGGCGACCTGGCAACTATTCAGCAATATCGCCTTCCGGTAAAGTTGGTGGTATTCAATAACAGGGCATTAGGCATGGTAAAACTGGAAATGGAGGTGGAGGGTTTGCCTGATAATGAAACGGATATGGTAAATCCCGACTTTGCCCTGGTGGCACAGGCGATGGGATTCAGGGGAATTACGGTTCACCAGCCGGCTGAAGTGGAAGACGCCCTGAGACAAGCTTTTGCTGAAGACGGCCCGGTTTTGATCAATATCATGACGAACCCTGCTTCATTGGCCATGCCACCCAAATTAGAATGGGAGCAGGTAAAGGGCTACGCTTTATCTATGAGCAAACTGATATTGGGCGGACGCATGGATGAAGTATTGGATACGGTTAAATCCAATTATAAACATTTATCAGAATTAGTATAGCCATGTATACATAGCCTGAGGTGATTCATTTTCATTAAGATGACCTCTTTTAAAAAGATGTCATCTTAATGAAAATGTGCAATAGAAACAACATCAATACTGTATAGTCAAGTTACCCAATATCCTAAACTTCTTTCCCGTTTGAACAGTTAACTGATCTCCCTGTGAAATGATCACCGGCACATTTAAAATACACTCGCCATTACCTGCCGGGTTAATAATGATTGCTGAATATTGTGGCAAAGGTGAAGAAGGAATCACATTGTTGCTCCAGTTAGCCGCCACGTTCCAGTTTCCACTGCCCGTAAAAGTATAAATGGTCAATATGGTTCGCGTGGCAAAATTCTTACTGAGGTTCCCGCAATAGGATGCATTGTAAAGCAGTGCATTTGTCAGTGTATTAAAATTACCACCGATAAAGTTGTTCAAAGAAGGGGAGGCATTTGAATACGATAATCCATAGATCGTATAAACCTTACCTCCCGGGTAAGTGGCGCTGTTGCTAAGGTCTGCCGTTGAGGCGATGGACTTTACAAGATTGGTTGCCTTATCAACAACCACATACAGGTAACTGAAAGATACACCGGGGTTGGGAGGATTGGTATAAATGCTACCCCCTGTTACCGCCACACTATAAGTATGCGGCAACACCGGAAATGCAGGGCTAAAAGTACCGGCTGTTAAAACATATTTCCCCGGTAACAAGCTTGCTGTTACAGATGGGTTGATAGTGGTGGGGGTTAGGCCGGTAACACAATTGGATGCAATAAAATTATTGCAGGGAAAGGCAGGATCAAAAGACCCGCGATACAAATTATAAACTAAACCATACGTGGAAGGAGTGAATGTATAGTTTCCCGGTGCGGTTACTGTAAAAGAATGGATATTATATTTATAAGAACCGCTAAAGCCATAAGTGGCACACGAAGAAACACTTGTATTATACATTGTTAAGGTGGTGGAAGGATTTGCTGTTGTAATTGTACCGGAAGGGGTTAACACGGTTCCGTATTGCGGGCTCAAAGAAAGGCTCAGTGATGCACTTCCTGAAGCAACCGCTATACTGTCGGCCGGGGTTATTGTAGTGCCGTTCGCAGCACAGGTGGAAACGATGGTTATGTTAGCGGCATTGATGTTAAAAAAGATATTGTTTACCGCCTGCACTTTTATCCTTCCTGCCTGCGTGGAAAGATTAGGCACTGTGATAATTTCACTTCCATCATTAGCTGTATTGCTAACTAAGGTATATGGATAAGTGATACCTCCATCTGTTGAAAATAGAATATCTACAACAGCGCAATTTACGGGAGCAGAATTGGTTCCTGCAACATTCCAGGTAATAGTTTGCGGGTTGTTGATGGCCCATGTAACAGAAGTCGGCTGCGATGTTACCCTGAAGGGGCCCGCACCGCTGTTGAAATTTACCACAACATTTGCATCCCCGGTGCAGCCGCCAAGTGCCGACCCATCGCGTGCCGTTACCCGGAAATGGGTAGTGCGGGTAACGGAGGGTAATACTTCATAAGCCGGGGAAACTCCTGCCACGATATCATATATGCCGGGGAATGTCCTGGTATTGCCGGTTGGTGTGGGTGCATACGAGCGGAAGTTGGGCCCCGCTGTGTTAGTTGCCGCCGGGGGGCTGGGTGTAAGAAAGCCGGCATCCATTTGCTCCCAGGTATATATTAATGAGTTTCCATCTGCATCGGTACCGGTTGCAGATAAAGTGAATGGAGTGGAAACGGGAATGGTATAAGATGCGGCAGCAACAGTAACAACGGGCGGATTATTCCCGGTAACCACTGATGCGGCACAATTGCCCGGACCACTAATGTAAGATTGTATTTGAGCCAGGCTGCCTGCATGAAAATAGCTTTCCCCGTAATTGGTGTATGTATTACACGTAGGATATCCTGCATAACCCATCATTGTGCTGCCGCTTCCCGGTTCAAAGGCTGCGGCGGCAGTAGCAAAACCGGTGCAGGTGCCTACGTTAGATGCGTAACTATGTGTGGCCCCAAACAGGTGCCCCATTTCATGTGCCACCGTGAAATCAAAAGCCAGACCTTGCGGCCCTGCCGTTGGATTTAAACCTTGCCCGGTAGCAACACCCGCCGCACCTTTACCTTTATTTGCGGCATTACAAACAAAGCCAAATGGCACGGGTACATAACCCCTGTTCCAACCTTTATTGAATACCATGCCAACATCATAGGCCCCGGTGCCAATGATATTATCCATTGCAGTTTGATTGGCATTGGTGGCAGCATCGTCTAAATATACATCACCCCCGGGATAAGGATCTGTATTGGCATTGGTAAAAAGGATACTGTTGGGAGCAACAATTGTAAAGGTAATATTCAGGTCCCTGCTGTAAATGGCAATAACATTGTTGATACTGATCGTTATATAAGTAAGCGCATTTGCCTGGCTGCCTGCCCATGCAGTATATTCTGCCGTAGTTGCTACTGCAAGGCGGTAGGTTCTTCTTTTGCAATCGCCTGCTGTAACATTAAGCGGCTTATTCAATGCAGAAATAATATCAGTGCCGGAGGAATTGGCGCCACATTGGAACTCCACCGTTTTTTCATCTCTTGTAAAATATAAAATATGTGTCCCCGGATCATTATTTTTTAATGGATTTATATAAACATCGCCTTTACCGGAAAATATGATCCCGCTGATACCTTCAGCAGTTAGTGTTATTCTTCCAAGCAATGATTTAGTGATGGGATCGGATAAAAGGTACGTCCGCACATGGGCGAATTGCTTTGCATATACCGCATCCCAGATCGGGGATTCCACAACAGAAGCGGACAGCATTGTTTCATCCGGTAATTGAATGGTAAATGGAATGCCTTTCGTAAATTTTCCATCGGTATGCTCCAGTGGTGCAGACTGAAGGATGGTTTTCAGTTGTACCAAATCAATTTTTGACAAGAGAAATTTTCCGGGAGCGGAGTCTTTTACTGAAGATGTATAATTGTTATAAGCGCTGTTGCCAGCTTTACTCCATAATGATTGCTGGGCGTGCAGATTTAGAGAAGAAAGAAAGCAGGCAAAAGCTACGCAAATTAATAGGCTGGTTCTCATTGCTAAAAATATTTGGCTGTTTCAAATATATCGTTTTCTGCCCATGATTCATAATTGACTTATTGAATGGTTTGAAAGCCCCCCTGTACTTTAGGGCGGACGCACGGAAAGTTTTAAAAGCCTGAAAGCCCGCCTGAACGGAACGGGCAGGGCTGGCATTATTATAGCAAATGAATAATCTTAAAATTTTTATACCCCCGAAGGGCAATGTGATTAAGTTAAGCTCCGTTAGGAGCATCGTGTTTATAGTTAATCAATATTTTAAGGCTCTGGCTCCATAGGTGCCGCGTAAATTACGTGGCACCTACGGAGCCAAAGCCAGGATTGACGAATAATTCTATAAACACGACGACCTGATGGGGCGCAAAGTCTTAACTCAATGACATTGCCCGAAAGGGTGGCATTAGACGCATAAAAGTCCCTAATTAAATGACATTGCCTCAAAGATGTTCTTAGATCCCGATGCTTTGATGCTCTTTTCGCATAAGTTTCAGTGGTCTCTTTTTGGGGTACATCTCCGCGTCAATAAAAGTACAATAATGGTATGACGTACAAGAGGGCCCTGCCTGATTGCGCAGGCAGACAGGGATGCAACGATGTTCCACATTGCTTCTGAGCCCGGACCATAAAATTTTGAATGGTAAGTCCGAACGGCAGAGCGCCATTCGGACCGCCTTGGCAGAAATCATACAATTTTGCGGCCCCAATCGCTTAGATTAAAACAGGGGAAGAAATATTTTAAAAATCACTTTGGTAAGATCTTCCTACCGCTGCACGATCCAGATTACTAAAATAAAATTCCAACAATTGTTGCAGGATCTTACTGCAAAACCAATCATCTTTACACCCGCATCACTTCTACACATCCACGAAAAAATGTTATTTTCCTATTTCCAGGATGCCGGTTACTAAAATACCCGAATGCGCATCGGTTAAATCGAACCCCAAATGGATTTTACCCGAGCAAAAATCTACAAAGCTATTGACCCCGGGAGTTGCGGAAATTTTTACATTGTTATCGCTGGGAGGGTAATCACCAATTATCTGCGACGCAATCGATACCTTGCCGGTAGCCGGATCGATATCTATAATAAAGGGTTTTCTATTGATGCCAAACGCAGGACTGGGGTACACGGTGAGCGAAACCTGGCTGGGCCCGGGCCCGGGGGTTACCGTCACGGCATCACCAGGATCAAAATCCTGCCAGCTATCAATTATGATTTTATACCCACCACTAAAAATGGACCGGTCAAAGGGGCAAACTACCGCGTATGCTGCCACTAAACTGGCATTAGGATACCCATCTACGTTCCCTCCTGTTTGGCCGTATGCTGCGCCTACGGAATCAAATGCCGGAAACATGGTTCCATCCTGCAAAATAATATTTGCTCCAAACTCAAACACATCGCCCACAACAATGGGCCCCGGAAATAGCATCGCTATTTGTGTCCCCGTTACTGTAACATCGGTAGGGAACGAAGCGATGGCCGCTTTAAAGGGTTTTACTGCGCCATCGGTGTAATTGTGATTTTTGGCAACTACTATATCCAGCTGTTTAGGGATAATGTCATTTTTAAAATATAGGTCAACCGAAAACTTACCATTAAATCCAGAAACATCAGTGGCTTTTATTACCGTGTTGGCAGTTGGGTCGGGGGTAATAAGGGGTATCGGCACTCTTGTTAGTGCAGGTAATTTGGGATTGTCTGATTTTCGGCACGAAAAAATAATACTTGCCGTAAGCACTATTGTGATGATTGATATTATAAACTTTTTCATGGTAAAATATTTTTTTAAATGCTTTGCATATTAATAAAAGATCAGGGTAGCCAAAAAGGTTTATAAGTAGATGGCTGTTTTTGTGCCGGTGCATTTTTATTGGCATTCAACTCATTTTGCGACCAGGGGAGCGTTAGGGGGTAATCCCTTGATAATTGAACGGGAATTGCCGGCTGGGCCCCCGGGCTATTTACCAGGTCGCCATTTACGGGCGGTTGATATAGATGGTTCGGCGCTACCGATACATCATTGGGATCAAACAAAACGGGGAAACGGGTACGCCTGTAATCTGTATATTCATCTACAAAATTTCCAAAGGCGGCTATCCATTTTTGCGTCATGATGATCTCGAGTTGTTTGGAAGCATTATTGTTGTAATAAGCCATTATCTTATTGATATACGCGGTGGCGGCACCGGTGCCCGACAAAGCGGGAACTGTTTGCGTAGGTTTTACATATTTGGTGACCACGTAATCCACTTCTTTAAATGATTCCTGTATTGCCTGTTGTAATTTGGCCGCTGCATCACCTGTTATCACGCCGGTTTTTATCAGTTCTGCTTCCATATACAACCTGTCTGCATAAGTGATAAATCTATAAGGCGCGGCCCCGGTTCCACTGTTGGAATTAACAGATCCGCCACCCCCGTCATCGTAGCGTCCACCCACGGGGTAGATGCCATAAAGGCTGATAGAATTATCCTGTAAAAAATCCCTGCTGGGCCCGATGGAACCAAATACGATAGAAAGAAAACCGGTATCCCTGTATTCTGTTGGATTATCTGCAGGTGCTGTTGCCGTAAGCTGGTTATAAAAATAATAGGGGATACGGGGATCTACAATATTGGTAAATATTTTGGGGTTGTATCCTTTTAATATGGAATAAAACCATGGGCTTATATAATTGCCCCGCTGGGTGGCAAAATAATCCTGGAAACCCGGGTTTCTATCGTCTGTTGCCCCCGAAACACCATAAGGCATAACAAAACTTTCGGTCGTGGTGCTTATTAAATTGCCTGCCGTTAAAAGGGTATTTACATCTGCTGCCACATTTTTTATCAGCCGCTGCTGCAATAACAATTTTAATTTAATAGTATTTGCCGCTTTTTCCCATTTGCTTATATTTCCCCCATAAATCACGTCATCACTGCCTGGTGTTGAAGAATTGAGGGCATTGGCCTTTAGATTTGTAATGCCACTATCCAATAATGAAAACAGCTTGGGATAAATATCAGCGCCTTTATCAAATACAGGGTTCACTATCCCGTCTTTTAATTTAAGCGCCTCCGAAAAAGGAACATCCCCAAACATATCGACCAACTGGCTAAAAGTATATGCTTTTAATATCTGCGCAATTCCGGCGTACTGTAAATCCCCTTTGGCTGTAGCATCTGTAATGATAACCTGCAGGTTTTGCAGGCTGCCTTCAAACAATGTGGATCCATTAACATTAAGCGGCTGGCCGGAATATAAATTATCCCACGAAGTTACCAGGTAATAATCGGTGCCGGTGGCTCCGTACTGAAACGGCTCTTCCCTAACAACGCCCTGGTGAACGTATGTTGCCAGCACCTGTCCCATCCCGGGTACGTTTCCGCCGCTTAGTCCAAGGCTGGCAGCGAGTGATCTTTCTGCTGTAGGTAATAATTTGGAAACAGCAATACTGGTTGGATTATTAGGATCCTTGTTTATGTCAAGGAATCCCTTGGTACAACTAAATAAAATGATGGCCAATAAAACAAAACCCGGGTATATAATGCGCTTTCTCATTGTTTTAAATTTTAGAATTTATAATGTCACTCTCAGGTTGATACTATATCTTTTGCTGGTAGGCGCCGCAGATTGTTCAATCCCCTGGGAATTGGAAGAGCCGAAACTATTAACTTCCGGATCGAAATTGGTATACTTCGGCAGGTTGGGTGCATAGTGCCATAGGTTCCTGCCGGTTAAACTGACAGACATGGAGCCCAGCGGTATTTTTTTAAACCATGATTTTGGAATCTCGTAACCCAGGGATATTTCTCTCAGGTGATAAACGGTGGCATCAAAAACATTCCATTCCTTGGCAGAATTACTGGCGAAGGATTCACCAAAATACAGATCGTTGGTGCTTATCCTGGTGATATTGTTAATTTCAGCTCCCTTACTGTTCAATAATGCCAGGCCTGTGTTGATATCTCCATAATAGCCGGGAATTATCCAGGAAGTTTCCCTGTCTTTTGTATCCTGGGTTACGCCTCTTGCCAGTAAACTCTCCACCGTAACGGAATAAATATCCCCTCCTTTTGTATAATCAAACAATACACTTAAAGTGATGCCCTTGTAATTGAAGGTATTGGTAAGTCCTAATTTAAAATCAGGGTTAGGATCGCCGATCTGCCGCTGCTCTGTGGAACGGATCAGGAAACCGGTTCCGGGATCAATTAATAAATTCCCCAGGCTGTCCCGGGCATTTACGGTTCCCCTCAAATAACCAAAAGGCTTGCCTGCTTCAAGATAGGCGCCAATTTCATTAGAGCCTGCATTAGAAAGGGGCAACCTGTCGAGGCCCTTTACCAGTGACAAAACAAGGTTGGTATTTTTAGTGAAGATGGCATGAATGTCCCAGGAGAAGTCCTTTGTCCTTAACGGTACAATACTAAAATCTATTTCTACACCCCGGTTCCTTATTTTTCCAAAATTATCAATCAGGCCCGTGTAGCCGGTTGAAGCCGGTGTGGTGACGGTAGAGATCAGCATATCCGAGATTTTATTATACCAGGTAAAATCCAGCCCAACGCGCCTTTTAAAAAAGGACAGTTGCGTTCCCAGCTCAAGTTCTCTTGTAAACTCTGGTTTTAATTTGGGATTGGTTGAAGTGGTTGGGCTGGTGGCAGTAGACTGTCCCAGGAAATTCTGATTTAAAATATAAGTATCTTCTAAAAAATAGGGATCTGCATCCCTGCCCACCTTTGCCCATCCGCCACGTAATTTAACAAGATCCACCACATTACTGCTGATATGCAATGCATCCGAAACGATCAGTGACCCCGAGAGGGAAGGATAAAAATAACTCCTGTTTGATATCGGCAAAGTAGAGGACCAGTCATTTCGGCCCGTTGCAGTTAAGAAGGCAAAATTTTTGTAGCCCAGTTCAATATCGCCAAACACCCCATAGAGGTTGTGTTTTGTAAGCACGTCTGCTCCGAAAGTTTGTTTGGATGTATTGGTTAAATTATAAATACCGGGCGAAATAAATTCGTTTCCGGCATTCACCTGGTTCCTTATTTTCCGGGCGTTCACATTGTGCCCGATCACTGTTTTAAAAGTAAAATCATCCAGGATCTTTGGCGAAAGCGTAATTAAAAAATTAGATTCAATTTCCTGGTGATAATAATTATTTTCAATTAATTGCCCTTTCCCGGAAGCTGCCCTGGAACCGATATCAAAGATCTCTTTGCGGTACAGGCTGTTTACGTTACTTCCGATCTGATAGTCGAGCCGCAGCCATTTGTTAATGGTATAATCCAGGTGCAGCCCGGCAATGGTGCGTTCTTCTTCAGTTGTTACCGTATTATGGATATAATCCCACAGCGGGTTATCATAAGCAGCAGGAATGGTTGATACCGGGTTTCCCAAAGCATCCTCAAAAGGAAAGCTAAAGTCCCAGTTGCGCGCTAAAAATAATGATCTTGCAAAGGAAGAGGAAGCCCCGGGGGATTGTTGCTCGCCAAAAACACCGCCGATCTGCTTAGATTTGGAATAACTATAATTGCCGCGGATATTGAGCCCGTTATCTAATTTTGTGGCGCCTCCGAAACTAATATTGGCACGATCAAAAGAGGAGTTGGGTACATACCCGTCGTGATTGAGCAAGGAGACCGTAGCCGCCATGGAAGTTTTTTCATTTCCTCCGGAAAAAGAAAGCGAATTTTCATATACTGACCCTGTTCTGAATAAACTCTTTACATTACCGGGTACTGCCCTGTAGGGATAGTTAGCGCCAAAAAGATTGGGAAAAGCAGCCAGGTACGCGGGCCAGGTAGGAATAGAATCAATGGTGCCAAACTTAGGACCCCATGATCCATTGGCATTGGCATAGGTAAATTGTTTGCCCGGGCCATATTCGTTTTGATATACGGGCAGGTTATTGACATTTTCAATTCCTGCGGAAGTAGAGTAGGCTACCTCCATGCCTTTTTTACTCCTGCCCGGGTTGCCCGATTTTGTAGTGATCACCAACACTCCGTTTGAGGCCCTGGATCCATACAAGGCTGAGGCCGCAGAGCCTTTTAATACCGTCATGCTTGCAATATCATTGGGGTCCAGATTGCTGATGCCGCTTGAGTAAGCGCCGCCGCCCGAATTTTGATCTGAAGTAGCTACCTCATCATTACTAAAAGGTGTTCCATCAACAATGATCAGCGGTTGTGTTTCTCCAAAGAAAGAAGAGTTGCCACGTATTTGTATCCTTGTTGCGGCGCCAGGTGTGCCATTGGACGTCCGTATATCCACCCCTGCCACTTTACCTGCCAGTGTCTTTAATACATCCGGTTCCGATTTTTGAACAATTGTTTTGGGATCTACCCTGCTCAATGAATAGCCCAATGATTTTTCAGCGCGTTTGATCCCCACTGCGGTTATTACCACTTCGTTCAGGCTCTTCGTTTTTTGTTCCAGTGCAACGGAAACCGTTTCACCTGCCTTTGCGTTTTGACTGACAGGTGTAATGTCTGTTCCCGTAAATTCAAGAGTTACCTGGGCCTGCTTAATATTGAGCGTAAACGATCCGTCAATAGTTGTGATGGTGCCTTTGGGTGCGCCTTTTACTTTTACCGATATGCCCGGTAATGGATCGCCTTTTGTATCGGTAACTTTTCCTGATACTGTTCCCTGTGCAAATAATGATGGAGCGTTCCATAAAAAAAATGCTCCCATCAGAATGAAAAATTTTCTCATAAGTTTAATTTTTATAATGAATTGGCAAAGCGGTGGCTGAAAAGTGAATGAAAGTTTTTTGTTTATTATTTAAACATTTTACCATTGACCTATAAATTAGAAAAACTAACGCAGGGTGAATGGCCTTAAAGTAGCGAGTTATGCATAAAGACTACTGAACTATAAAATTCAAATGCTGAAAAAATACTCCTGCCGCTCAACCTCACCACCCTTCCCTCTTCTCCCGAAAGGATCGGGATCTTCGACAAAATTGAGGAGGAAGTGCGGCATATCTTTAATAAATATTTGTTCTATTCCTGTCTGCTTGATGCAATCAGGCAGGCACATCTCAATCTGTCTTTTCACGGGCATGACCTACAAAACAATAATTTATACCCGGGATTTGACAGGTCTTTACCTGTATTGCAATAAAAGCGCAATCAATTTTTTTGGGTCATGCTGAAGCGCTATGATTCAGCTTCACCGGCAAATAGTATCTTGTTATTTTTCTTTTTGGTAAAAAGAAAAAATAATCACTCGTATACATTTTATCTTTATAATGGTTTAATTACCTTTTGCCTGTACCCTTCAGGGATTGTTATCAATCTATTTTTATTTTTGAATAATGTAGAAAGGTTGACTGGCGCTGCTGTTTGAAAAATATAGCTATGGGTTTACACTTCAGTACCACCGCATAAAATACCTGCATAATAAGCGCTCAATTGAAAATCAAATGTTTAAAATAATTTTTTTTGATAAATCCCTTTAAACTTCCAGGCATGAAAAAATATTTGATACTAATATTCCTGCTTGTCGTAACCCTTGCGGGTTTTACACAAAATAAAACTGCCTTTAGCGCTGAAACAGGTGAGTATAGCCAGTTACTTAAACAACTTGAAAACCGAATGATGAACTACCAGGAGAAATGGATCGACACACTCGGCGGTAAGCAAAGAAATGTATTTGTGCCATGGATAAGGGATCATGTACATGTAATGAAAGCTATGAAATTCCTGCATCCGGACATGACAAGCTTTATTGAATTTTACCTGCAAAATCAAACCATTGAAGGGCTTTATTTTGATTATTATTTTCCATTAAGCAATACCGGCATCGCAAAGCGAATGAAAATTTTTGATCAGCGGTACTGGAAAGTTATCCCGGAGGATCAAATACAAATGCATCGTTTACCGGTAGAAGCCGATCTTGAATATTTGCTGGTGGAAGGTGTTTATACTGTGTGGCAGTCAACAGGCGATACTGCTTTTATAAAAAAATGGCTGCCTGCTTTGGTAAAGGGAATAAACTATTCAATGACAGACCCGATGAGATGGTCAAAAAAATTTCAACTCGTAAAACGCGGATATACTTTAGATACCTGGGACTTTATGCAGTTGCCTGTTTCAAGAGCGGAATATACCCGCAACGGTGGTGACATTCAAAAAGGGATCTTTGATATTGATGAAAAAACACCAATGGGAATCATGCATGGCGATAACAGCGGTATGTATGCAGCGTGTAACCAGCTATCAAAAATGTTTGGCGTAACCGGCAACAAAAAGGAAGCGGTAAGATGGAAGCAGCAGGCGAATGATTTTCGCACCAGGACAAATGAGCTCTGCTGGAATGGAAAATTCTATGCGCATTTTATAGCGGATGATCCCCAGCCTTCTTACCTTAAAATGGATCAGAAAAATACATTGAGTTTATCCAATCCTTATGATATTAACCGCGGATTGCCAACAGAAGAAATGGCAGAATCAATCATCGGCACTTATAAAGCTCTGAAGGAAAGCAATAAGGCAAACTCTTTTGCCGAGTGGTACGGCGTATACCCGGCAGTGGAGCCACATTTTGCTGATTACAAACCCGGCTCTTATATGAATGGAGGTGTGAATACTATTGTTGCAGGTGAACTGGCAAAAGCTGCTTTTCAGCATGGCTATGAAAGTTACGGAGTGGATATACTGCAAAGAATAATTCAACTGATGAAAAAATATAATGGCGACCTTCCTGTTGCTTACACCCCCGAAGGAAAAGTGGATGAAGGTATACCGGATAACTGGGGACAGGCGGCGGTTTACAGTGCCTTAATAGAAGGCCTGGCAGGCATTGTAGATAAAGGCGCACAGTTTCGAAAAGTTGAAATTACCCCGCGCTGGTTAGCAGCAGCGAAAGATACTGCAGCCATTAACCTCGTATACGGGCCAACAGGCGCCTCGGTCAGTTATCAATACCTGCACGATCCTAAAAAGAAAAACATATCGTTAACTATTAAGGGAAATATAGAAGATGGAACAGCCCGTATTTTATTACCGGCGCAAGGCACGGCGGAAAAGGCATCGATCAATGGCAAAAAAGTTTTACCGGTTATTGAGGTAGTGAATAAAAGCCGGTATGTAGTAATAAAAAACTGGAAGGGAAGCAATACCGTTATGAATGTGAAGTACAAATAGAGACGGAGTGATAAGCACCCATTAGTTGGTGGAATCCGGTAGTTATCGGATCGTATTTTATAATTCGTGTTATAAAACTTTTGTATCACTGAACCTTATCTTTGACAAAACCACTACGGCTATGCATTCCGCCACATCTTTTCAAAAAGCTCCCGTTCGTGTTTATACGGAGATCCTGCGGGCATATCTTTTCCTTTCAGCAATGTCCTCCCGGGCCTTGTGCGACAGCCAGGGACGTTGCGAAATACGGAGCAATACCCCGTTCATAAACCGCAACGCCCCCGGCCCGGCTTAGGCTCGTTGGGAGACGTTGCCCGAAATGGTCTTATGTACCGTTAGGGACAACATATGGGTAGAAAATATTTTAAAGAATTTCTAAGCGTGTCGTAGGTACGCAATATGAATAACATCCTGATCACATAGCGTACCTACGGCACGCTTTTAATTGCGTGATCCATTTGCTACCCATATATTGTCCCTGACGGGACATCAGGAAAAAGATGGTGTCTCTTTCCGGCGACGTCTCAACGAGCGTAAGCAAAGCCGAGGACGTTGCGCCGTCAGTTCGGGCTTATAACATCGTCCGGGCAACGTGCCTCAGGGCCTTTTGTGAAAGCCAGGGACGTTGCGCCTTGCTTTATATTAACCTCCGATCTCATTCACAAGCGATTTCATTTTCTGCAAACCGGTTTTCGCAACAACCACCGCATCCTGCGCCCAGTAATTCTTATTAAAAAGCTCAAGAGAAAGCACTTTGATACCTCCCATGGCTTTCAGGTCGCGTAATACTTTTTTAAGCGGTGCGGCTCCATCGCCCGGATATACCCTGTCGCTGTCCGTCTGTTCATTCACGGGTTTGGAAGCGGGATAGTCATTCATATGAATAATTTCAATCACCTTTCCATTTACCAGGTTTAACCCTTCAAACCCCGAGCCACCGCGAAACAGGTGGTATATATCCGGCAGGATGCGGGCATCCCTGTCATTGGCTGCGGCGGCTATGGCCAGCGCCTGGCTAAAATTATAAAGTGTACCTGAGGCGCCCCAGAATTCCAGTTGCGGCATCACTTTGTATTTTCTTCCCAACTCCAGGATCTCATGGTACCGGGCACCTGCTTTTTGAAAATCGATTGGTTCGCTTTTATCCACTCCCGCAGGAGGTGCAGCGATACGGCGGCAACCGAGGGCAGCCACTATCTTCATCTCTTCTTCGAGTTCTGTCAATGCCGCCTTTCGCTTTTCCTCATCATCCACCATCCACCCGGTAAAACTGATGGCGTCTTCTACCACGATGTTTTTTGACGAAAGAAATGATGCTAATGACTGGATAGAATTTCCCCGTTTCAGATACTCTTTGATATCGTTTATCCAAAGTTCCATACCATCATAACCCGCCCGGGAAGCGATCTCAATCATTCGAAGCAGTCCCGGGTTTTGTCCGCTGATGGTACTTGTATTCAGGCAAAACCTGAATGACCCAATTGGAGCGGTAACCGCGGCTCTAACTGCCCCGGGAATCAATGCGCCTGCAGCCAGTGTAGCGGATAACTTAAGTAAATCTCTTCTGTTAAGCATACTCATTAATTGATGATGAGGTTAAGATAACAAATTATTTTGCTTTTTGGGTTGATAAATTCAGGTTATACCTTGCACTGGATAAAAGGTGAATTGAATTATCTATTCGGTTCGTTACCGTCTGACTTCACCCCCCTTCCTCCTCTCCGAAAAAGAGGAGGTGGCGCTGTATCTCTTTAATAAACATTGGTTCTTCCCTGTCTGCTTGATGCAGTCAGGCAGGCACATCGTCCTTTGGTTTTTAATTGACAGTACCCTACGAACCTGTCGTCTATATTTAAAATTCAATCAAAGTACAAATCAAATAAAAATTCACCATTTTATCCCTTACTAAGTTTAGTACATCCGGCAATACAATAAAATAACACTCCAGCCCGAGGCTACCTTGCCAGAACGGGCAGAACAGAATGGGGAAGGCCGATAGCAGCAAATATCATTTCAATGCCTGCGCAATGGCTGTCCAGTCATGTTCTCCTAATCCATTTTCAACACTTTGTTTAAACTGGCTGAGCAATATTTCACCAAAGGGCATTTTTGCATTAACGGAAGATGCCTGTTCTTTTACAAGGTTCACATCTTTTAATCCAAGACGTAAGCTAAAACCCGCGGGCTGGTAGGCTTCTTTTAAAAGAATATTACCATAGTTGGTATAAATAGGGGTGTTAAACATTGTTTGTGTCAGCATATTCATCCATGCGGTAGCATCAATACCACTTTTTTGCGCCAGTTGTATACCTTCCGCCATGGCTTCTATTGCAGCAACGATCAAAAAATTACTGCAAAGTTTGGCTGTGTTGGCTGCCCCCGCTTCACCTCCGAATTCCCATATTGCCGCTGCTCCCGCTTGTTGCAATACCGGCTTTATTTTTTCCATCACTTCCTTTTCTCCAGAAACAAGGAAATTAAGTTTTCCTGCCTTTGCTGTTTCGGGCCGTCCCATTACAGGGCAGGCGAGATAATGATTTTTATATTGCCCGTGCAATGCCGACAATTCTCTTGCAGTATCCGGCAGTATGGTAGTGATAGAAGCATGAATGCCTCCTGCTTTTAAATTAGCGGCAACACCTTCATCGCCCGCAGTGATCTCTTTTAATGCAACATCTTCCGACACAATACTGAAAACGATATCGCATAAAGAAGTGAGTTCTTTTACTGAATTACAAAGCACGGCGCCTTTTTCAGCCAAAGGCTGTGCTTTAGCTGCTGTGCGGTTAAAAACATATAACTGTTTTGTATTTGATAATAAATTTTGTGCAATAGGTGTTCCAAGGTTACCTAGGCCGATAAAGCCAAATTTCATATTTTGGGTTTTAAAATGTGGAGAATAATTATTGAATGATTGTTTATAGCAAATTTATTGATTTCGGTGTAGTGTTAGCGCATTTTGGTTCGGGGAAGATGCCCGAAGAATTTTAAAAGCCTGAAAGCCCGCCTGCCCTTTCCGTTCAGGCGGGCCTTCGGGATTAAGAACAGCCCCTTTTCAAGTAATCGATTTTCGTGCGTCTGCCCTGCATTTTGGTTGTCAGTGACGAGATGTATTTTACATTATTCCCGGTAACGGATCCAATGACTTTTTCCCGGAGGCCCCACCGGTGTATACCCTTTAACCAATCTTGAATTACGTATACAATCAACCCCAATAACATTCCGCGTCTCCATTCCCGCTACATAAAATTAAGTATCCCAACCCTACTTTTTTTCCGTTAGTTTTGATGAATATATGTATCTCATACCGGTATGTCCGTTCTGCAAGCTGTACATTGATGTGTATTCCTTATTCCTACAAAACGCACAATAGAATATCCTTTTTAAAAGTCCTTTCTTGTAATTGATTCTGAACCAACACATAAATATTTTTTATGAAAAAACGCTATTGCCTGCTGTCTGCTTTTTTATTGCTGGTTGCTGCCGCCGCTTTTGCCCAACCTTCCCTGTCGAAGATGAAATCAAACCTGGACCTGCCCGGCAACCTACAGGCAAAAGGGTCGCAAATGACCATGATCCGTGCCTCGGAAGCGGGCATCCTTTTTTCAGCAGATGCTTCTTTAAAGCAGGACCAGGCGGCCGTATGGCTCGGTAGCCAACTGAAACTAAGACCCGGAAAGGACGCCCTGAACCCGGACAGCAAAACTGACAATACCGGTGACCTCATCGTAAGTAAGCTGCACCAGTATTACAACGGCATTAAGGTAGAGCATGGAGTAATCAACAGCACCGCCCGCAAAGGCAAAATTGCGATGATGCAAATGGAGTTTTATCCGATCGCCGACGATTTCAGAACAACCCCTGATCTAAGCGAACAGGCGGCATTACAAAAGGCAAAGGATTTCACCGGTGCCAAAGAATTTATGTGGGATGGTTATACCGGTACCGATCCCAATATGATGCTGCCTAAAGGTGAGCTGGTGATTATACAAACTTATCTGGAAGATGGGCTGCTATGCCTGGCTTATAAATTCAATATCTATACCCGCCTGCCATTGAGCAGGGCATTTATATATGTGGATGCACAGGATGGAAGGATCGTACTCAATGATGCGATTATAAAACATATGGGTGTAAACGGTAGTCCGCTAGAAAGCTACAATGGCCAGAAACAATATGTGGATGCACAGGATGGCAGGATCGTACTCAATGATCCGATTATAAAACATAGGGATGAGAACGGTATTCCGCAGGAAAGCTACGATGGCCTGAAACAACGGGCAAACGACCATGAAACCGGCGCTGCTAATAAGTCGTTTTTGTTACAGCCACAACCGCTCCGGCAGAAAGGGGACGCCAACCTTTCGGGTGTAATTGGTACTGCCGATACCCACTATAACAACACTCAACAGATAGTAACAGACAATGCGAGCGGAGTTCCGGGCAAACCTTTCTGGCTGCACCAATTCCGGAACGGGCAGGAAATCACGACTCAGAACTACAATAGTAAGTACCCGGGAGAAACCCTTAACATAACTAATTTCCTTGATAATGATAATAACTGGACCGCAGCGGAATATAGCAATGCCAATGACGATGATGCCGCCCTGGATGTCCATTTCAATATGCAGATCATCAGCGATTACTGGATGCTTGTGCATGGCCGCAAAGGATGGGACGATAACTTTGGGCAGGCGCAAAGCTATATGCATGTAAAGGAATGGGTAGTACAGAACGATCTGGGATACATTGTGGCTATGGACAATGCCTATTGGGACGGACAGGCCATGTATTTTGGTGATGGAAGAAACGATAAACCACTACCCCCCGGAGATGAGAACAGGCAATTCAATGTGTTGTCGAGCCTGGATGTAAGCGCCCACGAAATGGGCCATGCGATTTGCCAAACCACGGCCGCATTGGTATATCGCTGGGAGTCGGGCGCACTCAACGAGGGCTTCAGCGATATATGGGCTGCCTGCATAGAAAACTACGGGATCATCAACAATCCTTCGATCGCCCCCAATAAATCTATCTGGAAGATTGGTGAGGAGATCACGATCAGATACCAGGAAGGGCTAAGGGATATGTCGAACCCTATCACCCACGGGCACCCAAGTACATTTAAGAGTGATTTTTGGACACCTGCTGAATTCCAGACCTGCAGGATACCAATTAGTTCCGGAACCGGGCATAATGATGATTGCGGTGTTCATACAAACAGCAATGTTTTAAATAAATGGTTCTTCCTGATTACGCAGGGCGAAAACGGCACCAATACAAAACACATGGCCTATAGTGTAGCTGGCCTTGGTTTTAATTCTTCCCAACGGATCGCTTACCTCACTGAGCTCAACCTGCCTCCCAATTCAAGCTTTGCCACCTGCAAAACAGTTTCGATCAATGCTGCTACCACACTTTTCGGTGCGTCATCTGCAGAAGTAGTCTCTGTTAAAGCTGCCTGGGTAGCTGTAGGGGTAGATACCTGTATTTATGATATGAGCAATACACCTGTATTTGCCACCAACAATTTCATCAGTATAGGGGTAGGCGCCAATGGAAATATATGGGCAGGCACGCCTTACCTTGGTTTGTACAAATACAATGATACAGCCTGGGTAAAAAGGGCAGAGCTCACCAATGTAAGGATCAATGATATTAAAGCGGACAAAAAAGGCGGTATCTGGATAGCCCAATCAGGAACACAGGGCGGTTTAGCCGCCATTGCCGGTGGGGTTAACTATTTTACAAATCCATATACCACTGCCAATAATTTTTATACGGTGAGCACACAAGTGCAGGTGCCTTCCCGCAATGCCCATGGCATCTATGTGGATACCAGCAAACTCAACGACGGAACCAATCCCAAAGTTTGGGTAGCTACACAATCCTATCTTAATGGAGGCAATAATACAAGTGGCATGCTGGGCCAGGGACTGTATTCCACTTACAAACAATTCCATCCCGTGAGTGATAGTTTGAATATAGGAAGCGGCACGGCCGGTATCACAACAGTTGGAGGTAATGCATCACAGGTATGGGGATTCGCACCGGCCAATTATGGTGGTAACCAGATTTTGGCGTACAATGCCACCACCAATGCGTTCCTGCGGTCGTATGATCATAATACGGTTTCGCTTATTCCTTCCGGTTTCGTTGCCAGGGCCATTTTCTTTGATGCTATGAAAAGGGCATGGGTAGGATTGGCCAATGGCGGTTTGATGGTATATGACGAGCACCAGGTTTGGCATGCAATCAATTTTTTTTCCTTGTTTCCTGCCGGCAGCGGGGTCAATCCCAATGCCATTACCGGCGACCCTTATGGCGATGTTTATATTGGCACCACAGCCGGACTGGTATTTTTCGATCATGGCGTTGGCCAAACGAACAGGCTGGATAGTGTTCAATACTATCATTTATATACAAATACCAATGGCCTGCCTTCGAGCAATATTAACGCCATTGCGTACGATACCTTGCGTTTCAAATTGCTGATCGCCACCGATAATGGTATCACTTTTTGGGAACCACCCTGCCTGGGGACCAGTTGCAATAATGTCCGCACCAACCTGTCTACTCAATCAGGTAGTGTTAAGAGCGGCAACTGGAGCGACCCCACGCTGTGGAGCAATAATAAAGTGCCCGATTCGCTTACCTATGTTACACTCACATACCCGGTGGTGGTAGATATAAATGCCAGGTGCCGTTCACTCGTTGTAAAGGAAGCCGGGCAGGTAAATGTTAATCCCGGAGTTAAACTCACGATCTATGAAGAGGGAACCGGGGTTATTTATGGGGTGCGGCGAAGACAGTAAGCCACGATGTGGCCCGGAATAAAACTATTTTTCGGCTATGCTCCAAGTAAGGCATTGGACTATTATAGTGCAACTGAATTACTTTGCCGTTTCAGGACTGATTATACCAGAAATCATAGTTATTGAAGTAACTGGAGAACCGCCTTTACTTGCATGCTCCCTGATGATCTTTTCATCTTTTGCTTTATACAACCAATAGATTTTGTTAGCAGTAACATAACTCTGCAACCAAACAATACCCGGCCCCAGCTCTTTAATTACAGCACAAGACTTTTGTGAAATCCCTTTTATTTGCCCAGGTGTAAATTTACCCGCGTCCGGAATTTCCCGTTCTATTAAAGAGGCATTCACTTCCGGGACTGTGCCTGCGGATTGTGTGCCTTTTGTGTAAAAGCTGAGAAAAATTCAAGAGCAATAATTATTTCAACACACACGGAGTCCGATGGTTAGCGGACAAAAAAATCCTAGCTAAACGACTTTGATTAAACATTGCCAACCTGTTAGCCATCGGGTCATCAATAACATAACACTATTAAATACCTTTTTAAAAAAAGGTGAGTATATGTTTGCCCGTAATAAAACTTTTAAGGACTTTAGCGTAAACATAAAATCCCGGGCTTCCATATTTTCAAAACCAACAACCAAATCATGAAAAGAGTATCCCGCCGTTCTTTTTTGCAGCACCTGGGAATAGGTGCCGGCGCTGCTGCCGTAGCAACATCACTGCCATCCTTTATAAATATTTCCGGAAAAGTTAATCCCGATGATAAAAGGCTCAACATCGCGTTATGTGGCCTCGGCCGCTATGCAGGCTACCTTGCGGAGGGTTTGGAGACTGCGAAAAATTGCCGGCTGGCGGGCATCATAACGGGCACACCCGCCAAAGCAGTGGAATGGAAAAAGAAGTACAATATTCCGGATAAAAATATTTATAACTATCAGAATTTTGATGCGATAAAGGATAACAAAGACATCGACCTGGTGTATGTAGTATTACCTAATTCAATGCATAAGGAATATACCATCCGGACCGCTAAAGCAGGGAAACATGTGATCGTTGAAAAACCAATGGCCATTACCCCAAATGACTGCCAGGAAATGATTGATGCCTGTAATGCCGCGGGTGTACAACTGGCTGTTGGTTACCGGTTGCATTACGAACCTTACAATATGGAAATCAAAAGGCTGGGACAGGAAAAAGTATTTGGACAGGTGCGGTTAATTGAAGCATCGCTGGGTTATAAAGCCGGCGACCCAAATGAATGGCGCTTACACAAAGCTTTATCCGGCGGCGGGCCGCTGATGAACCTCGGTGTATATTGCGTACAATGCAGCCGCTATGTATTGGGAGAAGAACCTGTTTCTGTAACTGCGCAGTTTGGCCCGGTCACCAACAAGACTTTATTTTCAGAAGTGGAAGAACTCATCACCTGGCAATTGGATTTTCCGGGCGGCGCGGTAACCACTTCTTCCAGTTCTTACAATTGCCAGGTAGACAGGGTGTTTGCTGCCGCTGATGATGGATTTTTCGAACTGAGCCCGGCAATAAGCTACGGCCCGTTTAAAGGGAGAACAAGTAAAGGCGAAATGAGTTTCCCCACCATCAACCAGCAACAAACACAAATGGACGAGATCGCAAAAAAAATATTGGCCGGCGAGCAACTACCGGCTCATATCACTGGTCAGGAGGGGTTAAAGGATATGAAGGTTTTGCAGGCCATTTATGAATCAGCACGAAATGGAAGGAAGGTTTTGATTGCGTGAGCGCTGCTCATAAATAACGGAGCCATTTTTTTTCCTTATGATCTTCCTTGTATTTACCATACCATTTGCAAAGTGGGTATAGCATTATTACAACAAGTATCCATATTAAATAAATAAACCAAAGGTTCACACCACTTGCACCCCTGGGCCTGCCCAAATTAAATCCAAATAACAGATCCGGGCTTTTATAACCCTGCAAAAAAACTATCCCGAACATAACAGGATGTAAAATATACCAATGAACCAGGAAGTAGAACAATGGCACTCTACCATATACGGTAGCAATACGGCTGAACTTATTTTCCACGCCTTCCACAACAGAAAGAATTAAAAACATAACCCCTAATGTAACCAGACAAAACACCAATGACGGTGGATATTTTGTTACATTGATAAATGAAAGAAAAGTGTATAAGCCATTTTTCTGACTTGCCCATGGAGATGAATCCCCGTAAATATTAATTGCCCTGATAATTATAAAAAGTATTAAAGAAGTTAAACCGATTTTCAGAAAGGCGCTTTTTCTCCGGGTGCCGGGAAGTTCAAATAATTTGCCTGCAGCAAAACCTGTTAACATGATGCCCAGCCAGGGAACTGGCGGATAGCCCATGACAAACATAGTTCCGCCACCTATTGGAAATGCCGCCGGGGCAAAGAAAGGCATCAGTACTCTTTTAATAAGTGAGGTCTCCGCAAAAGGTACCAGGGGGGCCAGGTTATGCAAAAAAATAATTGCCAGGCCGATCGTTCCGATTGTCTTTGCAGAAGCTTTTAATAACAGGCTCATGATAATAAATCCAAAACCAATAGCAGCTATCACATCAAAAAGAAAGACGCTGAAATGTATGTCAAACCAAATTCCAAAGTTTACAAGTGTAAATTCTAAAATGATCAGCCAAATACCTCTTGTCAATAAAAACCGCCTGCTTTCAGTAATATTATTTTTATTTTTAAGTGAAATATAAGCGGATGTGCCAGATAGAAAAACGAAAACAGGGGCGCACAAATGAGTGATCCAACGGGTGAAAAATAAAGCAGGGGTAGTCGTTGATAAATCTGTTGGGGATTGAGTTATAGAAGTTATATGCACCAGGTCACGGGTGTGATCCAATGCCATTATAATCATTACCAACCCCCTTGTTATGTCAATGCTGTTTATTCTTTTCACTTTTATCAATATTACCTGATGATTTTTAAAAATCTATTTTACCTGAGCGTTTTTTATATTGGCAATAACCAGGGCGACACCGCTAAAAAGCAACGCATCAAATGCGCTTACAATTTGATTTCCATTAGCTACAGAAGGATCCGCAATGGCATGAGGCACATGAAGAAAAATAAACCAAAGAAAAAGCATGCCGGCTAATAGAAATCCAATGGGCCTAATCAGTATTTTTAAAATAATAGCTGTTCCCGAACCAATAAGTGCCACCCCGCCAAAGTATGTCCAAA
Source organism: Ferruginibacter sp. (assembly GCA_040007015.1). Taxonomy (GTDB): domain Bacteria; phylum Bacteroidota; class Bacteroidia; order Chitinophagales; family Chitinophagaceae; genus Ferruginibacter. The sequence continues at coordinate 26,239 of JBDTVX010000001.1, read as the reverse complement.
AAACAGGCACTCCAAACCAGGCAGGTACCATTGCGGATACTGTACCGGTATAATAAAAATGGTCAATACCAAATGAAATCATCGTTATGGAAAAAAGGATCCTTCCAAAGGGGATAAGTTTTTCTAACAGGCATTCAAAGAAGTTATTTCTACCGACCGTAATCGTGTTTTCCAAAAATGAGCCCGCCATTACAAATGCGCCTCCGGAAAATGCCAATTCCTTTAAAGCATCCGTCCATACTCCCAAATGCTTTGCCTTATAAGGGCTGATGATAAAACGATATGGAAAATGACAAATAATGATGAGTGCAAGAAAGGAAAATCCTACATAAAGGAATATTTTTTTTGTATTGATCCCCTTGATTTTAAACAAGCCGGAAATGATAACACCGGCTACTATCAAAGCTACTCCTGTAATGTATGGGAAGACTGAATATTTATGAATCCATACCGGAAATTCCGGTAGTATTGCCGGGCGAAAATCCCCGGTAAGAATTTGCTGTATTCCATAAGCAACAATACCAGCTCCATAAAAAGCCCTTCCCGTTTCTATAAAGTTGCGCATAATTGAATGTTTAATTGACCATGGACCACGGACGATTGACCATGGACAGGTTAAACTATTACATACTAACAGAATTCGAATTTATTTATATTACCGGGCAGGTGAGTGTATTTTCAATGAACAGCAGGTTAAGGTATACAGAAAGCTATTTACCGGTAAAATACGAATCTTATTATAAATAAACATCGATATCGGCGTAACACATTTATTGCGGTTTGAATTTACTTTCATACTTTTTTTAGATGGCATCATCAACGATCAAACTTCAGCCTTCCTTTTCAAGAATGCTGATCACTAAATCCTTATAGCTTCTGCCGATAGGGATTTGCTTGCTGCCGATTTCAATATCTGTAGAAGAGAAGGCATCGATCTTATCTTTTGCAACAATAAAAGAACGGTGTATCCGCAGGAAATTATTCTTTGCAAGTAATTCTTCAATTTGACTTAATTGAAATTTGGTCAAAATTGATTTACTACGCGTTGTAATCCTGATATATTCTTTAAGACTTTCAATGTAAAGTATCTCGTCAAGGCATACTTTTACCTTCCGTTTGCTCACATTAAAAAATAAATATGTTCTTTCCGTAGCTGCCTGGTTTGTGCTATATGACGAAAAAGAAACAGCTTCTTTATATTGTTTAAGTTTATTTACCGCAGTTAAAAACCGGACGAATTCAATTGGTTTGAGAAGATAATCAATAACGTCGAATTCATAGCCCTCCAATGCATATTCCTGGTATGCGGTGGTGATAATAATCTGAGGTGGGGACTTCAGGGTTCTTATAAAATCAAGACCTTTTAATTTGGGTAAATGAATATCAAGAAACACCAGGTCTATCTTTTCTTTTTGTAATACTTCCATTGCAAATATCGCATCACTGCATACACCCTTTAAATCCAGGAAAGGCACCTGGACGATGTAGTCCTCCAATACTTCCGCTGCAAGGGGTTCATCTTCTACTATTATACAATTATATTTTTGCATGGCTTAATAAATTTATTGTAAGGGCTATCTTAAAAACCGAAGTTTCATTCTGCACTTTTATATCGTAATCGCTGTATATCAACTCCAGTTGCCTTCTTACATTGGTTAACCCGATATTTTCCGTCAGGCCATTATTATCGTTGTTTTCCTTTGTATTTTCTATGTTAAAATTCAGCAGGCTTTTCTGCAGTTTCATATCAATATGAATATATGATTCAAACCGGCTTTCGCTGGCCCCGTGTTTAAAAGCATTTTCAACAAAAGGCAATAGCACCAATGGGGAGATCTGTTCCATTTCATTATCAATTTCTCTTAGAAAATTGATTGTCAGCCGGCCGTTATAACGTATTCTTTCCAATTCAATATAATCGTCCAGCATTTTAATTTCATCACCAATGTTAATGGACGGTTTTTTTGTTTCATACAGCATAAACCTTAATAGCTTGGATAGTTTCATAACTACTTCCGGCGTATCATCCGATTTTTTCCTGGCCAGTGCATAAATATTATTTAGTGTATTGAAAAGAAAATGAGGATTGGTTTGATTGCGAAGAAATTTTAACTCAGTTTCTAATTTTTCCCTGGTTAAATTCTTTTCCTTTTCTTTCGCTGCCAACTGTAGCCGGATTTGTTTTATAACAATAGCCGCGCCTGAAGCAAACCCGATATCCATTAAACCAACCAGGAACCCCAACAGGTTAAAGTAGGGAGGAACATTTGTTGACCATCCGTAAATTACCGGGTATATAAAGTAGATGCTGATTGCCCTGTATAGAAGCAGGGTGCCTGTTAGCGCCAATAGGGAATAAAGAATGCCGCTTTTAACCAGGTTACCCTCCTTTAACATTTTATCAATGATAACGTACAACATTAAATACGTGAACAGCAATTTTGGCAGAACCAATACAAGGCAATTTTCAACAGCTGTTATTATCCCTTTGGTAACTGTAAAATGCTGCACCCTGCTAATATCCAAAAGAAAGATCAATACCACGTCTTGTAACAGGTACACTATCCAGAAAGCAATATGTAATAAGACTCTTTTCATCGGCGGTAAAATTCGCAAAAAAAAGTATCATTCATTCATAAACTCCTGAACTGCTTATTGCGGATGATGAAGAGCAGTCTCTCGTACATGAACGACATCCAGGAGATTGCCGGCTTTCTGTCAAACAGGGATTGCATGGAAGCATTTTATACCCAGAACTTAATATGAAGGCAGGAACCGGCTGATTACAGGTTGATCCCCGGCATGCAGGCCGGGATGTTAAAAGTCTTATTGTTGTGAAAATAATTGATGGAGTATAATGCACGTATTTATAACCAAACTGCTGATAAATGGATGGGCTGAACAATAAGTATCAAGGGCCAAATAAGTTGATTGGTAAAAGATAATAGTAAAAAAATGATATTTGTATTAAAATTATGTGATGATTATAACAGAAGCAGGATTAATCCGGCTGATAAAAATAATTAAAGGCGATTCGAATCCTTAATGAGGGAAAAGTAATATACTACAAGCTAATATTTAAGAATAGTTTAAATCTAAAGTAATGGCACAAACATTTGCAGAGCGCCGAAAAGAAAAACAAGATGCCAAATTTATTGGAAGGGGGGAGCATTTGGATCTATTTAAAGAGAATTTAAATAAAAGAGAACCAATCGTTATTTTTAATATTTTTGGCCAGGGGGGCGTCGGCAAATCTTATCTTACCCATCAATACAAGAGTATTGCAGATAATCACGATTGCCTAACCACCTACACTGATGAAGCCATTAAGACAACACTTCAATGGATGAATGCTGTATCAGAGCAATTCAAAATCAAAGAAGCCGAAATCAGTGAGTTTGATAAACGATATAAAACCTACTTACAGGAAACAAAAAAACTGGAGGCTGACCCCGAAAAACCCAAAGGGACTTTTAGTAATCTTTTAAAAGCTATCACCAAAGGCGCTATTAAAGAAGGGAAAAAATTAATTCCTGCCGGTGAAATTATAGGTTCTTTTATTGATGAAGAAAGCATCTCCTCTTCGCTTGGGGATTGGGCGGATTTTGTTCGAAAAAAAATAGTTAATAAAGATGAGGTGGAATTGGTATTGGAACCCCTAAAGATATTATCGCCTCTTTTTTGGAAAGGGATCTCAAGACATGCCTGCACCAAAAAATTTATGTGTTTTTGCATAGATACTTTTGAAGAAACAGCCGTTATTTTAGAAGATTGGCTCCTGGAAGTTTTGGATAATAAATATGGAGATATACCTGCAAACATTTTATTTATTATAGCAGGCAGAAATGAACTCAATCCTAACAAATGGTCCGCTTTAAATGATTTCACCCAATATATTCCTTTAGAGCCTTTTTCGGAGGAAGAAGCTAATCACTATTTATCAATTCATGGTATAATAAATGATAATGTAAAAAATGACATCCGCAATCTTTCAGGCAGATTACCTGTGCTAATGGCGTGGCTGGTATCCACCGCAACAGATGGCAAAAGAAATATCCAGGATAGTTGTGAAACAGCGGTAGAACGCTTTTTAAAATGGGTGGAAAATGATACCCATAGAAACATAGCTTTATCGGGTTCGTTGCCGCGTAAGCTTAATAAGGATATCATTGAATGTCTTATAGAAAATAAAACTGACGCAGGCATAAGTTTTGATTGGCTTTGTACTCAGCCATTTATGCAAAAATCAGGTACCCACTGGGGATACCATAATGTTGTGAGAGAACAGATGTTGCGCTACATTCGTACCCGTTCTCACAAAGATTGGGTAAAAAATCACCAGGCATTAAATGACTATTATTTTGCTTTACAAAAAGAATTAGAAGTTGACATCGAAAACCAATCCGGTCATAATTTGTGGTTTGGTTTTGAGCAGGAGCGTATATATCATGCTTTATGTGCCAAACCAGATAAAACACTACCTCAATTAGTCGCTTCTTTTATAAAAAAGTGGTATGACAGTGGCCTCGCTTCCACTTCCATCATTGGTGAAACTGTTCAAAAAGCCGGGAAGGACAATGATAATTTTCTCATTAAAGATTGGGCTTCGAAAATAGAAACCATCCAGAAATCAGAAATGAAAGATTATGAAGATATTAAAAAGACAGTTCAGGATATTTTATCAAAAAATTGGGTAAGTGATCAAAAACACAGGGCATTCCTGTATACCGTGAATGGTTATATCAATTATGAAGAAGGTAACTATAGCGAAACAATCGAATGTTATCAAAACGCTGTTGATATTCAGCCCTATTATCCGGATGCGTTTTACAATATGGGCGACGCATATCATAACAAAGGCGACTATGACAAGGCGATCGAATGTTTTCAAAAGGCGATCGATATCAGGCCTGATTATCCTAATGCATTAATTTCTATTGGAGTTGCCTATTCCTTCAAAGACGAGCCTGACATGGCAATAGCATATTATCAGAAAGCAATTGAAGTTCAGCCTTGGGAACCCGTAATTTTTAAAAATTTAGGCAATAGATATTCCAGTAAAGGTGACCATGACAAGGCAATAGAATATTATCAAAAAGCGATAGAAATTCAACCCGATTATGCAGAGGTATATTACAATATGGGAAATGTCTATTCAAACAAGTATGAGCAGGATAAGGCAATAGAATGTTATCAGAGAGCCATTGACATTCAACCTGGTTATTGCGAGGCGTATTACAATTTAGGAACCCTCTATTCAAGAAAAGAAGAGCATGACAAGGCAATAGAATATTATCAAAAAGCAACTCAAATTAAACCTGATTATTCGGGCGCATATTACAATATTGGAAGTATCTATTCAAGTAAAGGAGAATACGACAAGGCAATAGAATATTTTCAAAGAGCAATTGACATTCAACCTGATTATTCCGATGCATTTTACAAAATGGGTGAGGCATATTACGATAAAGACATCTATGACAAGGCAATAGAATGTTTTCAAAAAACGATTCAAATCAAGCCTGATTATTCCAACGCCTTATTTTTTATTGGACTTATTTATTCCAACAAAAGAGAATATGACCTGGCGATTGAATATTATCAAAAAACGATTCAAATGAAGCCTGATTATGCAGAGGTATATTACAATTTGGGGGAGATATATTTTAGTAAAGATGACCCTGACAGGGCAATAGAATATTATCAAAAAGCGGTTCAAATGAAATCTGATTATGAGGGGGCTTATTACCAAATGGGCGATGTATATCTCAACAAGGGTGAGTATGAGAATGCAATAGAATGTTATCAAAAAGCTATTAACATCCGGCCCGATTATTTAGAGGCAGTTTTCAATATGGCCAATGCTTATTTCAATAAAGTTGATTATGACAAGGCCATAGAATGCTATCGAAAAGTCATTGATGCCCGACCGGATTACGAAAATCCATTTTATAATATTGGTATTGTTTATTCCGCCAAAGGCGACTATGACAGTGCTATTGAATACTATCAAAAAGCAATTGATATTCAGCCTTCTTATTTTATTGCATATAAAAATATAGCTGAAATTTATTCCGAAAAAGGCGAGTATGGTAAAGAAATAGAATATTATCAAAAAGCCATTGACATCAGGCCGAATGATCATGCCACTTTGGGAAATTTAGGTTTTGCCCTGCTTAGATTTGGTGAATTAGAAAAAGCACATGAAATTTTAATAAGAGCAATAGATTCGGGTTGTGGAGATACAGGGTATATGAATTTAGGTCATATACATTTAGCTAATAATAGAGAACCTGACGCTTTAACCTGCTACAGGAAGAGTTTACAAATATATAATGATCCGGCTTTGTTTTGGAAAGGTATTCAGGATGATTTTAAATACATTCAACAATATGGTATTAAAGAAGAATATTTTCAAATTATCCTAAATAAGATATAAGTTAGATATTCTCCCTGGAATATCTGGCAATCGTACTTATAAAATAAATTCCATGATCCCCAGGAAAATAAAACCTCTCAGTATTGAAGAATACATCCAGGCTGCACCCGAAGAGGCCAGGGAAATATTGTACCAAATGCATGCATGTATCAGTGATGCCGCTCCCGGAGCACTGCAAAGCCTTAAATGGGGCATGCCCGCTTACTCGTATCACAGAATACTGGTTACATTCGCTGTGTTCGCGCATCATATCGGGTTTTATCCTACCCCTTCCGCAGTGGATGCTTTTGCAAAGCCGCTTTCAAAATTTAAAACAGCAAAAGGATCAGTTCAGTTTCCACTGCTCAAGCCGCTGCCTTTAACCTTAATCCGTAAAATAACTTTGTTCCGGGTGCGGGAGAGTCTGGGCGGAGATATAAAATGGAGGTCCGGTGTGGAAGGATTGCGATAATTTAAATATCCTGTTGCCCCGGGTGTGGTGCAACAGGATACAAGAAATTTAAGCAACCTGATTTCTCAGTGCTTTTATTTCGTCATGCGAATCTTTTAATAATTCTTTTTGGGCGCGAATCAAGTCATGCAGAAAATGCGGAAGGTCTTCCTCTGCCAGTGCCTGGTTATAAGCTTTCTGGGCAGCATCTTCCCCTTCTTCACAATTGGCCAGTATGGTATGCCTGTCTTTTCCGGTAAATAACGCTTTGATGTCCATCCAGGCACGGTATATTTTTCCGCTGCTCATGGTGCCTTCTGCCATTTCTCCGCCCAATACCTGTACTTCTTTACCAAGGGTATTGCGCATTTCCCTGCTATCGTCAATCATTTTTTCAAATAATACGGAAAGATCAAGGTTCTCCTGGTGCGCTTCATCCTGTGACTTTAACTCTTCCATTGCTTTTTCATAACCTGCAATACGGTCATTGTTAATTAAAATAAGGTCATTTAAAATGTCGATTGTTTCCGATGTTTTTTCCATAAATTTTTTTAATTATAGTTTCAATTTCATGCCAGTATTTTTACGTTGCCCTGCCAGATCATTCGCTGTTAAAAAGGGGCGCATTTGCCACAATTCTCATATTGTTCCCCATTACTTCCCCATCATTTTAAGGAAATTACCCCTTCCGGGCCACTTACCCTTTGGTACATCTTATCAATTATTTTTACCACTTCCCATCAACATCTCCGATCCTTTTATTTTTCCTGCTATCATATTCACCCTGGCGGATCCTTTTGTTTCATCCGTGTACTTTTCCGTTCTTCATAAAAAATTCAATGCGTAGTCTTAGCTATCTTTTTTCAGTAATAAACAATACTTGTTGCTTTTATCCTGGCCATTCTCTATCTCCCTATACTTACTTTTGCAGATGCCTGTTATTTTGAACTATTGATACTTAATTTTACTTTCATCCGTGGTGATAAAGCTACATCTTATGATGACACCCGTTAAACTGCGTATCTTTCGATTTAAAAAAAATATCTCACCGGGATGAAAAAACTGATTCAGAAAATATTTGGTTTAAGAACGGATGTCGGGCTTAATTTTTACCTGGCCGACTTTTTCTTCAGGAAATTAATGCACCTGAATGCCGATACGCCCTGGGCGGTACATCATACCAGTAAAGTGATTGCGCCTAAAAACATTACCCGGGGCATCAATGTGTACCCGGGCGATTCTCCGGGCAATTTTATTGAAGCATCGAATGGGATTTTTATTGATGACTATACCAATATTGGTCCCAATGCAGGTATCATTTCTGCCAACCATAATCTAATTGATAATTCAAAATCTGAACCTGCACCTCCTATCCGGATCGGTAAGTTTTGCTGGATTGGTATGAATACCGTCATATTACCCGGTGTGGAGCTGGGCGATTTTACAATCGTTGGCGCCGGCGCCATTGTCACGCGATCTTTTAAGGAAGGCTATGCTGTAATTGCAGGTAACCCGGCAGTGGTTGTAAAGCAACTTGATAAAGCAGCCTGTGATACATTTAAAAAAACAAAGTATACTTAAATCATTTTAATTGACGGTAACCTCATTTGATACTACCTCCACTTTTAACCGGATAAGCAATCAACTACTGCCTGTTTTTATGGGCAAACTGTTGCCCATACTGTTTCTTATCATCATCACGATATTGTATTCCCGTAAACTCACCTACTATGAATACGGCCAGTTTCAAACCTTGTGGATCTACAATAATATCATCAGCGTGATCGTCAGTTTTGGTTTATCCTCCGTCATACTTTCCACCAGCTTTGATTATTTTATTACCTTTTTTCAAAAGCACCGGCAAAAAATAATTGTGTTATATAGTATTGGAGCCGTCGCAACTTTTACTTTTTTCTATTTAACTACTCATTATTTTACTGCTGTTACGAAACTGATTTTAGTTGCATTCGTTCTTTTACAAATTGGCTGCACACTAACCGATACCTTATTGATCAGGAATAACCTGCTACGGTTATATGTATGGCTCAATCTTGTGTATAGCGTCCTGTTCTTTTCCATCCATCTCTATTTCTATTATGGGGTTTTTAATTTGAACCATTTAATTTTTTGCGTCATTTGTTTGTCAGTGCTAAAAGCGGCATTCATTTTAGTGGCAGGCAAAAAAAATACGTCCGCTGTTGCCACTACGCCGCCTGTAAATTTTGTAAACAACTGGCTTTTTACCGGCGTCAACGAAGTGGCGGGCATTATCGCAAGATGGCTGGACAAAATATTTTTATTTTACCTGCTCGCTCCTGCAGAGTTTGCCATATTTTTTAACGGCGCCTTCGAGATCCCTTTGTTTGGCATATTGATCAGTACCATGGAGAATATTATGCTTACCCATATATCCGCGGATATTGGCAACCGGCAGGCGGCCAAAAATATTTTCCGGGAAAGCTTTAAAATTTTATCCCTCATCGCGTTCCCTTTATTTTTCTTTTTGCTTACCATGCATTCGGAAGCATTTGCAATTATTTTTAAAAATAAATACGATGCATCCATACCGGTTTTTTTGATCAGCATATTTATCATACCCGTGCGCATAACCCATTATGGTGTTATCCTTCAATGCTACGGGCAGTCAAAAAAAAACGTACTGGGGGCGATGATGGATATTGGCTTTTCATTATTACTGATGTTTATTTTGTACCCAGTTATGGGCACCCGTGGCGTGGCATTGGCCATTGTTGTATCTACATGGCTACAGGCGGGTTTTTACCTGTGGCAATCAGCTGTTGTTATGCAGGTAAATATCCGTGCATTGGTACCGGTATATTTTTTGATAAGATTATCGCTTGCCCTTGCCGGTTTGTTTGGCATTTTGTATTACGCCAAACAGTATTTCACCCAACTCACTTCTCTTACCGCCGTTTTCTTATTCACCGGTTTTATCATTGGAGGGGGCCTCTTATATTATTTTAAAAGCAACAGACAATCTTTAAAGCTACCTGGTAATAATGATCTCCCCGTAATGAAGGAAGAATTATAAAGCTCCTGTTTTTTCCCCAATGATATTAAAGCCGAACATCGAATCTGTTGTAACTTTTACATTTTTAAACCGGCGCTTGTAAAACCAGGCAGCCGCCTCATAGTGCCCGTGCTCCCAGCGAAATTCAGGCGTAAACCAATCCAGGATATCTACCATCATTTCCCTTGCATTTTGAGGGTTTCCTTTTATTTTTTTAATACAGTAGCTTAGGGGAAATATGGTTACTGCATATAAATAGTATTGTAAACGAAGCGGAAGCTTTGATGTGAAGGAGCGAATGTAATTAAACAAATTATGCAATGCAGATTTACGGGGATGATACAGCCATACGCTTAATTTTCCCCCGCTTTTAACCATTGGCACCAAACAGGAAAAGGAGAGTTCCGTATTGTTGGTGGCAATTAAAACTCCACTACTGTGCACAAGGTCGAAATAATCAAATGCAACCGGGGGAAATTGTACATCGCCCTGTATAAAATGTAAGTTGGGCGACTTGTTGTATCGGTTTGCCATTTCAATGCTATTGCTAAAATCCATCGCTATATTAGAAATACCCTGCCCTGCCAGTAAGCAGTTTAGTTTACCATTTCCGCAACCGGCATCGAAAATATATTTGTCTTTTAACGATGCGATGCTTTCACCTGTTTCTGCTAAAAAGCGATCCAGCATTGCCTCATCCCCTGCGTCCCATGTTTTGTCCTTTTCATAATCATAAAGCCCCCACTCCAATGTAAAACTTTTTTTGGTACGTTTATTTTTCTTAAGCACAAAATGTAAAAGATCACCATACTGTAAAAGCAACTTTTCTTTCCTGGCGGTATAATCAGGTAAATGATTCTTTAAAAAATCTCCGTGGTCCAAAAATGATTCTACACATAATCTTGGTATTCCCTTTATTAGCGGGTAAAACCAGTCCTGTTCTGCAAATAATATTCCTTCTTCAATAACAGGGATAATTTGATCATTAAATGATCCGTTGGTTTCTTTAAGGATGTGGATCGTTAGTTTGCTTTTGGTAACCGGGCACCTCAATACCTTCATTAAGTCATGATGCATGTTGAGCTTTATCTTTTTTACAAAAAAATAAAGATAACCCACTTTATGGCATTACTACTAAAAAATAATTCTGAAGCGGGGATGGATATATAGCCATTTGGTCAGCGATGGAAGCTGTTTTGCGAGCGACAAGGAGGATGGCTTCAGGAAAAAAGAATTACTTTATTCCGGGTACTTCCTACTACAAGCCGACACCCGCACTGTACCTGATAATATCTTTCCAGGTATAGAACTGAATGGCTGCCTGGCACGATTTCACCGGTCATTCAAACGGGTCCGTGAACCTCCTTATTTCATATTTACGGTATAACTGTAATTATTCTGAAGAGTTAAACCCGCCTGTCGACAAACCTTTTCTAGTTTTTCAACAGCTGTTTCAATTTGCTCTGTGGAGTGTGTAGCCATTACCGAAAAGCGGATTAGCGAAGAATGGCTTTGAACTGCAGGTGAAACGATCGGGTTAACGAAAACTCCTTCTTCGAATAACATTTGTGCAACCTGGAAAGTTTTCATATTGTCTCTTATAAAGATAGGTATGACGGGCGATTCGGTTTTTCCAATATCAAAACCCGCGCTCTTTAAACGTTCCTGCGCAAAGATTGCATTCTGCCATAATTTTTCAATCCGCTCCGGTTCAGAACGCAAAATTTCCAGCGCGGCTAAAACACTGGCTGCATTGGCCGGCGATATACTTGCACTGAATATCAGCGATCTCGCATTATGCCTTAAATAATTAATAATGCTTTTTTCTGCAGCGACAAATCCACCGATCGATGCTAATGATTTGCTAAATGTACCCATGATCAGGTCAACTTTTGCCCCGAGACCAAAGTGATCGGCAGTGCCTGATCCGCAATGACCTAAAACACCCAGGCCGTGCGCATCGTCCACCATCACTTCCGCATCATATTTTTCAGCCAGTTGTACAATTTCTTCCAGGCGGCAGATATCGCCTTCCATGCTGAATACGCCATCCACCACAATTAGCTTTAAGGCATCGGGTTCAACCCTGGAAAGCATTTTTTCCAGATCCCTCATGTCATTATGTAAAAACTTGAAAACCTTGGCCAACGATAGCCTGGCTCCGTCAATAAGGCTGGCATGATCCAATTCATCCAGGAAAAGATAGCTTTGGCGGGTAAGTAATGCTTCAATAACACCTAAGCTCACCTGGTAACCGGTACTGAATACAATTGCATCATCTTTGCCAACAAATTCAGCGAGTTGGTGCTCCAGTTTATTATGCAGGTCGATGGTGCCATTTAAAAAGCGCGAACCGGCGCAACCGGTACCGTATTTATCAATTGCCTGTTTAGCGGCTTCTTTTATTTTCGGGTGATTCGTTAGGCCCAGGTAGCTATTTGAGCCAAACATCAGGATGTTTCTTTTACCAATAATAACTTCTGTATCCTGCTCAGATTCTATGGGACGAAAGTAGGGATACAACCCTGCTTTTTTTACTTTCTGCGGATCCTCATAGAGCCGTGTCCGCTGCTGAATTCTGTTTGTTTTCAATTGTTTTGATTTAAGGGTCACCTATTATTATTCCCTTTCACAGGAATATAATAATCTAATAATCAATTATAAAATAACTCCAGGCCGGGTAATACTTTTTTGAATTCATAGACCGTTGAAGATCACCAAAATGAAGAAACAATTTTGAAAGGTGCCTGCAACAATTACTGCATATTGTATTTATAACTTTCTCAAAAATGCAAAGAAGCAAGGTGTAAAATAAATAAAAATTTTAAGAAATCAAATTGATTTTTTTGTTAACCAGCATTGGTAATGGGCGTAGCCGAAGTATTCAAGGCGTCGATATTGGTGCCGACACGGCGCGATCAAAATGGCATCGATGACGCGACACAAAAAACGTTTCAATTAAATTAAAACAGTTTCTAATAAACTGAATTAAAATGATTTTGGGATGTCTCGTAATTACGTATTGGTCAAAAAAGACCAATCAACCGCCGTCAGTGGTTACAACTGCTGACGAGGTTGTGCGGTTACAATCCCGACGACGGTACCCAACCCCGTCGGTGGTTGATAAAGCGGCTGTCGGAGTGGCCTCGGATCTGCCACATTCTTAATCTATAATTTGCAGCAGGGGAAACGAAAGTTACACTTTTAAACGCCTCCCGGATAACCATTTCCTGTTTTAAAGATACATGAACAGCCTAGGTTTTTACTATTTTCAAATTTTTTTTCAGGTGGTCAAATACCTCGGCATATTTGCCCGACGCCTTTTCTAAATTGACAGCTACTTCCTTATTGTTAATTTCAATCGTGTGGTCAATGCCATCCCTCACCATGGATGATTTTTGGTTATCGTCAACTGCTATCTGGTTAAGGAGGTGTTCACTTTCATCTTTGGTCCAATCCACCTCTGTAACAGCTTCTTTAGTTACTGGTAAAAGGCCACCGCTTTGCACTAGTTTTATTTTCATGATCTTATACTTTAGCCGCTTTCCATCCATCTTTTACTGCCTTTTCTTCCTTGCTGCCGGCACCGAATAATTTACCAGCATGGGCAATGGTAAGCTTTTTGAAATCCGCAAATTTTGCATCGGGTTTAAGGGCATTATCCGTCATTGCGTTGTACCAGATCTTACCTGCCTTTTCCCATGCAAAACCACCCATATTAAAAGCTGTAACATAAAAAGCAAAATTGGTAATGCCTGAATTATAATGGACACCACCCCAGTCGCCCCTGCTGGTATCCGGCAATTTAACGAATTTATCCATTGTAGCCGGTTGGGGATCGTTGCCTAAATCAGGATGATTTACATAAGCGGTACCCGGCGCCTTCATACTACGCAAAGCATACTGACTGCCAATCAATACATTTTCGCCTATCAGCCAATTGGATTGCTTCACATCCTGGTTCAACATCCGCTGTTTTACCATTATCCCGAAAACATCCGAAAGCGATTCATTCAATGCCCCACTTTGAACGTGATATTCCAGGTTTGATTCATATTGAGTAACGCCATGCGTAAGTTCGTGACCTATTATATCAGGATCGGAAGTAAAATCACCAAAAACAGTTCCATCGCCGTCTCCATATACCATTTCGCTTCCGTCCCACATTGCATTGTCATATTTATTAGAATAATGAATATAATGTTTTAATAAAAGCCCCAGGTTATCAACCGAATTGCGACCAAAAATGGTATAGTACGTATCCCAGGTGGCGCTTCCGGCAGCAACTACGTTCTTAGCCGTTTTATCCAGGGGCTTTACCGCTTTACCATTATCCCATACCAAATGCGCTGTAGAAGGATTTGTTCCATGTTTCAAATCTAAAACCTGCATATTGAGCTTTGCAACCTTCTTTTTTGCGCCTGCCGCCGGCTGAAGGAGCAGGGCCTGCCTTGCCGACAACCCTCCGACAAACTCCCGCTTTGCACGCAGCTTAACATTTTCAACCGAATTTTTTAAAGCTATCTGGGCACTCTTTTTATTGCTGCTATCCGATAATTTATCGCTCATGTAAGGAGGCAGAATACAGTGGATAGGATTGAATTGATCATGATAATTACACATAATAGTTTGTTTTTTGCCTACTCTAAATTCCGTTTTCGGCTTACCGGTTTTATAATTAATCAACATTTTTTTTATGAAAGTCGTCGGTACACTCAGTTTCCGCTATTGGGTTTTAATTTTATAGGTTGTAAAGTATACCGGGATATAAAGCAAAATGGCATCGCTGTAAATCTTTTTAAGAACGATCAACAAAGATTACAGCAATGAATTTTGATACTAACTTAATATCTAATTATGACAAATGCAAGTCCCTTAACGACTTATTTGCATTATAATTTATCTGGACTATTTCCCGGTAACTATTTTGAGCTTTCCCGGTTTTTTATTTAAATATTAAAAGCCTGAACCTGCAAAAACATCCAGGGAGGATAATATTTCAATCTTCTATGCTGTGCCTGCTCCCCGCTTTTTAGAATGTCGCAACTACCACCGTTGCAGGATATACATCAAATATTTTTTATTCTGCATCAACTCAGGGATACACGGTAAAATTATGAGGTAAATATTAATTATGCACGCATGCGCTTTTAAAAAATTTTCATTTTTTACTCCGCTGGTTTTCTTTTTTACAATAGCAGCGCATACACAAAATAATGATACAAATTAAAGGCGAAGTTACTATCGGGGAATTTTCCAGGTCGCTGACCATCCGGTTTAAAACCAGCCCCGCTGCCAATAGTTTTTTATAAAGCAGGTTAATCTTTGTACGTGAAAAAAAAGTAGCACTTCCCCCATTAAAACCTGTAGCCTTCGGGTGTTGGGATAAAGATTAAAGGCAGGGGTATTCGAAATCTTAAAGAAATTTTTACGTTTAGTTTTAGCTGTTTATCCGGGGTACATATTGATTCATTATATATGACTTTTAAATTGCTCATAAATATATTTTGTAGATTTTTTAATTACTTTCAAACTAAAATTTTCAACATTAAAGCTGTTTGAATTCCCCAGCATAATACCCATTACCTTGCCTAACAAAACCTTATCTTTTGCCAAAGCTTTCAAAAGTATTCCTGAAAACGGAGATGACAGGAGGTTCTTAATCCTTAAATTCAATTTATAATGATTTTGAAATCGATTTTGAAAATCAACAGAAAACTTTTGCAAGGCTGTACCCAGCTCATCTCCGGAACCAAAGCTACCGGCAATATTAGCAGCCAGTGCTTTCCCCGCATACATCCCATAATAAATTCCTTCTCCTGTTAGTGGATTGATCATTGAGGCGGCATCTCCAATTAATACTTTATTCCCATGAACCAGTTTAGGCATTTGACTTCCATAAGGCAGGGGATAACCTCCTCTTGATCCCGGTATCAGCTCTAATTGCATTTTATCTTTCAGGAATAGCAGGTAATTATCAAACTCCTTATTTAAATTGATCTTATACTTTTTATAAACGTCTACATTAACCCCAATCCCGATATTTGCTAAATCTTTTGAAAAAGGAAAAAACCAGCCGTAAGAAGACTTCAGGCTTTTAAGTATATCAATCCTGAGCGACATTTCATCCGACCCTTTGTAACTGCAGTAATATTTAAGGCCAATACCCATGTGCCTGTCATCATTGGAGGGTATTTTTAAATAGCTACGGATTTTGCTATTGGCCCCATCAGCGCCTACAATTATTTTCCCAATAAATTGAAAATTGTCCCGATCATACCGGCAACTTACCTGGGTACGCCATGGCTCAATTTCCCTGATTTCAGCAATGTTATGCTTTTGAAAAAAATCAACTCCAGCTTTAACCGCACAATCAATTAATTTTTCATCAAATAGTTCCCGCTGGTAAACAAATCCATACGAATTGCTTTCAAAAAGATTACGCAAATCATATTTTATATCAATTGAATTTCCACAGGAAAGCTCAAAATTGCTAATAGGAAACCTTTCAAAAAAAAACTCACCGAACCCAGCCTCGTTAATAATATCCACAACACCCGGACTTAAGCCGTCTCCACAAGGCTTTTTCCTGGGAAAGCTTTCTTTATCGATTATACAAACGCGCAAGGACGGATCCAGCTTTTTTAAAAAAATTCCACAGGTAGCCCCTGAGGGCCCGCCGCCAATAATTATTACATCGTAAAATTTTTCTTTCATAAATCAGGTGCTATATTTCATACTATCGGCACCAATATATACATAAAATCATAAAAATTCACTTATATATGCATACTTCCGGGATACTAATGGTTATATCGCTTAATGTAAAACTTTTTTAGTGGCCAATCCTTTACAGATTCGTAATTTACGCTACCTGACCATTTAAAATAAGAGGCAGCAACGGCCTATACAAGTTCTTTAACGGTGATTCAAAAATGAATTATTACCTGGTTTTATGATGCGATGTAAACAGGAACAAGGCATCGAAGGAATATTATTTATGCAGATAATGAATATATTTTCGATTCGGCACGTGCTTTGATTAAAGCCTCTCAAAGCCACCCGTATGGTACCTGAAAACATATCCAAAATATTGAATGAATTAGCCAAACTATTGGCTGATGACATAAGCCCCCATTCAATAAGCTATCAGTTTAAAAAAATGGCAGCCTTATTTAGGCAGGAAAATTTACGAATTGAAAAGATAGACTGTAAGGAATATTATGAAGATGGGGACTTATCCCTGGTTCTTTTAATGAAAAACCAGGCCCTGGCGAATGCACAGTTCGAAATGGCATCAAAATTCGGTCTTCTTGAAAAAGAATTACTGGAAGAAAAAGGCGATAATCAATTTACCCAATTAAAAACAGAGTCATTCTTTTTTGAATACAGAAACAGCCGGGTCATTTTTCATTTCAACAGGAAAAAAGAAAATCAACGGCTAATCGCTAATTTGATCGAGGGGCATAACCTCATTTATCAAAGACGCGGATTTCAAAAAATGCTTTCCTGCTGAATGATTCAGGTCAATTGAATATTCGCTTTAGCGGCATATTAATTGAATTCCTGCACCGTCATAAAACGGTAAGGATCAATCGATCCGTATTTATTAATTGCTGTCGGGTATTCGCTCATTTCCAATGCAAAAAAACGGTTCGCTTCCCTAACCTGCCATAGATACAGTTTTACAGCGGGATCTTTAAACAGGAACACTTCCGGAAGCATTTCCTTTAGCAAACCATTCCAGCACGCGTCTTTCAATTTTTCATTTTGAGGAAGATTTTTTGAGTTATCAGGTGTATCTCTTTCGCAGTATTGCCTGGACGCAAACCCGGTGCCTGTCATTAATAATATTTCCTGCTGTGTAGAATTATTTTTCATATAAAGAGCATTTAAACTGCTTGTCTATTAGACGCAAAAATGTATAGGATAGCAACAAATATCCTTCTGAATTTATTGTTAAATGTAATGTCAAGCTGTTCGATAATTAACCTGGTCAACCTTACTGGATAAGCTACAAGAGCCGGGGAGCGGGGAATGTGAATTGGATTTGCTATAGAAAAAACTGGCTGCCAACTGGAAATCCCCAATTTATTAGCGCCAATTTGCGCCTCTGATAGCTATCGGATCGTGGCAATAAAAATCTTCCCGGTAGCGCCGAAATTATTTTTTATCAGGCTTTTTAAATGCATCATCGGTAAGCATGGATTTATTAAATAAATAATATTTACCATCCTTATTGCTGCGCCAGTAACGGTGCCCCTGGAGGTCATAGTAATACCTGCCATCCACACTTTTATTTGCATACTTATCGTTCACCGCAATTACTTTAGGAATTGATTCTATTGGTTTTCGTTTTATCACCGGTTTAATTGCCGTCAATGAATCAGTTTTTTTTAATGCCGTATCACTCTTTACCAATGAAGTATCACTCTTTACCAATGTAGTATCGCTTTTTATTTCAGTATGCACTACCGCCGGGCTGGGATGAGTTTTTTTACTGCAGCTTTGCATCGCCAGGATAAAAAAAGCGCTTACTATAACCCGGTATATACTCTGCATTTTTTTTTAATTTAATTTCTTATTACAACAATTTTACCAAAAAATGTTAAACCAGGCATGCAAAATAAATTAATTAACCATTCAACCGCAAAAATCCACCGGGCAGGTCATTTATTATTTTCGCTTTTTTGGTGGATAATTTCGTAACAGCCATTTATAAAAAATTGCCAGGAACGGACTATTATTAGCGACTGTCAATTTTTCGCAGTAGTGCCTGTGAAAATACCGTGCTGCGGTTATGTATGGTTTAGTTGACCTATTTTTCAACCCGGCAATTAAATTAATGGTAAGCGCCACCACAAATGTATTCAGTGCAAATGCCAGTAAGCTATGTGCCAGTGCCGTTCTCCTGATCTTACGGGAACTGATCTCTACATCCGAAACCTGGAAGGTCATGCCGATGACAAAAGAGAAATACGCAAAGTCAATATAATCCGGGCATTTTTCATTGGGAAAATCGAGCGCTGTGTTGTCTGGTGTATCATCCTTGCTTTCATCATAATACAGGTGGGCATAATGAAAAGTAAAGATCGTATGCACCATTACCCATGAAAGCATCATCCCCGCTATTGATAAAAATACCGTAATTATTTCCCGGTCAGATGGCTGATCTTTTGAGATCATCAAAAGTAAAACGGTAAACATGCTGGCAAATGCACTAACCAAAATACTGACCATCACAAAAAGCCTGCTTCCGTCATCTTTATTTGCCCACCTAATTATTTCCGGAATAGAACGCGTAAAAAAAACGATCCAGCTGGTAAGGATAAATGAAAAGGCAAATGCATCCCACAGAATGGTAACGGTAAGAACCCAGTTTAAATGATGGTTACGAATGAATAAAAAAGTAATCAACGACATCCCGACACTCAGTAATATCCGCTGTAGCGGATGCATGCGTACAAATATATTCCCGGTTTTCTTTTTTTGCGGAGACGCCATACTAAATGGGTTAGTTTGCCAGTTTTAGTTTGAAATATACACCATATTTCATTGCTATGGATATTCATTATTCTGTAAGATATTTTATTAAGTACAAAATATATTTACACCGGAACGGCAAGTTGAACTTTTTCTGCGCTTTATTTTAAGTCATTTGTTCACAAAATAGAACGATGTTATAAATTTCAATCTTTCAATATAAAAATTAAAGTATGGCCGATGATCAAAATAAAAAAGTAAATTAGCATCTGGAATGATGATCAAAAGCGGCAATAGCTCAGTTGGTAGAGCATTAGCTTCCCAAGCTAAGGGCCGAGGGTTCGAATCCCTTTTGCCGCTCTGAAATATTTTCTGCATCCAGGCCAGTGCCAGTCAACATGATTCGATCAAATAAAATTGCCTTTAATGCAAGCCGTGATTTTCAAAAAAGAACGTCCCGGTATCCGCAAAAAACCAGGGGCTACCAGTTTAGCGGATTGTTATCCAAAGCTGATAAATCTCAATAAATTTTCATGAATTTCAAACTGATTCCGGCTACATCCGAATATAAAGAGGTAATGAAAAATTTAATGCAATTTTATATGTATGATTTTTCGGAATATATTAAATCTGATGTTGAATCCGAAGGATTATTTGGGGCCTATCCCAATTTAGAAGACTATTGGAAAAAGGAAAATCACAGGTTTCCTTATTTTATAAAAGAAGATGAAAGATATATCGGTTTTGTTTTGGTAAGACTGATAAAAACAGAAGAGCGAAGTTATTTTTCAATAGCGGAATTTTTTATTATGAAGAAATACAGGAGAAAAGGTATTGGCAAAGCAGCAGCAGGAGAGGTATTCAATTTACATAGGGGGCAGTGGGAAGTCTATCAAAAAGAAAGCAACCAACCGGCCCGGGTATTCTGGAACAGGGTTATTGATAAATATACAAGAGGACAATATGGAGAGCGTTTGGAGAATGGAAGAAGCATACAGGATTTTGAAAATTAACCGAAGACGTCACAGCTATTACAAGTATTCCTGGCGTTGAATTAAATTCCTTAAAATAATGATCCCAGGACAGCAATCGCCGATGACTTACCAACTGCTGGGTAAATCCGAATTAAATATCAGCCGGGTAGGTTTTGGTTGTATGTCTTTACAACCTGGCCAGGCCGACATGCAATCCATTATTGATAAAGCAATTGATAGCGGGATCAATTATTTTGATACAGCGGATCTTTATCACAAAGGATTCAATGAAACAGATATCGGTAAGGCCCTAAGGGCAAAAAGAAATAAAGTGATCATTGCTACAAAGGCGGGTAATCAATGGCGTACTGACGGCAGCGGGTGGGACTGGAACCCCGGTAAGAAATATATTTTAGCTTGCGCAGATCAAAGCCTGCAACGCCTTCAAACAGATTATATTGATCTTTACCAGCTACATGGAGGTACCATAGATGATCCTATTGATGATACCATTGAAGCATTCGAATTATTACAGCAACAGGGTAAGATCAGATATTACGGCATCTCCTCCATAAGACCCAATGTGATCAGGGAATATACCCGGCGCAGCAATATTGTGAGTGTGATGATGCAATACAGCCTTGCCGACCGGCGGCCCGAAGAAACCTGCCTGGCTCTTTTGCAGGAGCATCATATCGGGATATTGGCCAGGGGAAGCATAGCTGGTGGTTTATTGGCCGGCAAGTCTGCAAAACCTTATTTAGGGTATAACGAAAAACAAATCATAGCTGCTGCAAAAGCAATACAAGCCGCTACCCCTGCAGAAAGCAATGCTACAGCAACAGCCATCCGGTTTGTATTACAGCATCCTTCCATAACATCCGCAATAGTTGGCATCAGAACGGAAAAGCATTTAAGAGAAGCTTTACAAGCTATCGGAGATGGATCGCTTTCCCCGCAACAACTCCAACTTTTAATCGGATCAATCCAGGTTAATTATTATGAGCAACACCGGTAATATAACGGCTAAGGACAAACGCTTTATATTATAGCAAATTATGTTTTTTTAAGAAAATCCCTTAACACATATTGGAGTATGCCGCCGTTTCGATAATATTCTATTTCGATTGCCGAATCAAGACGGCATTTAACCTGGAAGCTGGTGACCTTTCCATTGTCCTGCTTTGCAATTACGGTTAATATTTCCCCCGGCAGCAAGCCATCTGCGATCCCCGTAATGGTAAACAATTCAAACCCGGTTAATCCCAGTGTTTCCGCATTTTCCCCGTTTATATATTCAAGCGGTATTACTCCCATCCCTACCAGGTTGCTCCTGTGGATGCGTTCATAGCTTTCCGTTATTACCGCTTTTACACCCAACAGGTTGGTTCCTTTTGCAGCCCAGTCGCGGGAGGAGCCACTTCCATATTCTTTCCCTGCCAGTATGATCAAAGGCACTTGCTGTACCGCGTATTGCATCGCTGCGTCATATACAGAAAGTATTGTGCCTGTTGGAATCAGCGTGGTAAAACCGCCCTCTTTTGGTGAAAGCTGGTTCTTGATGCGCACATTGGCAAAAGTACCCCTTGTCATTACCTCTTCATTACCCCGGCGTGATCCATATGAATTAAAGAGCCTGGGGCCGATCGCATGATCAACCAGGTACCTACCTGCAGGAGAATCCGCTTTAAATGAACCTGCGGGGGAAATATGGTCGGTAGTAACGGAATCCCCCAGTTTGAGCAACACCCTTGCATTGATGATATCCTTTAACGCCGCTGCTTCCTCCGGAAGGCTTTTAAAGAATGACGCTTCTTTTATATAAGTGGAATCTTTACTCCAGTGGTAGTCTTTGCCTGCAGGGGCATGCAACCCCTGCCATTGCTCATCTCCATCAAATATTACCTTATAAATTGTATCAAAATCTTCCTGCAAAACTGCCGTCTTCATGGCCTCATTGATCTCTTGCTGGGTGGGCCATATATCCCGGAGGTATACTGGCTCGCCATTGGGGTCGTAACCCAACGGGTCAGTAACGAGATTGATATCGATCCTGCCCGCTAACGCATAAGCAACTACCAGCAACGGGGATGCAAGAAAATTCATTTTTACCTGCGGATGTACCCTTGCTTCAAAATTACGGTTTCCTGAAAGTACAGAAGCAACAATAAGTTTGCCCCTATCCACGGCCTCGGCAATATGCGCGGGCAAAGGCCCGCTATTTCCGATGCAGGAAGTACAGCCATAGCCTACCGTATGAAAACGCAGGGCCGCCAGATCGCTCAATAGACCCGCACGCTCAAGATACCGCGTAACCACCCGCGAACCTGGCGCCAGGCTGGTTTTTACCCAGGGCTTTGTATCAAGCCCGCGGCCAATCGCTTTTCTTGCCACCAGCCCGGCCCCGATCATTACCGAAGGGTTGGACGTATTGGTGCAACTGGTTATGGCGGCTATCGTAACAGATCCATCGCTCAAAACATATTCCTGGTTTTTGAGTTTGATACGCACGGATTGAAGACTGTCCACCTCAACCGCCACCTCATCAATCGGCTTCTGAACTTCATAGCTGAATGCAGTTCCGGAGCCCCCTTCCGATAGCCAGGCATTGTCACGGCGTTTTCCTTCGGGCGTGTAGATCCGTTTATATTCCTTATCCAGCATTTCACCAAATTTTTCATGTATTTCTTTTACCAGTATTTTGTCCTGCGGCCGCTTTGGCCCGGCAAGCGTAGGTTGTATCAGCGACAGATCCATTTGAATGATATGGGTATAAGTTATTTTTTCATCTCCGCTGCGCCAAAGCATATTTTCCTTACAATAGCTTTCCACCAATGCTATCTGTTCTGCCGGCCTGTTGGTCATGTGCATATATTGAAGCGTTTGGTGATCGATCGGAAAATAGGTAACCGTGCAACCAAATTCGGGCGACATATTTGAAATGGTGGCCCTATCGGGAACAGATAAATGATCCAGGCCATTGCCAAAAACTTCTACGAATTTTCCTACTACCCCGAACTTCCGCAATAATTCTGTAATGGTCAATACCATATCCGTAGCCGTTACACCTTCCAATAACTGGCCTGTCAACTCTAATCCTATTACCTGGGGGCAGGTAAAATAAACAGGCTGTCCCAATAAAGCCGCTTCCGCCTCGATGCCGCCAACCCCCCAACCCAGTACACCGATCCCGTTTACCATGGGCGTAT
Organism: Ferruginibacter sp.; assembly: GCA_040007015.1. Lineage (GTDB taxonomy): Bacteria > Bacteroidota > Bacteroidia > Chitinophagales > Chitinophagaceae > Ferruginibacter. The sequence continues at coordinate 2,673 of JBDTVX010000001.1, read as the reverse complement.
GTGAATCGGTACCCACGAGGGAATCCGGAAATGTCCAGCCCCCGCGGTTGATGACTCCCTTGGCCAGGTATTCCAGGTTTACCTGGTGGCAAATACCCATCCCTGGCGGAACCACTGTAAAATTATCAAAGGCCTGTTGCGCCCATTTCAATAGCTGGTAACGTTCCCTGTTGCGCTCATATTCATACACCACATTTTTGTTGTAGGAATAATCTGTTCCAAAAAAGTCAACCTGAACGGAGTGGTCTATCACCAGGTCCACCGGTATTGCAGGATTGATACGGCTGCCATCCTTTCCCCTGCGGATCACTTCCGCCCTGATAGAGGCAAGATCCACCACAGCCGGCACACCGGTAAAATCCTGCATCAGCACCCTTGCGGGCTTAAAGGGGATTTCCTTATCTGTGCCGGCTGGGTCCCAATTCACCAATGTGTTAAGATGTTCATCGGTGATAGCGAAATTGTCGTGGTTACGCAACACATTTTCCAGCAGTATCCTGATAGAAAATGGCAGGCCGGCAATGTTGCTTCCGGCTTCCTGCAGTTTTTTGAGCGATGCGATGTGCAGTTGTTCCATATAGATAGCTTTAAGTAATTTTAATAACTTCAAAAGTAGTGAGGCAAAAAATCCCGGTGATACCAGTTTCAAAAATTCAAACCCTGCCTGGTAAGCCTCCATCAGCCAGCCACCGTAAATTTAATTCATCCAGCCTTTCTTTAAATAATATCTTTGAAATTACAGCAGGTTATTTAATAATTTTATTAGTTAAATGGCTGGGCGGAGGCCAGCTAACCGGCATCTGTCTTTTTACACAGGCAATACTCATCACTCATCATTCATTACCTATTACTCATTAAATCATGCCTGCAAATCGTATTTTAGCTTTTAGTAGTTCCAGGGCAGGTAGCACTGGTTTCCTGGAAACTGCCATCCCGGCTATAAAGGATTTTTTAGGGGATCCCGTTTTAAATATTGCATTCATTCCTTTTGCTTCGGTGGGCCAAAATTACGATCAATATGGAACGGCAGTAAAAACAGCCCTGGTATCCCTGCATTTTTCAATTATTACGGTGATGCCTGCCTATGCAAAGGAGCTTATTGAAAAAGCGGATGTGATTCTGGTTGGTGGCGGTAATACGTTTAAACTGCTGCATGATATTTATGACCTCAAATTATTGGATATTATCCGTGATAAAGTAAATGATGGCATCCCGTATATTGGATGGAGTGCGGGTTCTAATATTACAGGGCCCACCATTGGTACCACCAACGACATGCCCGTAATAGAACCTAAAAGCTTTAATTCCCTGGGATTACTGCCCTTCCAGATCAATCCGCATTACACCAATGCAAAACCGGATGGCCATAATGGGGAAACCCGCGACCAGCGCCTGGAAGAATTTATCAAACTAAATCCCGGGGTGCCCATCGTGGGCCTCCCTGAAGGCAGTGCTTTAAAACTGGACAACGGGGTGCTAAAATTTATCGGCCAATCTCCAGCAGCATTGTTTTATGCGGAAGGAGAGGAAATTGTTCGAAAGGAAATGAATGAAACGGATGATCTTTCTTTTTTATTGTGATTTGGTAGATGGTTGAATTAAATATGTTTTTTTACGTGAAGGCTTTTGAAAGATTGCCTGGATAATGACTACTTTTTTGGGTGCATACATTTGTTTTCCATGGCATCATCCCTGCCTGCTTTACGCAGTCAGGCAGGGCTGTGTCACTCCCTTCTACCGCATACCATTGCGGATCATTTATCACGTCATAAATTAAAGAACACCATTCGAAAGTTTAGCTACAAAAAAAAGGAATGTCCCGGTGTGGTTTTCACAGCGGATAACAAAAATTCAAAAAGTGTTTTCCGTAAAACCCCGACGTGAAACAGGTGTATCCTTTTTTAACCCAGTGGTCTTTTTATCCTTCCATACATGGTCTATTTATCTTAATTTCATTTTCCAAAATAAAACTATTATTATGCCCCGCATCTTACCCACTGTTGTCATTGCTTCTTTGATTTTATCTCTTTCATCCTGTAATGATAATGCATCCAACGTTAATACAAGCGGTGCCCTTGCAGCCTTTAGCGCGGATAGCCTTGCCCGTCATATAGCCGTTCTTTCCAGCGATGATTTCTTGGGACGCAAGCCTTTTAGCGAAGGCGAGACCAAAACGATCAGGTATTTGCAGGAGCAGTTCCGGGCCGTTGGCCTGGAGCCTGGTAACGGCAACGGTTACCTGCAGGATGTACCCATGGTAAAGATCACTGCCACAGCGGCTCCGGCAATGCAGGTACAGTCTGCAAAAGGCAATTTTGAACTGAAGGGCCTGGATGATTATGTGATATGGACCGACAAAACAGATTCAATGGCTTCATTTAATAATGATGAAGTGGTTTTTGCCGGCTATGGCGTAGTGGCTCCGGAATATAACTGGAACGACTATGCGAAACTGGATGTAAAAGGAAAAATTGTATTGATCCTGGTAAACGATCCGGGATTTAATACCGGTGACAGTAATCTGTTCAAAGGCAAAACCATGACCTATTATGGCCGCTGGACCTATAAATTTGAAGAAGCCGCCAAACAGGGAGCGAAAGGATGCCTCATCGTTCACAATACGGCCGCGGCCTCCTATCCGTTTAAAGTGGTGCAAAACAACTGGAATACCTC